>CAXSHI010000142.1:0-11631 GCA_964236755.1 uncultured Acetobacteraceae bacterium
AGCTCAAGACTGCGGGCGTCATGACGACGTACAAGAACTACGAAGGCGTTACGCATGAGTTTTTCGGCATGGGTACCGTGGTGCCTGAGGCCGAAGCTGCAGAAGATCTGGCCGCCCATGATCTGAAGGCTGCCTTTGCGCAGGCCAAACCGAACAAGTAAAGTTACGGAAGCAGGGGCGGCCGACGGCCTGTCCCTGCTTTGGGGTCTGAAGAGCAAGCGAACGGAAAGCCTATGTAAGGCCGTGTCGCGCGACTTGTCGCGGCACCTTTTCTCTTGTGCGACATACACTTGCAACAGAAAAGCGCCCGGCCCGCTTGGGGCTTGGTCGCGCTCGGTGCTCGGCTCGTGTACGTTTAGCGCGAAGCACCTGGAGTTTGCCGGATGCCCACATCGCCGTTGCGGCGTTGAAGGCCGCCATCAGGAACCGGGCTCCACCAAAAGGCTGCATTCACCACTCCGACAGGGGGTTGCAACTTGGGTTCAACCGGTCGTCACAACGGTCATTTGGGCTAACCGCAGGTTACTCGTCAAACGCCTCAGCAGGTGTCTTCCAGCCGAGGGGCTTGCGCGGCCTGGTATTGAGAGCGTTTCGTTACTTCCGGCCAAATCACCAAGAATAGCTGCGTTGCGCGGTAGTCGGTAAATCCTGGTGGTCTATGACAACACTAAGGAGCGAACTTCATGAAACATAGCCGGGCGATGGCCCAAGCGGTCAAGCTGTCGATCGGCTTCGTCGCGCTGTTCGGCCTGTCAACGGCCGCGTCGGCGCACGTCAAATGGTTTACCCACACCGACGGGCGCGATCGGCCCGTCGAGCCGTCCGCACTTCTCACGCCGACCTTCGACGCGGTCTTCTGTGTCGCACTTCTGCTGGTGTTTGTGGGGTTCCTGCTCGACGGGTGGATCGCGAAACGCTGGCCGCACCTTCTGAAAATGGGGCGGACCACGGAGCCGTTCGAGCAGCGCGTGATTCGCGCCGCCACCGGCGCTTACTTCATCTTTTTGTCGAGCGGGGGCGGGATCATCCTGACGCCCGAGTTGCGATCGCCCGCGTCGTGGCTGCCGGTCGTTCAGTTCCTGACGGCGCTATGTCTGGTCTGGCGCCGGAGCTGTATTGCGGCGGGTGGCGCCATCCTTGTCCTGTATGGCTACGCCGTCACCGAGTACGGCGTGTTCCACCTCGTTGACTATGTGTTTATGCTGACGCTTGCGCTATACTTGGCTTCCCTGTCGCTGCCGTGGTCAAAGCTCGCCCGCGCACGGGAACGCATGCTGTCCGGCGGACTGGCGTTCAGCTTGGCATGGACCGCGATCGAGAAGTTTCTTTATCCGCAATGGACCGACGCGGTCATCGCCACGCACCCCGTCATCGCGATGGGCATGCCGATGACCCCAGTTGTGGTCATCGCCGGGTTCGTCGAGTTCACGCTTGCCTTCTATCTCATTACCGGACGCGGATTGCTGCGCGTCGGCGGTGTCGGCTATATATTGATCTTCCTCGGCGCGATGTCGCCGTTCGGAAAGCTCGACATCTTCGGGCATCTGATCATCGTGGCGATCCTGCTGATCACCATTCTACGCGGCACCACCGCGATGCAGGATGCGTTTTACTGGACCAAGCGCGGCGCCGTGTTCAACGCGGCGTGGATCACGGCCATCTATCTCGCATCCTTGCCGTTGTTTTTTGCCGCCTATTACACGCTACAGCTAACCGCTCACTGGCCCGATATCGGAGCGCCGCTTCCAGGCGTTAGACCATGAACAACGTCGAGCGGATGACTGTGACGATGACGGTGCTCGGTGTTGAGCAGGTGAGGGACAGAGGGTCACTGATCGGCCTCGCCATTGTGGAACTGGACATCGCTGGTGTGATCCTCACCCTGCAAGGCGTTCAGGTTCTCCGAATGCCTGACGGTTCGCTCGCATGCCGATCGCCGCAATTTCGGCGACCCAATGGCGTCTGGACCTCCGGTGTGGTGCTTCCGCCCGATCTCGCCGAAGCGTTAGGAGCCGAGGTGCTCGCTTATTTACAGAGTCCCCGTCTTTTGTGAGACCGACAGGTGGTGACGCTTTGTCAAAAGAGAGCAGCAAGCCAAGTTCTGCTGGGTCAATGGTAAGTGAAGTAGGCCCCACCGGCTGTCATTGCGAACGACCAGGCTCTTTGTTCAACTCGACGCAGCCTCCGCCGCGGCATCGGCGCCAGCCGGGAGGCGCATCGGGCAAGACGGATCGGTCGCCGCGCGCCACACCGCTTCCGCCACGTCGGCCGACCGGGTGACCAGGGACGATGCCGCCATACCCGCGAAGACACTCTGCGCCAGGGCGGCGTGTGCCTCGGGGAATCCATTTTGCATGCGGGGTCGTGCGTTTTCGCCAAACCGGGTTTCCGGAGACCTTCCTGGAATCACAAGCCTCACGCGCACGCCGAACGACTCCATCTCCAGGGCGAGACACTCCGTGAACGCGTTCACGGCTGCCTTGCTGGCCGTGTATACCGAAAGCAGATGCAGCGGCCTCAATGTCAAGCCAGCATGGCGGCCTGGAAACGACGCTGATCAACATCGTGACCAACCTGCTGCACCACGGCATGATCATCGTCGGGCTGCCCTACGCCTTCCAGGGCCAACTCAAGCTCGATGAGATGACCGGCGGCACCCCATACGGGGCAACGACAATCGCCGCCGGCGACGGCTCGCGCCAGCCTACGGCCAACGAGTTGGACGGCGCGAGATACCTCGGGCGGCATGTCGCCCAGGTTGCTGCGAGCAGGCAGCCTAAATCCTCAAGGACATCGACAGCCGCGTGACGAACGGTGTCCGGCAAACGAACGTCTGACGGCCACCTCCAAAGTGTCCGTCAACCCTGGCGCCCATACGGGAAAACGGACAAAATGATTGTCGGACGGGAAGACGGACAGGGCAGCCTTGGCGAACGTCGGCTACGCGCGGGTGAGCACGCAGGACCAGAACCTTTCGCTCCAGCTCGACGCGCTGGCGGCTGCTGGATGCGGCAAAGTGTTCGAGGACCGGGCGTCCGGCGCGCAGACCGACCGCGCCGGCCTGCGGGCCGCGCTCGATTACGTGCGCGCCGGCGAGGTGCTGGTCGTCTGGAAGCTGGACCGGCTCGGACGCAGCTTGCCCCACTTGATCGAAACCGTTACGGAGCTGGCGAAGCGCGGCGTCGGCTTCCGTTCTCTGACAGAAGCCATTGACACCACCACGTCCGGCGGCCGGCTCGTCTTCCACATCTTCGGGGCGCTGGGCCAATTTGAGCGCGACCTGATTAGGGAGCGCACCCGTGCAGGCTTGACGGCGGCCGCGACGCGGGGACGCAAGGGCGGGCGCAAGCCGGCCGTCACCGAAGACAAGCTGCGTCGGGCACGCGAGCACATTGCCAGGGGCCTGACCGTGCGTGAGGCCGCAACGCGTGTAAAGGTCAGTAAAACCGCACTTTACCAGGCGCTCGGGTTGGAACCGGCCTGACCTGGGTTCTGGGGAAAAAGCGAACGGAAAATCTATGTAAGCTCCGCCCAACCAGCAACTGCAGGGCAGTCGCGTCACTTCTAAGTTCCGCGACCGCGACCGCGACCAGGCTCCAAGCGGGCCGGGCGATTTCTTGTTGCAAATATATGTCGCAGAATGGCAAGGCGCTGCGACAAGTTGTGCGACACGATCTTACATAGGTTTTCCGTTCGCTTGCTCCCCAGACCCCGACCCACGGGGGACGCGCCTTTTCAATGTCTTGTCGTGCTGATCAGTGCCGAACCCCGCCGCTGAATCACAGTCGGATGCACTTGTGCCGGTCTGTGGAGCTTGGCGGCCCTTTGTGACGGTCAGGATGACGGTGCGCAAGGATAGCTCATTATTTATACTTTCGAGTATCCCAGTTGATCGCGGATGTGGCTCCAAACTTCCAACATGGTTTCCTCGGAAATGATCTCGACATCAAGAATTCGAACTTGCTCCGGGGAGGCTACGCAGATGCTGTCGGACCCAAGGTCCTCATATTTATTTTTGTAGATGAATCCGTCGTAGCCTTTCGACGAAAGCCATCGTTCGAAGATTTCGAGGCGATGCGGTCTTTCCGTTATGAGGCTTCCGATCTTATACATTGCTCTCTGAAGAGTAGCGCTTTCGTCCGCCGCCATCAGCCCCTGACTCAACAGAGACATGCGCCATACTGAAGGTTCTGGGCTGCGGAGATCGTCAACTCTAAGCAAGTTGAGGGCGCGTGTCGCAACACGGTAGATTTTGGGTCCGCCGGTAACATGGTCGGCGTGCCGCCTTGCGGAAAGCATCTCAACCGCCGCCCGACGAGTGCCGAAGTGCGAAAAAGGATGAAAGACGGAAAACGCGTCAGCCATTGTTCCGTGGTAGCGAATTTCTTCAAACATTGCGCGAGCCAGTTCTTTATATTGGTTTACTTTTGCAGGAACGCTAAACCTTCTGAAAGGTGAGAGCATCACCCTCTGACGAGGGCCGCGCCCTGAGTCGCTTTGCTCCTGGAGCCCCCACGGTCTCTGCCCTTCGGGTTCCGATCGCTGACGCTCGGCAACTACTTCAGCCCCCAGGGCATTGGGCTGTGCCGGAGTATATACAGCGCGGCGGTGACCAGCTTGCAGGCCAGCACTACCGCGACACCCGCCGCCCCGAGCGGGTAGCAAATCCAGCATACGACCCGCCAGAATGGCCTTCGCCACCCGAGCGGGAGATACTGCATTGCAGGACGGCGAAACTCGTCGACCCACCGCTCATAGGGGAATTCCTTGATCCGCGCGGGACATGCTAGGGCATAGATCGTGGAGGCCACCGCAAGGAGAAACAGCGATGCAAGTGCCAAGAGGCTTAACGAGGGCACCGGGATAGGGCGTAGGCGACCTACAAGGAGGCCAATCTCCGCGCCATCCGTCCCACCCGCAGCCTTCAGACAAGTCACTTGCTCGTTGAATATTGAAATTAAGAATAGCGCCGCCGGAATACTGACCAAGCCTGTGTAGGAAGTTCCAAAGAAAGGCAACTTTCCATACTTACGCAACCTTGTCCAGGAGGTTAGCTTAGTCATTCGCGGCAATGACAGGACCTCAATCTGATGGTCAAGGTCGGATTGCCATGCGTGACCGAAGCCTTCAATGACATGCACTTCTTCCAGACGCCAACTCGTCTCAAGACCTCGGACGGTTCTCAGCTCCACCTGAGCGAAATGCGTCTCGCCATCGAAGGCCGCCTTAATCATTTTACAGTTGCTTAAGCGAACATTTTTGAATTTCACACTCGAAAATGTTTGATCGATCAATTTGCAATTATCGAACTGGGCGTCTGCTAGCGCTCCTTGCCATTCACAGTCGGTGAACCGACAGCATTTGAACAAGCATACGCTAATATTGTTGAAGTTTATTTTTGCGAACGTGCAATCCTCAAAGTGAGTCTGCGCCACATCTTCGCCCTCGATAATCCCATCTTCGTAAGCGACTCCGTTGAATACACGTGCGGGTTCATTATCACCGAAAGGAGTAATTTCAATGTAGTGGATTTTGACTTTTCTCAGCGGTTCCGGAACGTCAACCAACTTGCACTCCAGTGTTTCCTACGCCGCTTCGTTGATGCACAACTGGCTCTACTTCCTCGAGTGACGAACGTCAGATTACCGCAACGAGATCCAGCGCGGACGCTCAAGCGCGTCATTCGTGAGCGCGAACACGACATCGCAGGCCACCGCTCCGCCGGTTCGATAAGTATCGACCTCGCGTCCGATAAGTGCGTCGAAACCTAAGCCGCGAGCGGCCAGCACCAGTTCTTCAATCCACCTCCGAGTTAGATTCTGAGCCTTCAGCAACGCTTGCATCGTCTGTGTAGTGACGTCTCCGGCTTTCGCTCGCATCGCAAGTTTCTGCGTGGTGTTGATATCGGCCAAGAGTTCTGGATCGGTCGTTCCGAACCGCATCATCTCACCTTGCTGCCAGGCTTCCGTCCACCATTCCGGCAGCTTGGCGTAATCATGGTACTGACCCAGCGCGCCATTTGCGACAACGCGGCGCATTGCCTCGGAGTCTGCGCCTGGCTCCAGCACATTGATGAGACGGGCTGTTGGCTTCAGGTCGGCCACACAGAGATATCTGCCGCCGCTGGAGTGACGCGCAAGTTCCCGATCTTTCGTCAGGAAGGCCGCCGTGTGAAGGTGCAGCTCGGGCTTCGATACCGACTGGGGCGGCGGGATCTGCCACTCCTCGAACCGGGTATCTGTCCCATGCAGCCAACCTTGCCTGATGTCCAACCGCGCCCTCGTTCGGATGCTCAGCCCCTAAGGTATGAGACTACCAGTATAAGTTACCGGCCGGCCATCCCAGCAGCTCCAGTCGATAGGGGAGGCCGTCTCCCCGCCGGGGCCGGGCTCTACTCGCTGCGCTCCCCAAGCCCGTTAGGCGGTCTTGGCCTGTGAATCGGCGTGGGGTCCCGACGCCGATCAGCATTGCAAGTTGTTGACCAAGCACACAATGGAGGGAGCCTGAGCCCACGCCTGTTCACACCCATGTAGGGCTGAGGCGGCCGGGCGAGGGTGCGTGCCTGCGCCTCGTGTCACTCCGCCTCATCTTCATACCCACGCACGCGGGCAGCGTCCGCCCGATCCAGCGCCTCTTGCGTGACCGCTGGTGCAACGTTTACCGTCACGGGTGAGGGCCACTAAAGGTTGCGTCAACCCAACCAACAAGGAATGCCGGGTGATTGTTGAGTGCACGCATTGCAAAGCTCATGTTGATGCAGTTGAGATAGGAGAGTTCGGCTATAGAGGTTCAGAAGACTACGACCCTGGGCGGTACATTTTTCTAAAATGCAATCGTTGCTCAAGTCCAATATTAGCTAACCAGGAACTTAATACCGATGAAGAAGGTGATCGGGCAAGCGCGCTGAGCATAATTTATCCTCAACCAGAGTTGCGTGTGAATCCGAAAGCTCCTCACTCAATCCGGGCTGCCCTTCAAGAAGGTATCGCATGTTACCATGCTAGAGCATTTACTGCTGCGGCGATCATGTGCCGAAAGACACTTGAAGGTGTGTGTAAAGAACACGGGGTGGAGGAGCGCTCTCTCCAGCAATCTTTAAAAATGATGTTGTCCACCGACGTGATTGATCAGCGACTTTTCGACTGGTCTGACGGGCTACGACTGGCTGGCAATCAAGCAGCACACGGTGTCGAAGTCTCGTTTTCCGGGCAGGATGCGCGCGACGCAATCGACTTTACAATAGGCATCATAGATTACCTGTTTTCGTATCGAGATCAGTTCGAAAAGTTCAAGGAACGTCAGGCAGCAAGGAACGTCAGGTAAAAAGCTTGTTCGATGGCTAAACTAGCACGTGATAATCCGGTTTATCACGTGCCTGGAAACAGCCTAACCAGAATACTATGGCAAGCGCGCTAGTCAGCATTGCTGAAATCTTCTTCCTCAATGGGGGCGGAGTTTAACGTGTGACCAGCTTCTAAGCGTTCGAAGCGTCGAATCATTCCAGCAATATCCGGGTCAAACAGCCGCTTCTCGGCATCTCTCAGATGCTTCATAGCTTCATCGAACGTCTCTGAGCCTCCTCCGAGGCGAAGAATGTTTATGCCGACAGAGCAATAGGCAGAAAACACAGCCTTCGCCTGGGGATGGCGCTTGACACTAGTGACAGCCAGTTCCTTAGCTTGGTTAAGAATTGCCAGACGGTCCTCTCTCATAAGACCGTCTGCTTCTGTCGCTCTAGCTATAAGCAATTCGATCCTCAGGCGCGAGACGGGAGCATCAAATCGCTTAAAGTCTTTCTCGAATATCCTAATTTCAGTTTGAGCAGGATCATACTTACCAAGCTCGATAAGATTGCGTATTAGACGATGGCGAGGAACTCGCTCGCCTGGCAATATAGACATTATCTTCCTAAGAAGGTGATTTTGGGTTTCCTTATTCGGTATTTTAGGGATGCCAGTTTCTATGTTGCAAAGGTCGATGGCAGACCTGACCTCAAGATCATAGGTTGGAAGAAGATTATCAATGACCCTTTCAAGAAGCTCGACAAGCTTTCCTGTGTCATTGAACTTGTATCTTGTAACAATAGAACTGATTACATCATGCCTACCTCTCCAGCCATATACATGACGTCTCGCATCGATAGTATATTCAGTGACAATATCTGTAAGGTTTTCCAAGACAGCACTAATGGCTGTCATAGGCATCCTAACTAACCGAATCACAAGCTGTCTGTGAACTCTCACACCTGATGTTTCTAATGCCGATACTAGCCTATATACCTCCTGATTGACCTCAGAAAGTTCAGTGAACTCTCGAAGTATGATGTTATCGAAACTTTCAGATGCAAATATGTTCCTCATGCAAACGAACATATCAGCTTCGCAACTCGCTATTAGACGTCTGCGCCTTTCTTCACGATTGAAGCCAGAGAAAGTTGACTCTACAATTTGCGACAGATCAGGGGTATTATCAACAAGCGAAAGAAGACGATCTATTTCTCCATTGTCCAATTTACTAAGGAAGAAGTGGCTTCCGTGCTTATAAAAATTGGGGGTTTTAAATCGTGGCCTCCATGTATTCCTTGTCGATGACATGGCAACGTTCAGATTAGTAAGTTTTTCAGAAACTAGCGCATCAATTAGATCATTGACCTCCCTGAGATGACCGTAAGCATCATCAATAAACAAAACTGCTTTCCTATTATCTTTCTTTAGATGACGAGCAAGTTCTATCCATTCAGGAACTTGGAGTGTGTAATCATCGCTATGTTCCCAAGCGATGTATCCAGAGTGCTTAAGTCTAGCCAAAACTTGGCGAATAGAAGTAGTTTTTCCAACACCACTAGCACCTAGAAGGGCTACGAATTGCCCTGAACAATTATGTATGTAGCTGAAAATGGTATTAGTAATTGACCTATCAAATGTCAGTCTCTTGTCGATGTCAGCGTAACTAGCTGGCCAGCCGTTAAACATCCTGCTGACATCGGCTTTGCCTGTCTCCATCTGATGAGTAACATCTGTCACTGTAGGAACCAAGGCCGGGAATCTTTCCAGCACGGCATCAGAAGTTTTGTAACTAAAGAGAGGTCCGGGTGACTTCTTTGCAAGCTCAGCGAAGAACTCGTCAATACCTCCAAATACTACACGCAATCCCCTGCCTTCGTATAGAGCGGCCCGGTCCTCATCTTTTGTATACATGAGCAATGTGATCCTTGCAGATGACATTGCTTGCTCGTTAAGTTGTATAGCCTTCGTTATAACCGGTTTTAGATCTTCATCAGAAAGAGAATTACCTATAATAACTAAATTGGATTCTGCAAGATCTGCCTTAAGAGAGTTATAAAGAAAATCACGGTAATCATTGGTGTGAGCATAGTCGCTATCTGTTATGATTATCCGAGAGCTATCGCCAAACGCTATGTCCTTTTCGATTGTTCCATGGAGTTTGTAGAGCCTAGTAATGGTTGATCTCGCTCCAACTTTAAAGTCGAAACTCGATGACACAGTCTCAAGTGCAACGCCCTTTCTCTTGTAGGATTGCTCGACAAGATCATCGTAATTGGTTGTGTAAATTGACTTCCACCCGTATAGAGGGACGTTGAGCAAACCAGAAGTCGGCTTAATAGACTTAAACATAGCTCTAAGTTCAGAAATCATCTTCTTGCGATCTTTAAACTTTTGCTCAAGCAGTTCCGTATATTCTGACATACTGAATCCAGAAGATGGCTGTCCAAACTTCTTCGAGAGATGCGCAATGATATCTGAAACGCTAGGAGCGTTAGACGGGATCGATGATCCCGCACCAAATAAAAGGATCGTAGCCTCTGGCTCTAGATCGCGTATGAGGTCAGATAGACTTAGCGGCATTGCTTAGCGGTCTCCCTTACATTCATCGTAGTTAGAAACGCTGCTGATCAAAGCTCTAACGCTTGCGGGATGCCACATACCACCACGTGAGCAGCTTATACCTCTCGCGTTTAGCTCGGCGGCGATCTCCCGAAGCGACCGCCCTTCCTCCTGTAACGCTTGGACTTGGGGCCGTATAGCGGCCCGGAACCGGGCGGCATTGCGAGAAGCGACGGCCCGAACTGCCGCCATCTCGGGACGAGGATTGCCGAGGCGGGTTCCTCGCGCCTTGGCTACCGCCAAGGCGGCGCGGGTCCGTTGCGAGATCATCTCCCGCTCATGCTCGGCCACGGCTGCCATGATTTGCAACATGAAGCGGTTCGCTTCCGGCATGTCGGTCGCCACGAACTCAACCCCGCTTTCCATCAAGCCGGAAATGAGTGCGACCGACCGGGCGAGCCTGTCCAGCTTGGCAATCACCAGGCGGGCTTTATGCGCTGGCACAGGGCGAGCGCAGCGGCGAGGTGGGGCCGGTCATCCTTCCGGCCGCTCTCTATCTCTACGAACTCGCTTAGAAGCCGCCCAGCCTCGACGTATGGGGAGACAGCGACCCGTTGCGCTTCAAGGCCTAGGCCGCTTTGCCCCTGCCGATCTGTGGAAACGCGAAGGTAGGTGACGATGGGGGTCTCAGGAGTCATGCGGGCCGGGTGTATGAATGTGAAAAGGTGGTTTCAGAACGTAACACACCCGGCCTGAAGAGCCAGGCTACTCCTATGCCACATAGCGCCCCCCGCCGGCCTCCCGCGCCTGCCCCAGCGCCGCCAGGGCTTGCAGCATCGGCGCCAGCTTGGCCGGGCGGGCGCCCTTGAACTGCCGGGCCAGGTCGGCGGGACCGGCGCGGCCCGTGCGGGCCAGGGCGGCGCGCAAGGCCACAAGCTGCGCACCAACCTCCTTGGGCCAGGCCGGCAAGGCAGCGTCGGCTTCGCCCACCACCATCGCCAGTTGCTCCTTGCGCTCGCCTTGCGCCACCTCTCCCGGGGCCTGGTAGGCGGGGCGCAGCCAACGCACCCGGCCGGCGGCTTCCTCCGCCGCACGCTCCCGGTTCAAGGCCACCACTCGTTCTACGATGGCAGCGGCGGACAGGTCCGCGGGCCAGCCGTAGGCGGCGGCAACGGCAGCGTCCAGGCGGTCGTGAAGGTGGCGCAGCACCTCGACGTGCCCAGCGTCTAGCACGTCGCGGTCCGCGGGCGTGAGGGTCTGGCCGGCGCGGATGGCGGCCAGGACGTTGTACAGCCCGGTCAGGGTCAGATGCGGGTGCGCGGCCAGGCGTTCCTTGCGAAGTGCGTCCAACTCCTCCGCCAGCGCAGCAATCTCGGCAGCCTGTGCCGGGGTGGCAGCCGGAAACGGGAAAGGGTCAAAGCAGCGGGTCTTATTGTAGCGGGGCCGGTCCTCCAAATCGCCACCGGCCGCCAGCGCCCATGCGACATGCTGCCGCGATGATAACACTCCCAAGTGGTAGGCATCCGCGGTGGCGGCACAAATCAGGGCGTCATCCGGTAGTATCAAAGCATCCATGAACGTGAAAAGGCGGTGCTTTGAGGTTGCCACCGTGGCGATGTAACGGGGCAGGCTGGACAAGGCCACACGTAGCTCCGGGCGCGGCTTGCCATGCAGTGTCAATCAGCGTTGAATAGTTTCCACGAAACAGCGTCCAAGAGTTTCCAGTTGGTTAGTGGGATCTCGGCTGCTGTTTGCGTTGTTTGAAGCGGAATGAGTCGTTGCCGGT
>CAXSHI010000143.1:0-11575 GCA_964236755.1 uncultured Acetobacteraceae bacterium
ACCACCTGGAAACCGAGGTCGTGACCGGCGGCAGCCTGTCGGACCGCAAGGGGGTGAACGTCCCCGATGTCGCTTTGCCGATCCCGGCGCTGACGGCGAAGGACCGGGCGGACCTTGATTTCGCCTTGGCGCACGGGGTCGATTACATCGGGCTGAGCTTCGTGCAGCGGGCTGAGGACGTGGCGGAGGCGAAGGCGATCACCGCCGGGCGGGCCTGGATCATGACCAAGCTGGAGAAGCCGCAAGCGCTCGACAACCTCGACGAGATCCTGGCCTTGTCGGACGCGGTGATGGTGGCGCGCGGCGACCTGGGCGTCGAGCTGCCGCCCGAGGAGGTGCCGCTCGCGCAGAAGCGCATCGTCCGCGCGGCACGGGAACGCGGCATCCCCGTCGTGGTCGCGACCCAGATGCTGGAAAGCATGATCACCGCCCCCGCACCGACGCGGGCGGAGGCGTCCGACGTGGCGACCGCGGTGTTCGACGGCGCCGACGCGGTGATGCTGAGCGCCGAGACCGCGGCCGGCCAATACCCGTACGAGGCCGTCAACATCATGGACCGCATCGTCGAGCGGGTGGAGCGGGACCCCGGCTGGCGCGCCATCACCGAGGCGAGCCGCCCGGCGCCGGAGCCGGTCTCGGCGTCGGCCATCGCCGCCGCGAGCCGGCAGATCGCGCACACCATGAAGGCCGCGGCCATCGTCGCCTTCACCGAAGGGGGCAGCACGGCGCTGCGCGTGGCGCGGGAGCGGCCGGATTGCCCGGTGCTGGGCCTGACCTCGAACCTCGCGACCGCGCGGCGGCTCGCGGTGGTGTGGGGGGTGCACGCGCTGGTGACGCCCGAGACGCATACGATGACGGAGACGGTGACGCGCGCGACGCGCCTGGCGCGGAGCGAAGGCTTGGCGGTGCCGGGCCAGGAGGTGGTGGTGACGGCGGGCGTGCCGTTCGGCCAGCCCGGCACCACCAACGCACTCCGCGTGGCGCATGTGAGATAAGGCGGCGTGGCGGATCTCGGCTGGGTCGAACGCGCGCCGGGCGCGCCGTATTTCATCACCGACACCGGCGCGCCCTGGACACCCATCGGGCAGAACGACGCGGTCAGCTGGCCGGAATGGCGCGGCCTGCTGCACCGCCGCGACCTCGGCGCGGTCGAGCGGCACCTAGCCTCGCTGAGCGACAGCGGCGTGACCTGCTTGCGGTTCATGCTGGAATACGCGGAAACCGGAGAGCACTTCTTCGAGCAGCCGGCCGGCACCTTCAACCCCGCGATGGTCCGGCTCTGGGACGACCTGTTCCGGCTCACGGCTGCGGCCCGGCTGCGCATCCTGCTCACGCCGTTCGACACCTATTTCCATTGGGTGCGCTGGGACATGCACCCCTACAACGTGGCCAATGGCGGTCCCTGCCCCGACCGCACCAGCCTGCTAGTGCATCCGGGCGTACGGGCGCTGGTCAAGGCGCGGCTGGCGTTTGCCACCGAGCGTTGGGGGGGCAGCGGCGCCCTGTTCGCCTGGGACCTGTGGAACGAGATGCACCCGGTGCAGGGCGAGGACCGGCCCGGCTGCTTCGACGACTACATCGGCGACGTCGGCCCGTTCCTGCGCGGCTTGGAACGGCGGCTGCACGGCCGGGCGCATCCGCAATGCGTTTCGGTGTTCGGGCCTGAGCTGCACTGGAAACCCTGGCTGAATGCCCCGGTGTTCCGCCACCCGGCGCTCGACTTCGCCAACAACCATTTCTACGAGGAAGGCACCATCGACGACCCGCAGGACACTGTCGCCCCGGCGCTCGCGGCCGGCCGGCTGGTGCGTGAGGCGCTGGCGGAGATCACCGACCAGCGCCCGTTCTTCGACAGCGAGCACGGCCCGATCCACACCTTCAAGGACCGCCGGGTCACGTTGCCGGAGCCGTTCGACGACGAGTATTTCCGGCATCTGCAATGGGCGCACCTGGCGTCGGGCGGCGCGGGCGGCGGCATGCGCTGGCCGAACCGCGACCCGCATCGCCTGACCGCCGGGATGCGGCGGGCGCAGCGGAGCCTGGCCGATTTCCTGCCGCTGGTGGATTGGCGGCGGTTCGACCGGCGGCCCATCGAGGTGGGCGTCAGCGACCCGGCCGTGGCATGCTTCGCGTGCGGGGACGGGCGCCAGGCGGTGCTGTGGCTGCTGCGCACCACGCCGCTGCTGCGGGACGGCCGAGTCGATCCGGGCTGCCGCTCGGCGGTGTCGGTGCGGGTGCCCGGCCTGACGGCTGGGCCTTATTCGGCGACGCTGTGGGACACGACGGCCGGTTGCCAGATCGGGCGCGTGCCGGTCGTGGCCGGCGCCCAAGGGCTCCATGTCAGCCTGCCGTCGATGGCCGCTGATATTGCGATGTCAATTCGATCTGCCTAGGGTTGCCGACGGCGCGGACGTGTGTTCGTATCCCAGCCAATTCGGCCGCCAGAGCTGCACAGGGAGTTGAGACCATGAGGCCCCATCTGACCCGACGGGCGTTCGCGTCCGCCGCCGCCATAGCCGCCTTTCCGCGGCTGGCCCGCGCCGAGGACACCATCAAGATCGGCGTCGTCTCCCCGGCCACCGGGCCGGCGGCCGAGGCGGGCAAGCTGCAGTTGAACGGGGCGCGCCAGGCGTTGGAGACGGTCAACGAGAAGGGCGTGCTGGGCCGCAAGCTGGAGCTGGTGGTCGAGGACGACCAGACCACCAACCCCGGCGCGGTGCTGGCGTTCAGCCGCCTGGCCGGCCGACCCGACATCGCGGCGTTCATCGGCTCGATCCGCAGCACCCAGGTGCACGCCATGGCGCCGGACGTGCTCAAGGTCGGCAAGCCCATGATGTTCGGCGGCACCGACCCGACGCTGACCCAGCAGGGCAACAAGTGGCTGTTCCGCTGCCGCCCGAACGACAGCTACTCCGCCAAGGTCATCGCCGAGTTCGGCGCGGGCGACTTGAAGAAGCAGAAGTGGGCGGTCGTGTACTCGACCGACGCCTTCGGCACCAACGGGTCCAAGGCGCTGGAGGCGGCGCTGAAGGACAAGGGGATCACCCCTTTGCTGATGCAGGGCTACACCAATCAGGCATCGGATTACACCGCCGTCGTGCTGGCGGTGCGGCAATCGGGCGCGGACGTGGTCGGCACCTACTTCACGTTCGAGAACGACCTCGGCATCTTCGCCCGCCAGCTTCGGCAGCTCGGCGTGACGATCCCCTGGGTGGGGTCGCCGTCCATCGTGAACACCACGGCGCTCAACCTGGCGGGACGCGCGCTCCATGGTACATATGGCGTCACGGATTTCGCGGTGGATGCGACCCCGGCGTCCAAGGCCTTCGCCAACCGCTACCAGGCGCTCTACAAGGCAAATGCGGATGGACAATCCTCATGGATTTTTGACGCGGTGAACCTGCTGGCGCGGGCGATCAACGACGCCAGCAGCACCGAGCCTGAGAAGCTCCGCACGGCGCTGGCCGCCATACGCGGCTTTGAGGGCGCGGAGGGCGAGTACAACTTCGACGACAAGGGCGACGGCCTGCGCGGCTACAACGTCGTCAGGAACGAGGGCGGCAAGATCGTGTTCGACCGCCGGATCGAAGTCAAGGAGTGAACCTGGTCCCGCAGCTGCTGTTCACCGGCATCGGCATCGGCGCGATCTATGCGTTGGTGGCGCTGGGTTTCGTGCTGCTGATCCGGGCGGCGAGCGTGGTGAACTTCGCCCAGGGCGAGTTTTCCATGCTGGGCGCCTACGCGATGGTCGTGCTGTCGGGGGCGCTGGGCGTGCCGTACCTGGTCGCGCTGCCGGTCGCCGTCGTCCTGATGGCCGGGTTCGGCGTGCTGTTCGCCGGCGCCACCTACTGGCCGCTGCGCCACCGCGGGCAGATGCCGGTGATCATCAGCACCATCGGCGCCAGCATCTTCCTCGCCAACACCGTGCTGGCGCTTTACGGCCCAAGCCCGGAGGTGTTGCCCGGCCTGTTCGACACGCCGGGCTTCGAGGTCGGCGGCGTGTTCATGGATAGCCAGTACCTCGCCATCATGGCGACGGCGGCCGTGATGGTGCTGCTGCAGTTCCTGATCTTCGAGAAAACTTTGTTGGGCAAGAAGCTGCAGGCCACCAGCCAGGACAAGGAGATGGCGAGCCTGCTCGGCATCCCGGTAGCGCTGATGATCCTGATCACCTTCGCCTACAGCGCGGCGCTGGGCGGTTTGGCCGGCATCCTGGTGGCGCCGGTGCTGTTCGTGTCGGTGGGCATGGGCACCGTCATCTCGCTCAAGGCGTTTGCCGCCAACATCATCGGCGGCTTCGGCAACATCCCCGGCGCCATCCTGGGCGGCCTGGCGCTCGGCGTCGTCGAGACGTTCGGCGCGGCCTACATCTCGGTGCCCTACAAGGACGCGCTGGCCTTCGGGCTGCTGCTGCTGTTCCTGCTGATCCGCCCGCAAGGGATGTTCGGCGAGAAGATCGCGGAGAAGGCATGAGCGCCGCGACGCTCGCCACGGCGCCGGGCGCCGTGCAGGCACGCGCCTGGCGCGGCCTGCCGACGTTGGGCGCCGCCATCGTCGGCGTCCTGGCGCTCTCGACCATGGTGCCGGAGCAGGGCTACACGCTCAACATCGTCATGCAGGCGGCGACCTACGCCATCGCGGTGGCGGGGCTGGTGGTCGTGCTCGGCTATTGCGGGCAGATCTCGCTGGCGCAGGCGGCGTTCTTCGGCCTGGGCGCCTACGGGGTGGCGCTCGGCACGGTCGATTTCGGGCTGCCTTTCTTCGTGGCGCTGGCCGCAGGCGTGGTCCTGGCGGGCGTGTTCGGGGTGGCGCTCGGCCTCGCCAGCCTGAGGCTCGGCGGGCACTACCTCGCCATGGTCACCATCAGCTTCCAGCAGATCCTGACCTTGGTGCTGAACAACTGGGCCGGCCTGACGCACGGGCCGGACGGGGTGAAGAACATCGCACGCCCCAGCGTGCCGGGCCTGCGGCTCGACAGCGGCGACCATTACCTGGCGCTGTGCTTCGTCGTGCTCGTCTGCGTCACCTGGTACATCTGGCGGCTGAAGACGACGCGGCTTGGCCGCGCCATGCAGGCAGTCCGCGACAACGAGATCGCGGCCAGCACCTGCGGCATCGACATCTTCACCACCAAGGTGCTGGCGTTCGCCGTCAGCGCGCTGCTGGGCGGCTTGGGCGGTGGGCTGTTCGCCGGTGCCTTCGCCTACATCAGCCCGGATCAGTTCGGCTTCGGCGAGAGCATCGTGCTGCTGACCATGGCGCTGCTGGGCGGGGTGCAGTCGCCGTTCGGGGCGCTGCTCGGCACCGGTCTGCTGGTGATCCTGCCGGAGTGGCTGCGCTTCCTGCGCCAGGTGTACCTCGCGGTGTATGGCGCTGCCGTCATCCTCATCATGGTGTTTCTTCCCGACGGGCTGTGGGGCCTCACCCACCGCCTGCGCCGCCCGGCCCCCGTCGGCGCCGGCGCGGTCATGCCCTTGCCGCTGCTGAGCCAGCGCGGGGTGGAAAGCGGGGAGGCTGCCATGTCCATCGAGGGCCTGGCCAAGCACTTCGGCGGCCTCAAGGCGTTGGACGGCGTGGACATGGCGGTGCGCCGCGGCACGGTGCACGCGCTGATCGGACCCAACGGTTCCGGCAAGACCACCTTCATCAACGTCGTGACCGGGCTGTATCGCCCGACCGCCGGGCGCATCGCCATCGCCGGCCAGAACGTGACCGGCACCGCGGCGCACCAACGCACCCGGCGCGGCCTGGCCCGCACGTTCCAGAACATTCGGGTGTTCCGCGGGATGACCGTGCTGGAGAACGTCATGGTCGGCGCCGAGCGGCCCGGCAACGACATCGCGGAGCAGCCGACCCTGGTCGTGGAGCGGGCGCTGGCCGCTCTCGACTTCGTCGGCCTGCGCACTGAGGCCAACCGCATGGTCGGCACTCTGTCCTACGGCACCCAGCGCTACGTCGAGATCGCCCGGGCGCTCGCCGGCAACCCGCAGGTCCTGTTGCTGGACGAGCCGGCCGCCGGCCTCAACCTCACGGAGAAGCAGGAGCTTGGCCTGCTGCTGCGCCGGCTCAAGGGACACGGCCTCACGATCCTGATCGTCGATCACGACATGAACCTGGTCGAGCAGGTCGCCGACCACATCACCGTGCTGAACTTCGGCCGCCGCATCGCCGATGGCGGCCCGCGCGACGTGCTGTCCCACCCGGACGTTATCGCCGCCTACCTGGGGGAGCCGCGCCAAGATGCCGCTGCTTGAGCTGGGCGGCCTCGTTGCGCGCTACGGCGCGGCGGACGTGCTGAAGGACCTTTCGCTGGTGGTCGAGGAGGGTGAGATCGTCGCCCTGCTGGGCAGCAACGGCGCAGGCAAGAGCACCACGCTGCGCGCCGTCTCCGGCCTTGTGCCCAACGTCACGGGCCGGCTGGACTTCGCCGGGCAGTCCCTAATCGGCATGAAGCCGGAGGCCATCGTGCGGCTGGGCATTGCGCACGTGCCGGAGGGACGCCGCGTGTTTCCCGGCCTGACCGTGCGGGAGAACATCCTGCTCGGCGGCAGCAACCGCCGGGGCGTGGGCCGCCGCGTCCTGGAGCGGGAAACTGACGAGATGCTGGCCTTCTTCCCCGACCTGAAGCGGCTGGAGCAGGCGCTGGGCTGGACGCTCTCGGGCGGGCAGTTGCAGATGGTCGCCGTCGCCCGCGGCATGATGGCCAAGCCGCGCCTGCTGCTGCTGGACGAGCCGTCGCTGGGCTTGGCACCGCTGGTCGTGCAGCAGGTGTTCCGCATCATCGCCGAAATCCGGCGGCGCGGCACCACTGTGCTGCTGGTGGAGCAGAACGCGCACATGGCGCTGTCGGTCGCCGACCGTGGCTACGTGCTGGAAACCGGCAGCCTGCTGGTTGCGGGCAAGCCGGCGGAGCTTTGGAGCAACCCGGACGTGCGGGCGGCCTATCTGGGCGGCAAGACGGTAGCCGCGGCGGTCGGCTGAACCGGCAGCGGCGGCCAGGCACTCGGGTCCGCCGCCGCCCGGGCCAGCCAGCCACGCACGCCTGCGGGATCGCCGAACCATTCGTCCACCTGCAGCCCGGCGCCCCCCAGGGCGCGGGCCGCGCGCATCCCGTCCTCGTCCGTCACGTCGTCGCCGATGAAGATCGGCTGCCGCCCGGCGAACGGCGCCTCGGTCATCAGCGTGTTGACGGCGCTGCCCTTGTCGGCGCCGCGCGGCCTGATCTCCCAGGCCATGAGCGCCTCCATCAGTTGGAACCGGTCGGCAAGCGGGGCGATCAGCGCCAAGGCCGCCTCGCGCAGCATCGGCCCTAGCTCCGGCACGGCCCGGTAGTGCAGCACGAAGCCGCGCTGCTTCTGCTCCAGCAGCACGCCAGGGTGCGCGTCGGCGATGCGCGCTGCCTCCAGCACCCATTCGACCGGCGGGCTGGGCAAGCTGACGCGGACGACCTCCGCGCCGGGCGCGTGCCGGATGGCGCCGCCGTGCTCCCCAGCGACGGCATAGGGCACATCGGCAAACAGCCGGTCCACCTGCTCAATCGGCCGCCCCGTCACCACGGCGAGCGCGCCGCTCATGGCGTCCCGGAGCCGGCACAGCGCCCCGGTCAGGCCCGGCGCCACCCGCACCATGTCCGGCGTGGGCGCGATGTCCAGCAACGTGCCATCCATGTCGAGCAGCAGCGCCGACCGCGGCAACTCCAGGGCGCCCAATGGACTCACGCTCAGTGACATGAGTTCACTCGCAGGTCGTAGATCGGATGCTCCATCAGCGACAAGGCCGGCGCGCTCGCCAGCATCCAGCCGCGGAAGGCGGCGCCGGTTGCCCGGCCGTCCGTCACCTCGAGAAACGCCGCGCTGTCCTGCGGCAGGTCGGGCGGGCGGGCGACGCAGCCGCGCAGGGTGATGGTCAGCGACCCCCAAGACACGCTCTGCCCCACCCGCACCGTCAGCGGCGAGGGCTGGGCCCGCACCTTGTCCAGCACGGACAGCTCGGCGGTGTCGCGCGGCTGCCAGGCCTCGGGCGGCGACGGCGGCCCGGCCGCCAGCGCCGGCGCGGCGCACACCGCGAGAAATGCCAGAAGCGGGCGACGGCGCATCACCGGCGCTTCGGGCTGCGCAGGCCCGCGACCAGGTCCGCCATGATCCCGCGCATCGCAGCCTCGTCCACGCCCATCAGCACGGCGTCCTCGAACGCATCCTGCAGCACCTGCGCGGCCTCGGCATGGTTGCCCTCCAGCATCCGCAGCTTTTCCCGGCAGGACACCGCGCCGCCGTCGGGCATCGGCCAGCGGTCCGGCGCGCCACTCATTTCGCCGCCTTCGCCTTGTTCTGGTCGAGCGTCTTCTGGGTCGCGTCGGCCAGGCTGCCCACGTTGAAGATGAACTTGCCCAGTAGGTCCTCAAGATTCGACGCGGACTGCGTGATCGTGACCACGCCGCCATCGCCCAGCATCTTGTCGCTGCCGCCGGGGCTGAGGCTCATGAACACGCCGCCCAGCAAGCCGCCGGTCGAGATCGCGGCGCTGCTGTCGTCCGAGATCTGGATGCCCGGCTGCACGGTGAAGCGCACCACGGCCTGGTAGGATTGCGGGTCGATGCTGGTGGCGACCACGCTGCCGACCTTGACCCCGGCCAGGCGCACGTCCGCGCCGGAGCCGATGCTGCCCACGTTGTCGAACTTCGCCGAGAGCCGGATGCCGCTGCCGATACCCCGACCGGTGTTGGCCGCCGCATAGGCCATGAACCCCGCCGTCACGACCAGCACCGCTGCGCCGGCCGCCAACTCGGCGACGCTCCGCCTTGATCCCGCCATACGCCTAGCTGCCCGGCGTCCACGATTCGTAGTCGCCGGTGGATGGCGCACGGTGCCCGCCGCGGTAGTCATGCCCTGGCGGGCGGTAGCTCCCGGGCGTGCCGGTCAGGTTGGCCTGGTGCGGCTTTTGCCAGAACTTGCGGGACGCCATCGGGATCGGCTCACTGGTGGTGTAATGCAGCCAAGCGTGCCACTCCGCCGGCACCTGGCTGGCATCGACCTCGCCAGCATACAGGACCCATCGACGGGCCGGCAGTCCTGGACGGGCGCGCTTCTCCTCGAAGTAGCGGTTGCCGCCGGGGTCGCTGCCCACGGGCCGGCCGCGGAAATAGGTGAATAAGCGGGTGCCGATGTCCATGCGGCTGATATAGGCGACCCGGCCGGCGCGGTCCATCGCGCTTCGCCGGGCAAGATTTTTGCCTTTCCCGGCGGCGGCTCTGCCCGTAGCATCGGGCCATGGGTGCGGCATGAAGACCTCTCGGATCTGGCGCGGCGTGCGCATGCGCGACACGGCGGCTGGAGTCGACCCGGATGCGCCCGAGCGCGCCATGACCTTGCCGGCCGCCTGGGACGACCGGGCCGCAAGCGCCCTGGCGGCCCTGGCGCCTGGCGAGGGCCGCGTCACCCTGCCGCGGGCCGCCGATCACTGGATACGCCCCGTCGCGACCCGTGCGCGGGAGGCCGGGGACACCGCCCTGGCGGACCGCCTGCATGCGCTGCTGCTGCATCGGCGGGCGGCGCCGACCGCGCCGGTGTGGCACGGCAGCGTCGGCGCGCCGCCGGGCTTCGTGCTGAACCTCCCAGCCTTCCATGACGGCGCACACGGGTTCGACACTGCCGGGTTCGCCGACGCGGTGACGACGGCCGCCACCGCCCTGCGGCTCAACGCGCCCCACGCACCGCGTTTCGCCGTGGGGTTCACCGACCTCGACGGGCTGCTGGCGTTGCTGAGGCTCGATTATGACAGCCCGGCCGCGCGGGACGTGGCGCGCTGCATCGCCGCCCTGCTGCGCGGCGCCGCCGACCTGGCTTTCGCCGGCGACCAGCCCGACCTGCTGTCCCGCCTGCCGAGGTGGCCGATGCCGCCGCCGCAATGCGCGGTGCCGGCGCTGGCCGCCGCCGCGTTCGACGCGCGTGCGTCGGCACTGCGTGGCTCGGCAAGCCTGCCCTGCACTGCAATCCTGCCACCCGGCCCGGCCGATGCGCTGCTGGGCGCCGACACCGGCGGCATTGCGCCGAGCTTCTCTCCCATCGGCCCCGATGGCGCGCTGACCCGCACGGCGCTGGCCCGGCTTGAGGCCCAGGGCATGACGACCGAGGCCGCGCTGGCCCGGCTGCTCTCGGGCGATCCCGTCCTGGCCCCGGCTGGATTGGCGGCGCACCAGGCCATGCACGACGCCGTCGCCCCGTTCATGCATGTGATGCCGCCCCGCCCGGTCGCCGGCGCCGCGCCGGCGCAGCCGCCAAACCGCCGGGAACTGCCGGCACGGCGCCGCGGCTATACGCAGAAGGCCGCGGTCGGGGGCCACCGCGTCTATGTCCGCACCGGCGAATACCCCGACGGCACCTTGGGGGAAGTCCACGTCACCCTCCCACGGGAAGGCGCGGCGCTCCGCGGCATGATGGACAGCCTGGCCGCGGCCGTCAGCCTGGGACTGCAGCACGGCGTGGCGCTGCAGGACTACGTGGACAGCTTCACCCTGACCCGGTTCGGGCCGGCCGGCCGCGTGGAGGGCGATCCGGACGTCGGCCACGCGACCTCGATCCTCGACTACGTGTTCCGCAACCTGGCCGTCGCCTACCTGGGACGCTGCGACGTGCCAGAGGGCGTGCCGGACGCGCCGGAGGAAACGGCCTCCCCGCTGCTGCCCATGGATCTGCCGGCCCAGCGTCGCGCCCGGCGTTCCGGGCTGCGGCTGGTCGCCAACGGATAGGACCCCGTGATGAACGCCCCCATGATGAACGCCATCGACGCGCGGCTGGCCGAACTCGGCATCAGCTTGCCGACCGCCATGGCGCCGGTTGCCAACTACGTGCCGTATGTCGTGACCGGCAGGCTGGTCGTCATCTCCGGCCAGCTTCCGGCGGTGGAGGGCAAGGTCGCCGTCACCGGCAAGGTCGGCGCGGAAGTCAGCGTCGAGCGGGGCCAGGAGGCCGCCCGGCTGTGCTTCACGAACGTGCTGACCCACCTGCGCCAGGCCTGCGGCGGCGATCTGGGCCGGGTCAGGCGGGTGGTGCGGCTTGGCGGGTTCGTCGCCTCCCCGCCGGACTTCACCCAGCATGCCGCGGTGATGAACGGCGCGTCGGACCTGGCCGTTGCGGTGTTCGGCGACGCCGGGCGCCATGCCCGCAGCACGATCGGCGTCCCTGCCCTGCCGCTTGATGCCGCCGTCGAGGTTGAAGGCCTATTCGAAATCGATTGAAGGCTTTCTTCGGGCGACCGCCGGGCCATATCCCCCGGATGCCCGACAGCCTCCCCACGCTCACGCTGACGTTGCACCCCCACATCGCCGAGATCCCTGCGGCGGAGTGGGACGCCTGCGCCGGGCCGGGCAATCCTTTCGTCAGCCATGCGTTCCTGAGCGCCTTGGAGGATAGCGGGTCCGCCAATGCGCGCACCGGCTGGATGCCGCAGCACGCGGCGCTTCGCGAGCAGGACCGCATCGTGGCCGTCGTGCCGATGTATGCGAAGTCGCATAGCTACGGCGAGTACGTGTTCGACCATAGCTGGGCCAATGCGTTCGAGCGCGGCGGCGGCAGCTACT
>CAXSHI010000144.1:0-11392 GCA_964236755.1 uncultured Acetobacteraceae bacterium
GGAATGGGTGATCACCATCGGCCGGACCAGCCGATCGCAATCACCGGAATACGCATCTTGCGGCGCAGCATAGACGGTTGTGTCTATGATGGCCGGCGGCCATTGCACCAGACCGACATGGATTTGCACGGTGCAAATTCTGGCCCCGCCTTGTCCGGCAAACGAACCGACACTGGTGGCGAATTCACTGGCACTGCCGCAAAGTCCACCAAGCCGCTCGCCGAGCAGCCTGGAACACCTGCCCAAGCGGGTCCGTCGCGCCGTTCTCCCGGCGAACAAACTGCCAACTCCGAATTCGCCACCAGTGTCCGAACCCTGACGGACACCTTGCGATGGTGGTCCGCTCCCGACCCGAAGCGGAGGTTCGCTCTCGTGTCAATCGAGGTAGGATCAAAGCAGAATCGCAAGGGAGCCCGAACGGTGAGCCAAGGGGCAAGTTCAGTCCGTTATCCCGAGATGCAGGGAAAGATCGCCCTCGTCACGGGTGGAAGCAGTGGGATTGGGCTCGCCACCGCCGCAGCCTTTGCTCACCAAGGTGCCACTGTCGTTGTCGCCAGCCGTGATGAGAAACGGGCTACTGCTGCGCTGGAAGCCTTCAGCGCAAACGGGAACCCCTCGTGGTTGCGGTGCGACGTGTCGAGCGGAGCCTCCGTTAAGCAACTGTGCTCTGAGATTGAGAGGAAGCATGGACGCCTAGATTACGCCTTCAATAACGGTGGCAGCGGAGGGAAATCATCTCCGGTAGCAACCATGACCGAGGAAGCATGGCGGAAGACGGTGGATGGTTTTCTTACATCGGTCTTTCTCTGCCTGCGCTATCAGATCCCGCTGATGCTGAGGGGCGGCGGGGGTGTCATCGTCAACAACTCGTCGGTCGATGGACTGCGAGGTTACCCGTTTCCAGGTGGCGCTGCGTATTCAGCCGCAAAGCACGGCGTCCTGGGCCTGACGAAGAGCGCTGCCCTCGAACACGCAGTCTCAGGTCCGCGCATCACGGCCATATGCCCGGGCTGGGTCGAGACCCCTCCGGTTGCTCGTTACATGCGACGGGACAGCACGGTTGCCACGGAAATCGTCAGGCAGACCCCGCGCGGCAGGATCGCTTCCGCGGGCGAGATCGCGGCAGGCGTCCTATGGCTCTGCTCGGATGCTGCTTCCTTCATGGTTGGCAGCCCGTTAGTCATTGACGGCGGCTACATGGCTTAGCAGAGACCGTCGAAAGTCCGCTACCCACCAGGTCCGGACATAGCTTGAAGTCAGAACCCAGACGGTACCTGTGGTGCCCGGGGCCGCGCCTGGCTGTCCGTCAAACGAATGTATTCCGGAACTCGCGGACTAGGCGCATTGCTTCGTCCCGTGAGAAATGAAGGCGAAGGGCGTGCGAACTTGATACTTCGATTTTGGGGATGCTGACTGCGGCTGCTAAAAGCTTTGGACTGGCAACTTCGCGGGTTGTGGCTTGATCAAACAGATTGTTGCGATGAACATGATCGAGATATTCCGCCGTCTGTTCCTCAAACCAGCGTGACATGTTCTCGGCTCGCCCGAGCTGCCTATCAATATCAAAGGCCTCACCGAGTTGCCCAATTGCTGCGAGATCATCCATAAGCTGGTCCGGACTTGCTACTATCTGCACCGCTTGCCAAATTAACTGGTTTAGCATCGCTATGCCAACAGTCACTGCCTCGTTCGACCCGTCATCGCGTCGCCGTATCTCGTGGTAGTAGACGCCAGCTCCGATCGCCCCGTTCTGGAAAGCTGGAACCTCCTCACGCGCGACCGACATCAACTCCGGGCAGGAGAGACACCAAATGCCGCTGACGGCCGGACCTTGGTCCTCTGTGAAGAGACTGCCGACATAAAGCAGCGTTGCACGCCCTTCCGCAGCTAATAACGTCAAACGCCGCCGATATCCCGGTTGCAACTTCGTGCCATTTTCATCAACTACTAGAATGTAGTGGCACTCGTTAAGCTCCTCTGCCTCAAAGGCATCAATAATCTCGATGATGGCGCGCCCTGAGACCACAGTATCCAGAAACACAAATCTTTTCGACCGCACTCTATCCTCAATGCCGGATTTGAAGCCCACTCGACAAACGTAGTCTCGGGTGTATGTGAAAAACCGGTATTGAGGATCATCTAGGTTGCCGCTAACGATGGCAGCAACCACCTTCGCCCAAAATGTGCGAACGTGTCGACTTTCGATTCCTATCATCTCCTCGCACGAGTCTGCTGTAAAGGGCAGGTATAGTGGGGAACTGAGTGGACCCTTTATGTGCTGAAGTAGCGCATTGTAAGACTGTTTAGCGTCAAGGGCAGTTCGCCTTACCGCATGAAGATAATACAATGCTCCTTCCTCAATGGGCGCAGCACCGCGGCTAGGGATTATGGTGTGCGTGAAACCATCGGCGCCAAGCAGGGTGCATTTCCTCGCGACCTCTACACAGGCGCGCGCATAAGAGAAAATCGATTGCTTGTTGATTTTGTTGTCGAGCGCCATAAATACAGTGAGCTTTCGTTGTGAACGTAGAATTATCGTTGTAGGATTTTAAAGTAAGCTGTGGATGTGCTTGGCGCAAACCATGATTTGTGTTATGTTGTAGTTAATTGCGGTATTGACCCGTTCATGCCGGCTGCTGCACTTAATGGTGATACTCAATCGGCGTCCAATACCAAATATGCTGCAATTGTGAGATTCCAAAATGCTGGCCTATTGTGCGCGGAAGCGGTGTGAAAGCGAGCAAGTCGAAAGGTTTTCAAGGTCATTTCCTTGGGACAGAACGGGACACTCCGTCCCAGACGGGGTCGTCATCCTTGGTCTCAGCCGCACCGGAGTTCTGGCCGCGGTCCGCCATGCCGACCCCAATCTTTGCCCAACGTTGCGGAGGGCCGATGTCACATTAGGTGCATTGATCCAAGCCGGATATCAACTTCAAGTGCAGCATACCAAATTACGTGCAGTGCCTAAGTGTCTGGCAAAGCTGGTTTCCGAATACCATAATCAACTGCAGCGTGACATGTTGGCCAACGTGCAGCAGGCGACGATCAAGCCGGTCATCGCCGCTGCGGTCGCCCCGGGCAGTCTCGTCCATACGGACGAATACAGCATCTACGCGCGCCTGCCAGCTTGGGGCTACGGGCACAAGACGGTCTGTCACGCCCGGCGCGAGTATGCCCGCGACGAGGATGGCGACGGCTTTTGCGAGGTCCACGTCAACACGATCGAGGGCTTCTGGTCCTTGCTGCGCTGCTGGCTGCGCCCGCACCGCGGCATCTCGCAGGACAAGTTGCCGCTCTACCTAGGCGTCTTCCAGTTCGTGCACAACGCGCGCCGACGTGGCAAAGCCCTGCTCGGTGCCTTGATCGCCGGTCTGGTTTCGTGACGAACTCCTCAACACCCCGAAACCCGACAAGAGCCACCCGAGATAGATGGACTAGCTGAATTACCCGCACCCGCGTGGGCGCGATGGCGACCATACAAACCGCAGCCTGCCCCTTTACGAGTTATCCGCGCCCGCGTGGACGCGACTTAAGGCCGGGGTCTGCGGGGTTGTGGTCCATCAGGTTATCCGCGCCCGTCGGGGCGCGACCCCCTCCCTCTTCGATCTGCAGGACTTGCACATCGGTTCATCCGCGCCCTCGTGGGCGTGATCGGCCATTGTCGTGATGGATGCGGCTAGCGATCGAGTTATCCGCGCCCGCGTGGGCGCGACTTACCGCGTATGCTTTCCTGGGAGCGTCCCAGCGAGTTATCCGCGCCCGCATGGGCACGCCTCCGGCTCGGGCAATGGCGGCGGCTTGTTCGCCGAGTTATCCGCGCCCGCGTGGGCACGACGTGTCCTCGGTCAAGGACGCGGTGATCGCCACGGAGTTATCCGCGCCCGCGTGGGCACGACGCAGCGTATGGGCAAAGGCCCGCCAGCTCGGGCGAGTTATCCGCGCCCGCGTGGGCACGACTCCTCGTGAAATGATCTGATTTGATTGAATAAAGAACGCCATCAGACCTCCACCAACCTAGAGGTGTCAGTGAAGTCCTATCATACTGACGAGTTCGGCCCTTGTCCCCATGAGATCGACCTGCATAGGCGAAACGCAGGGTTCTTCCCGCCCCGCCCAATAGGGAGGGCACGCTCTTTCGTCGGAAACCACTTTCTGTGGGTGTTCCGCATCCCCGATCCTCTTCCATAGATTGATCGGCATGGTTCGCGCCGGACGACCGTTGCCCACCACCAGACCCGTGACTGCCGAATCGTCCACAGCCATCACCTCGACGCCCGTGGTTCGGCCGTATCCGGTGCGTCCCATCCCACCGATGCTCGGTGCTCTGGAAGCCAGCTCCGACACAGCGCCAGGATCTCCCCGTCCCGTAAACCAGACGGCGCGGACGCCACTGAGGCAAGAGTACGGCGTCAGCTGGTTCCGTTCCAGGCTCATAGCACCGATGATGCGATCCTCCTTCGGAAGTGCCTTAGCCACCGCTGCGGGCACCGCATCCTTGCGGACGTGCTTCAGGCGGACCTGCTGGCCATAGACGGGACCGAACGGCCCGACCTCAAGCATAGCGGCGGAACCTTGCCAGACGCCCTCGTAGCGCGTGAGCGGTATGTCGTCCCATCGCCCGCCCGCTGTAGCGGCGAGCGAACAGAGCAGGCCGTCGAGGTGGAGCAGCCGCTGCAGGGCAATCGGCGTGGCGATGCCCACTCGCAACGCGAACGATGCGCTCACCGGCTCGCCCCCCCGCCTTTTGCCGCGGTCCGATCCGATGTGCGCGTCGCCCGCGGCTTTCCGCTCCGCCCGTTGACCTGCGTTCCCGGACGCCCAACGCCCTCGTAAATCACGCCGATCGCCGCCGCGTCGGGGTCGCGCCCGAACCGCGCACGGAACCGCTCGGGTATGGCGGCCAGCATCGCTGCGTTCGCGCTGCGGTGGGGCATTAGGCCCGTCTCCTCGGTCACGCTCTCCGGGATCGGCATACGCGGGTCGGCAAACCACACCAAGGCATCGTCGTTGGCAGCACGGATCGGCCGACCGATCCCTTGAGCCAGCTTGCACAGGACGTCGCTCATCGCCCCTGCCATCCCCCGTTCCGGGCCGGATTCGCGCGGCCGGAAGGGCAGCCGGGGTATCACGAGGTTCTGGACGAGCCCGGGCAAGTTGGCGCCCACCCAAGCGGCCGGGGTCAGCAGGCAGCATTCGGGCGTCCGCCGGTACTCGGCGAGCACGTCCTGCAGCGATCGGCCCTGGGCATGCGCAAGGCACCCCGGCACAAGCGGCGCCAGGCGGAGCACGTCCGCGTAGGAGGGCACCAGCACCAGCGTGCGCCCTTTCCTCGCCGAAGAATTCCGTCGCGCCGCGGCGATGACTTCGGCGGCGTAGGCGACGGCCTCTGGGTCCATCCGGTCATCCTCGTCGAACCTCGGGACTGGAGCTCTGGGGTCGGCGAACCTGAAACGCATGCGCCCGAAATCGGTCGGCTGCACACTCTTCGCCAAGTCCGCCAGCACGTTGCCGTCCGATGGCGACACGCCGGTCGCGATCTCGATCCCCTTCCACCTCGACTGCTCGCCGAAGCCCGGGGTCGCCAGCGTCGCCGAGGTCAGCACAACGGTCATCGCGAGCGGCTCGCCCCCTTCTGCGGTCGTCCACAGGCGCTTCATAATTCGGCCCGGCGCGTTCGCGGCGACACCGATCGAGGGAGCGCCCTCCACCCGAGACGTCGTCCACCTGGCCGACCAGAAATCACTGCTGCGCTTGATCGCTTCCTGGATGCGCCGCAGGTCCTCTGCCTGCGACGCCATGGCGTCCACTGCTGCGGCCATGTGGCTGCGGCGCCGGCTTGCCGCCGTGTGGATCGCATCCATCCCGTCCGTGACCTTCCGCATCATCGACAGCACGTCGCCATCCGCCGCGACGGCTACCTTCAGGTCCTTGCCCTGTGGCGCCATGGCGGCGAGCGCCTCGACGTTTCCCAGCGCGGCGGTAGCCAGGCCGCACAGGTCTTCCCCGTTGCGCACCTGCCGGGCGGCGGCGAGCACATTTTGGATGCTCCGGAGCATGGACGCCACCGAAGCCTTGACCAACGAGACCGAAGCGGCGGCACCAGCCCATTGGTCCGCTTCGTCGACCACGAGCGAGTCGAACGGGTCCTCGGCCGACCCGAAGAGGGACCGGCGCGCCAGCGCGAGGGCCGTGTATGCGTGCGTGGTGACCAATATGTCTGCCCCGCCGGCAAGCCTGCGGCCGAGCGTGTGAACCGCTTTCTCGTCGGCCGGCGAGCTCCGCAGCAAGCATACGTCCTCCCGGGCGAGGTCGATCCCGTATGCCTCCTCGATCCTGTCGAGCAGGCAGGCCTCCACCAGCGCCCCGCACGCTTCGTCAGTCCGGTCTGCCTCCATCGCCTCGGATGCCTCCTCGACGGCCTTCGATGCTTCTGCAGCAATGGCTAAATAAGGTTCCCAGGCCCGCCGCGGCAGGCCATCTCCGCGCATCAGGTTGCCGGTGGAGAGCGCCCTGGACGGAGAGATGAAGTGCGACCGACCCCGCATGTGCGCCAACCGGAGGGTGTGCCCGGTCAGTGCCGATGCTACCGCAAGGGCGACCCGACCATCGCGGCGCATGATCTGGTCGCCCAGTGCGATCGTGTGCGTGGACACCAGGACCTTGGACCGTGCCTGTGCCGCATGGATGGCACAGGGCACAAGGTAGCCCAGCGTCTTGCCGACGCCCGTTCCCGCCTCGATCGTCAGTATCCCCGTCCGGCCCGGCGCCTGGCGGCGTAGTGCCTCGGCTATGGCCTCCGCGTACTCCCGCTGAGCGGCGCGCGGGAGATAGGAAGCCCCCTGCCCCTGATACGCCCGTTCGACCGCGCCACCCTCACTCCACGGGTCGCCAGGTGCGCGGCGCGTACCCTCGCAAGCTCCCGCCGTCATCTCGCCGCCTTCTTGCCCACGCCGGCTTCCACCAGGCCGAAGATGCCTGTCACCTCTCGCAGGCTTCCCTCCATGGTCCGCCACGCCTTCATGGCGCCTTGGATGTCCGGGTCCTCGGTCTCGACGGCTGCGCCATCGCCGACGATGTGCACGGCCCCCGCCGGCCTCCATGCCCGGTCCCGCCGCAACCCGGCGCCGGACAGCAGCTCGATCAAGTACTCGCCGCGCAGGAGACCGTAACCCGTGGTCCGGCCGCCGCCGATGCGCGGGGCCAGGTTCCACGCATCCAGCGCAGCGAGCAGCAGGCCGATCTCTTCCGGGCTACCCTCCTCCACCACCAGGCCGTGGTCGTAGACTGTGCCCGCCGGCGCTGCGGGCTTGACCGGGATCGGGCGCTGCACAGAATGCTGGAAGTCCGGCATCGCCTTCATCCGCGCGAGGTCCTCTTCCGCGATTACAAGCGCGGCCTCAAGCGGCCTCAAGTCAACCCCTGGCGTCCGTCTCGCCCTACCGAGGATGCGCTTGGCATCGTCCACGCGCCTGCCTGCCTCGGAAGCCTCAGAGACCATGATGCTCTGCCTGGACCACAGATCCCGGTCTGCCGCTCCGAGCAGGTCGCCGAACTCTGGGGTCGTGGTTAGACCGTCACGCCGAGTTCCTCCCGGCAACCCAATGCCGTCCATCCCGGAGGCGTTCAACATCGGCTGCGCCAGGGCGTGCTGGACGATGAGCTTGCCCGTCATCCGCGGCGTCGCCGCGCCGAACAGGCTCAGGATCGGCTCAGTCGGCCGGAGCCTCGCGTCGGCGCCAATCTCCTGCTTGTCGGCGGTGAAGCCGATGCCTCCAGCTGTCTGCCGGTAGAACCCTGCGAGGGAGACGGTCAGATCCGCCCCGTCCGCACTGGCGGCATCGACGCACAGCGCATAAGCCTTCTGCCGCAGGAGGCCCTTGATGGTCTCGCCGGGGATTGCGTACGTGCGCACAAGCGACTGGTCGCGCACGACGTTCATGGTCAGCGGCACGTCCCCCTGTTCGGGCCGGGTGATGAAGATGGGCGACACCGCCGTCAGCGTGCCCGAGAGTCGCATGGTCAGCATGCAGCGGTTCCTTCGTTGTCGTTTGCATCGGCGGCGCCGGGCGTCTCGGCCAGGCCGAGCGCCTCCAGCACGAAGCGCGCCTCGGGCGATCCCGGCGGGGGCAGGCGGCGGAAATCCGCCGCGGTGATAGCGTTTCCAGCGCGCAGGTGGAGCAGCGCCACCTGGTCGCGTTCGCGTTCCTTGTCGGTCTTGTAGTCGGCCCCGCCCGCCAACCGCTGTCTCAGATGCAGCATGTCCCTGGCAATCCTGTCGTCCAGACGGCGGAGCACCTGCAGCACCGCCTCAAGGTAAGGCCGGTCGAGCACGCACGCGCCATTCCCGTTCAGCACGATCCGGCTGGGGTCTGTCGTGATGCGAATTGGGTGCCCGGCGGACTTCTGGAACGCCACGGCGACGAACGGCGCCGGGGGCGGGCTGAGTAGCAGTTCCATCTTCGCCTTCGTGATGGACCCCGGACCCCCGTATCTGACCTCCAGGCCCGGTGGGATGGCTGCATCCGGCAACAGGTTCGTAACGAGCAGGGCATGGTTCGGTCCCACGACCGCAAAATGCCCACCACTTAGGTTCGTCTTGCCAGGCCCTCCCCCGGGAACAAGGGGGTCGGCCGCCGAGGCGCGGGCGCGGCGCTTGCGGGTGATGGTCTGCTGCGCGAGGCAGACTGCTATCTTGGAAGCGTTCATCCACAAAGGTACGTTCACTGCGCCGCAAACCGAGCACGGGATGCTCCTTGGCGCTGGTTCGAACCGCGGCCACCGCGCGAAGTACCGCCCCGCGAACTCGAAGAACATTCGCCGGCCGGGTTCGGCGCAGGCGTCGTCAGCGGGGTATCGATCCAGGTCCTCGCTCAACGTCCGCCCCTTTCGTCCACGGTCGGCAGAAATGCCCCGTAACCGAACGCCTTCTGGGGACCGACCCCCTTCAACAACCATGCTTCCAGGCCGGCGGGATCAACCACCGTCATTGCGACGGTCGCCTCTACGACCGGTATGATCCCCTCCTGCACCCTCGCATCGCGCCTTTCGCGGGAGATTTTGCGCAGCACCCGCCTGCTAGCGAAGCCGTCAATCACCACGGCGTCGATGCTGGCAGACGGCATGACATCGACCAGCCGCTCGCGTAGCCATGCCTCATAGGCTGTGACGGGATCGGTCCTGCCCGCCGCAGCGTCGCGGGTCACACGCGGGTTGCGCCGCAGCGCGATGAACCTACCCACGAACGAGACCGGCTGGTCCCGTTCGACCGTGAACTCGCGGTGCCCCATGTAGGCGTTGGTCCCGTCGCGCAGGGGCGGCGAGGCCCGCCATCCGGTGATGCGGCTTCCTTCCCGCAGCGTGGTCGCCCGCCAGGGCCTGCAAGCAACGCCGTCCTTATCGGCCATCCAGGTCTTCAAGCAGTAGTCGATGTCCGAGGCGACCAAGGGATCGACCGCCATTGTGGCGTCGATCGCCGCCTTTGTCTTTAGCGACAGCTCCGTCAGGTAGATCATCCGCAGCTGCCCCCTTCCTCCTCGAAGCCGCCGCGTCCGGAGCCGCGCGGTGTCCAACCAGTTGCCTCACCCTGCGTCGCGATCCCGCCCAGGCCCGGCACCGGGTGATCGCTGCAGAGACCGCACTAACGGCATAGGGTATTCTAGAACTGGCCCTTGTTGCGGCTAGTGGGTTCTTCGTGAAAGCGATGGCACGCCATCCAGTACCAAGGGACCTGCGAACGGACGGTGGACCACAGGATCGAACGATGGATAAAAGTGGCACTTTGCCTAGATACCTATTTGCCTCTATCCTTTATTGCGCCGACGATCTTGGATCAAGTCGGTCTCTGCGATATGGTAGCCAGCTTTCTTAAGTGCATCCATGACAAGGAAGGTCTTTGTCACTCGCTGTGTGGCGGCTCGAACGGTAAGTTCGTCGTCTAGGTAGTGAGGGATATATCCCCGGAAGCTGACCACGCGAGCAACTGGAGTAGGCTCAGGCTCGGGAACAGGGAGAGTGGTGGCAGCTCCCCACTTCTGACCAATCTGACGCGAGTTCGCGTCGATTGCTGCGTCCGTCAGTACGCTGTCCTCGTGCTTCTTCAGCTTGGTCCGAGGACGGAGCTCATCGTTGAGCGATGGAAACTTGGTCATGCAACCACCTGGTTAGCCTGCAAGCGGTACAGGACCTCCTTGGTTAGGGCTGCGACGTTCTGTGCCGCAGTGCCCTTTGGATCAGTCTGGCGAGGCACGGTCCCTGTTAGATGGATGGCGCGGAACGCGGCTCTTTCCATCAAGGCCGCTTTCAGGATTGGTACATCCTGACCCTCCATGCTTTGTCGCACATGGCGAGCAACAAGGCTTTCAAACCCAGGCATGAACCTCGTCCAGACCAGCGCCCGCGGTATTGGGGTCCTAGCCAACTCTTGGGCATCGTCGATTTGCGCGACCGTCTTCATCGCGTCCCGCGCATCAGGAAGTGAGGGCTGAGCGGGTATGATCACAAAATGAGAGCGCTGAAGGGCCTTTAGCGCCAAAGTCGATGAGCCGCCGGGAAGATCAACTAACACCAGGTCAGCCTCCGCTTCTGCCTCACGAAGGGCTCTCAGAACGACCTGCTCACCAATGTCGGGTAGAACCTCGAAGCCAGGCATCTTTGCCTTAAGGCCAAAAGCCGAGGCGTGCTGGTTCAGATCGCAGTCAAGCAACGCAACCTTGTAGCCATCGAGTGCAAACTCGACACCCAGAAGTAGCGCTAGGGATGTCTTTCCGCAGCCCCCTTTCGCACTCGCAATCGACAGCACGGCCATTTCTAACTCCTATCCAAGACGAGGAAGGCAACAGGGTAACCTTACCTAGTCAGGATGTAAGATAAAGGCAACTAGGCAAAGATAACAAGAACTGTCCTTGCCTCTTTGGCTAGTGTTCCCACCCATTGCCGAAGGGTGTAGGCAGTGGCGCCCGAGGAGTTGGACTGCAGCAGATCGAACAGCCTCGGCATCATGGAGATCGCGATCCACTTGCCCCGGTGGCATCCACGCATCACGGTGTATTCGTCGGAAGCATTCAAGAGTAATCCTGAGTGCCAGGAGTCCATCATGCCATCATGTTAGCATGTCAGAGTGCTACCGTTAGGCGGCGCCATCCTCGCGTCAGATAGGACGACTTCCTGTGTAGGCACTTCAACCCGTTCGCAAACGGCGGTCTGATACTGAATGGAGGGTCTTATCTGTAAACCTTAGAGGTCCATCATGACATTGAACAAAGCGGTGCCACTATGCTGTGCTCTCGATTATGCCGTCTGCGCGCAGGCGGCTGAGTGATGCGCTCCACACCCAACCAGCTAGCCTATCTTATTCAGCGTTCTGAGGTTCATTCCGCAGGCTGAGCGGCGGACA
>CAXSHI010000145.1:0-11369 GCA_964236755.1 uncultured Acetobacteraceae bacterium
GCCAGTTCCGCAGCAGCGCCAGGCAGGCAAGGCACACATACTCGGCCATGCGCTGTGCCGGCTCCTCGCCGCCCATGCGCACCAGCGGGAGGTGCGCGGGCCAAGCCGGATCACGGGTGATGTGGTCCACCCCTGCGCCCGGCGAGACAATCAAGCGTAGGTTCGGCAACGCGGCGAGTCGACCCGGCTCCGGCTCCCAGGGGAACGCATAATGCACCTGCGCCGGGTCAGCGGCCGGGTCATCCCACCAATGCACTGCCAAACCTGGCGCGGCCTCGGCAAAGTGGCGCCGCCATTCGGGAAGTGCCGCTTGGCCACCCGACTTGACGAGCAGGACGCTCACTGGTGTGGCACAAAAAGGGCTATTTTCAGGTAACAACGGCGTTGCCGTCACGGCATTGCGCCCTGTTGGGACCTAACAGGCAGCATACAGCGTCGCGACTACAGCCAAACAGACCTGCGCTGCTAGCACCCATCTGCCTACTGCAGCGCCTCCGGGAGACCCGGCGCGTCCAACCCGATCGTGACGCCAATCAAGCGCTTGAACTTGGGTCGCGCGTTTCAGCCGCGGCCGGACGAGCGCGACGCCAGCCAGGCCCCAATTCGGCGGCGATACGCGACGACAAGCACCGCCACCACGATGGCGCCGATCCAGAGCGCCTCCGTCACGCCGCTACCATCGTCAGGGGCCAAGCCAAACCATCTCTCGAAGAAGTCCATGTCCGTCACCTCGCGTGCAGACGAGAGCATCGTCCAGGGTGAGTGTCAGCCATTACCCGAAGGGTGTCCATCACCCAACAACGCTAGGCTCCTGAACCATTGCTGCACGGCAGCAATGCCAAATTTGCATAGAAGCATTGACGTCGTCGCATGCGCCTGCTTGGCTTATGGGGCAAGCGGACTGGCCGGACATGATCGGCTCGTCCGCCGAGTTGGCGCAGGGCGACAAGAGGGTCCTATGGACGAACACGAACTGCAAGGATTGATCGACGGCGTCAAGCGGGGCCGCCTTTCCCGCCGAAGCTTCGTTCACCGCATGGTCAGCTACGGCCTGACAGCGCCGATGGCCACCCAACTGCTGGCGCTCGGCGGCGTCGCATTGGCGCAGCCCGCCTCCACCTACAAACCAGCCCAGGCAGGCGGCGGTGGCACGCTCAAGCTGCTTTGGTGGCAAGGGCCGACGCTGCTCAATCCGCACTTTGCGACGGGAACAAAGGATCAGGACGGGTCCCGCCTATTCTACGAGCCTCTCGCGGCATGGGACTCCAAGGCCGAACTCCGTCCGGTCCTGGCGGCCGAGCTGCCGAGCATCGCCAATGGCGGCCTTTCCGAGGACGGCAAGTCAGTCACCTGGAAGCTCAAGCAGGGCGTGAAGTGGCACGACGGCCAACCTTTCACCGCCGACGACGTCGTTTTCAACTGGACCTATGTCCGCGACCCGGCGACCGCCGCCGTCACCGTCGGCAGCTACAACACCGTGACTGCCGAGAAGATTGACGACTACACCGTCCGGGTCTCGTCCGAGACGCCGATGACTTTCTGGGCCGACGCCTTCGTGGGCCAGAATGGGATGATCATCCCCAAGCACCTTTTTGAGCCGTACTCCGGCGCAAAATCCCGTGACGCACCGAACAACCTAAAGCCTGTGGGCACAGGCCCGTATTTGTTCAAGGAGTTTCGCCCGGGCGACCTGGTCACCGGCGTGATCAACCCGAACTACCACCAACCCAACCGACCCTATTTCGATGCGGTTGAGATGAAGGGTGGCGGGGACGCCACCTCGGCTGCTCGCGCGGTGCTTCAGACTGGTGAATACGACCTGGCCTGGAACCTCCAAGTCGAGGACGAGGTGCTGGCCCGGCTGGAGGCCGCCGGAAAGGGCGCGCTCCGGGTCACTGAAGGCGGCAACCTCGAGATGATCCAGCTCAACAGCACGGACCCCAACGTCGAGGTGGACGGTGAACGGTCAAGCCTGAAGACGACCCATCCCAGCCTGTCCGACCCGACGGTACGCCAGGCACTGTCGCTGCTGATCGATCGCGAGAGCGTCCACAAATACATCTATGGCCGGGGCGGTGCCGTCACGCCAAACGTCGTCTTCAACCCGGAACAGTTCAAATCGCCGAACACGCGGTTCGAGTTCAGCATCGCCAAGGCAAACGCCATCCTCGACAAAGCTGGCTGGAAGCTCGGCGCCGACGGCATCCGCGCCAAGGACGGCAAGCAGCTCAAATACCTCTACCAGACATCGACCAACGGGCCGCGCCAGAAAACCCAGCAGATCGTCAAGCAGTCCCTGAAGAAGGCCGGCATCGAGGTCGAGCTGAAATCGACCATTTCTTCGGTGTTCTTCTCCTCCGACGTGGCTAATCCCGATACCTACCCGCACTTCTATGCCGACCTGCAGATGTATACGACTGGACCGACGCTGCCAGACCCGGCGCTCTGGCTGCAGCTGTTCCTGTCCACGGAATGCGCGCAGAAGAGCAACAAGTGGCAGGGGCGCAACATCTGCCGCTGGCAGAACGCCGAATTCGACAGCGTTTATAAGCAGGCGAGCGCTGAGCTGAATCCGGTCAAGCGCGCCGCCCTCATCATCAAGCTGAATGACATCGTGATTGAGAACGTCGTCGCCATCCCCGTGGTGACGCGTCCGAGCGTGGCCGCGGTCGGCGCCAAGCTGCAGGCCGAGCTGAGCGGGTTCGACAGCTACATCTGGGATCTGGCCAACTTCTACATGGAGAGCTGACGGCGGCACCGATTGGTACGCTGATTGCACAGGAGCGCTGATCGCACCGAAGCTGGTTGCGTTGGAGCAGCCATTTCAGGGAGCAGCCTTGTCCCGAGCCCACCTTCTCCGCCGCGTGCTTCTTGCCATCCCCAGTCTGCTGGGTATCAGCCTCGTCCTGTTCACGCTCTTGGCGCTGGCGCCCGGCGACCCGTTTTCCGAGCTTGCCAGCAACGCCAACGTGCCGCCCTCCGTGCAGGCCGCGCTACGCGCCAAGTACGGCCTCGATGACCCGGTCTGGTCCCGCTACCTCCATTGGCTGCTCGCCATGCTGCAGGGTGACTGGGGTTTCTCCTTCGTCAGCCGCATCAACGTCGATCAATTGATCCTGGGCCGCCTGCCTGTCACTGTCGCGGTCATCGGCGCGTCGCAACTCCTCGCCGTCGCGGTCGCCATCCCGGTCGGCGTGCTGGCGGCAGCCCGGCCCTACTCGCTGTTCGATCAGGTGGCCAACACGGTCGCGTTCATCGGCTTCTCGCTGCCCACGTTCTTCACCGGGCTGCTCATGATCCTGGTGTTCAGCATCACCTTGGGCTGGCTGCCCTTTGTGTTCCGGTCCGACCTGCCCGAGACCGGCTTAGCCTGGTGGTGGGGGGAGCTGCGCCAGTCGATCATGCCGATCACGGTGCTAGGGCTGTTCCAGGGCGCCTCGCTCGTCCGGTTCGTGCGCTCGTCCGTGATGGACGTCATCAAGCTGGACTATGTGACAACGGCGAGGTCCAAGGGCATCGGAGCGCGCCGCGTGCTGCTCCGGCACGTGGTGCGCAACGCGCTGATCCCGGTCATCACGCTGGTCGCGCTGCAGCTGCCGGTCGTGTTCGGCGGCGCCATCATCACCGAGCAGATCTTCCGCATTCCCGGCATAGGCTCGCTGCTGATCGACTCCATCCTGACCAACGACACGCCGGTGGTGATGGCCGTCACCTTCGTGTTCGCCACCCTTGTCATCCTATTCAACCTGATTGCGGACGTCCTGTATGGCTGGCTCGACCCCCGCATCGCTTTCCACTGAGCTTCTCCCGGCCGTGGCGCCGGCCCGGCCCCGCGCGCTGGTGTCGCCGGCGCGGGAGGCTTGGCGGCGCTTCCGAAAGCATCGCCTGGCCGTCGTCAGCCTCGTGGTACTGGCGCTCATGGTGGGTGGCATCGCTGTCGGCCCGGCGCTGTGGCCCGTGCCGATCGACGACATCGACTTCGCCGCCCAGCTCGCCACGCCCTCGGCCGAGCATCCGTTCGGCACCGACGACCTCGGCCAGGACCTGCTCGCGCGCATGATGTACGGCGGGCGCATCTCGCTCGCGGTCGGGCTCGCGGCGATGGTGGTGGCCGTGGTCGTCGGCGTGCTGGTGGGAGCCGTGGCCGGCATGGCAACCGGCCGGCTGGACGCCGTGCTGATGTGGGTCACCGACCTGTTCCTTTCCCTGCCGCAACTGCCGTTGCTGCTGCTGGTGATCTACCTGTTCCGCAACGCGCTCAGCCGCGTGCTGGGGCTGGAGGCCGGGCTGTTCGTACTGATCGTGCTGATTATCGGCGGCCTGCGGTGGATGCCGGTCGCCCGGCTCGTGCGGGCGCAATTCTTTTCGCTGCGTGAGAAGGAGTTCGTGGAGGCGGCACGGGCGCTCGGCGCGTCCCGCCTGCGGCTCGTCGTCCGGCACATCCTGCCCAACGCGATGGGTCCGGTGATTGTGGCCGGCACGGTCGAGGTGGCGAATGCCATCATCGCGGAGTCAACTCTCTCCTTCCTCGGCCTGGGTTTCCCGCCTGACATCCCGACCTGGGGCCGCATACTGTTCAGCGCGAAAGACCATCTGGACATCGCACCCCACTGGGCCTTGTTCCCGGGCCTTGCGATCTTCCTCGCCGTCCTGTCGATCAACTTCATCGGCGACGGGCTGCGTGATGCGCTCGATGCTCGCCGGGTCGTTTGACGCCGCATGCCGGACCCGCTGCTCGTGATCCGCGGCCTGAAGACCTGGTTCAAGACCGATGACGGCATGGTACGCGCGGTGGACGGCGTGAGCCTGTCCATTGATCGGGGTGAGACGCTGGCGGTGGTCGGCGAGAGCGGGTCCGGCAAGACCGTAACGGCACGCAGCATTCTCAAGCTGATCGACATGCCGCCGGGCCGGTTCGCGGCCGGGGAGATCATCTGGCGGGGGCGCGACCTCATCCCGCTCGGCGCCGCGGAGATGGACAAGATACGCGGACGCGAGATCGGGATGGTGTTCCAGGAGCCTATGACGTCGCTGAACCCGGTTTACTCCGTGGGCGCACAGATCGCAGAGTCGCTGCAAGCGCATGAGAGCCTGTCGCGCCGCGCCGCGATGGAGAGAGCGGTGGAGATGCTCCGCCTGGTGCAGATCCCTAACGCCGAACGGCGCGTGCGCGACTACCCGCACCAATTCTCGGGCGGCATGCGGCAGCGCGTGATGATCGCGATGGCGCTGTCCTGCAAGCCACAGTTGCTGATCGCCGACGAGCCCACGACGGCGCTGGACGTGACGATCCAGGCGCAGATTCTCGAGCTGCTGGCCGAGATGAAGGAGCGGCTCGGCATGGCGGTCATGCTGATCACCCATGCCATGGGCGTGGTAGCCGAGAACGCGCAGCGCGTGGTGGTGATGTATGCCGGCGTGGTGGTGGAGGAGGCGCCGGTGGAAGAGCTGTTCGCCAATCCGCGGCACCCGTACACGCAGGGCCTGATCCGCTCGATCCCGCGCGTGGACGCGAAGTCAGTGGGCCGGAGCCGGCTTGAGCAGATCCCGGGGACGGTGCCGAACCTGCTCGACCTGCCGCCAGGCTGCCGGTTCTCGTCGCGCTGCCAGTTCGTGGGTCCCGCGTGCCGCGCGGCCGAGCCGGCGCTGCGGGACGTGGCGCCCGGCCACAAGGCAGCCTGCATCCGTGCCTGACCCTCTGCTCTCGGTTCGCAACCTGAAGAAGCACTACCCGATCAAGGGCGGCGTGCTGTCGCGCGAGGTCAATCGCGTCCATGCCGTCGATGGGGTGAGCTTCGACATCAGTCCCGGCGAGACGCTCGGCCTGGTCGGTGAATCCGGATGCGGGAAATCCACCACCGGCCGCTGCATCATGCGGCTGATTGATACCACGGAAGGCGAGATCCACTTCGCCGGCGCCGACGTGACGACCCTCGAGGGCAGGCCTCTGCGGGCGTTGCGGCGCGAGATGCAGATCATCTTCCAGGACCCGTTCGCCTCGCTCAACCCGCGCCATACGGTCCGCGGCATCATCGGCGAGGCGCTCGTCATCCATCACCTGGCGCGCAACCGTCAGGACCTGACCGACCAGGTCGTCGCCTTGCTGGAACTGGTGGGGCTGCGCGCGGACCACATGCAGCGTTTCGCCCACGAGTTCTCCGGTGGCCAGCGCCAGCGCATCGGCATCGCGCGCGCTCTCGCGGTACGCCCCAAGCTGATCGTGTGCGACGAGCCGGTGTCGGCACTGGACGTCTCCATCCAGGCGCAGGTGATAAACCTGCTGCAGGACCTGCAGGAGCGGCTCGGCCTGACCTACCTGTTCATCGCCCACGACCTCTCGGTGGTCGAGCATATCAGCGACCGGGTAGCGGTCATGTATCTCGGCCGCGTCGTCGAGGTCGCGACGGCGCGAGCACTGTATGACACCCCTCTTCACCCCTATACCGAGGCGCTGCTCTCCGCGGTGCCGATCCCGGACCCCAAGGTCAAGCGCAAGCGCATCGTGCTGCGGGGCGAGCTGCCCAACCCGATCCACCCGCCGTCAGGATGCCACTTCCACACGCGCTGCCCGATTGCGGTCGCGCGTTGCGCGACGGACCCGCCGTCGTTGGCGCTGAACGGCGACGGGCACTGGGTTGCGTGCCACTTGCGGCAGTAATCGGCCTCAACCGACCACCGCCTCCAAGAACGCCGCGAGCCGATTGATCCCGCCCAAATCGGCCGCCACGAGCGCGTCCAGCTTCGCGATCTCCGCCTCGACCTGGCCCATGATCCCACGCGACACTGCACCCGCCTGGGAGGTTGGCGCGGTGTCGGAGATCGCGACCGTGTTGATCAGGTCCACCAGCGTGTCGTTCAGCCCGGCCGGGTTGCGCAGCACGTCACGCGGCGAGGCCCGGTGCACATCCACCAGCATGCCCTCAATCGCTTCAACACGCTCGCGGAGGGACGTGGCGGCGCTCACGAGTTCCGCGTGGCTGCCGTCCAAGCGATCCAGCAGCGCCTCGACTTGGCGCTTGATGCGACGAATGCGGTTGACCGCAGCGTTCAGCTTGGACAAGGAGTTCGTCAGCTCCTTAAGCAGCGCGAATTGCCGGGCATACCCCTCTGCCGTCGTGCTGAGGCGGGGGTCCCTGACAATGGTGAACTGGGCCGATTGCATCTCAGACCCAATGGTCAACGCCACCTGATACTCGCCGGGCACCACTGTCGGCCCTGCCTGGGCCTCCTTCTCGCCGGCCAGGGGCTTGGTCTGGCCGGGCACGGGATCGAGCTTGTCTGGCCCGGGATACTTCATGTCCCACACATAACGGTTGAGGCCCTGCCGGCCGCCAGGCCGGCGCGCAGCCGGCAGAGCGGTGTCATCGCTGCGGAGCGTCACGATCTCGGACCCCGCCCCGTCGCGGAAGGTGAGCGCGACCGGTGCGACGTCGCCCAACCAGTAATATACGATGGCGCCATTCGGCGGGTTCTCACCCACATCGAGGTGCTCGAACAGGTGCACGCCTTCGTCGCCCTCGACGGTCGTGATGCCGCCGCCGATCCCGAAGGTCAGGCTGAACGAGGTGCCTTTCTTCACGCCGGACAATGCGCCGAAATGCAGCTTGGTGCGGATCGCGGTGTTGGGCGCGAATAGCCTGATGCCGCTGCCGTCGTGGGCATCACGCAGGGGCGTGATGTCGTCGAGGACCCAGAACGAACGCCCGTGCGTGCCGGCGACGAGGTCGGCCCCCTTTATCTTGAGGTCGTATACCGGCACCACTGGTAGCCCGCCCGGCATCCGAGCCCAACTCTGCCCATCGTCGCGGCTGCAGAATACCCCGGTTTCGGTGCCGACGAACAGCAGGCCGTGCCGCACCGGATCAGCCCGCATCACGCGCGTGATTTCCTGGTCCGGAAAGTTGCCGTTGATCGACTCCCAGGATTGGCCGCCGTCCATGCTGCGGAACAGGTATGGCCGGTAATCGGCCAGCTTGTAGCGCGTGGCGGCGACATAGACCGTGTCGGGGTCATGCGCCGAGAGCTCGACGCAGCCGACATAGGCCAGGTCGGGCATGCAGGGTGGTGTCACGTTCTGCCAGGACATGCCGTCGTCACGCGTCACATGCACCAGCCCGTCATCGGTGGAGGCCCAGATCTCGCCCCGGCGATGCGGCGAGGGGCTGATGCAGGCGCAGGTCGCGTGCACCTCGGCGCCGGCGCTCTCGCGGGTGATGTCGCCCCCCGAGTGCCCCTGGCGCTCAACGACGTTCAGGCTGAGGTCGGGCGAGATCTCTTCCCAACTCATGCCTTCGTCGTGCGTGCGGAACACGTGGTTGCCGCCGGCATATAGTGTCCCACTGTCATGTGGGCAGAACACGATGGGGAAGGTCCAGGCGAACCGGTAGCGTAGGTCCCGTGGCGCGACGCCCGTCGACTCCTCGGGCCACACGTTCACCAGTTGGATCTGCCCGCTTCGGTGGTCATAGCGCTGCAATGCCCCGGAGCCGCCCGGGCTGGAGCCGATGGCGCCGACATAGACGATGTTGGGGTCTTTCGGGTGGACCGCGATGAACCCGCTCTCGCCCGAACCGGGATAGGTGTAATCCCCGAGCGTGATCGCGCCCCACACCGCCGCACTCGGCACCGAAATGGACGTGTTGTCCTGCTGGGTTCCATAGACGCGATACGGATACTGGTTGTCCAAGTCGATGCGGTAGAACTGCGCGGTCATCTGATTGTACACCGACGACCAGGTGAGGCCGCCGTTGAAGCTCACGCAGGCGCCGCCGTCATTGCCCTCGATCATGCGCTGCGGGTTGGCTGGGTCAATCCACAGATCGTGGTTGTCGCCGTGCGGCGTCATGATCTCGGTGAAGCTCGACCCGCCGTCCGTGGATTTCCACATCGCGAGGTTGGTGACGTACACCGTCTCCGCGTGGCGCGGGTCGGCGAAGACGTGGGTGTAGTACCAGGGCCGGTGCATCAGGTCCCGGTTGGACGACACCTGCGTCCAGCGCGCGCCGTAGTCGTCGGAACGGTAGAGGCCGGTCTTCTCTCCCAACGCTTCCACCAGCGCCCAGACGCGGCCCGCGCGCGCCGGCGACACGGCAACGCCAATCTTGCCGAGCATGCCGTCCGGCAGCCCCGGCGCGCGCGAGATGTCCTCCCAGGTATCCCCGCCATCGGTCGAGCGAAACAGCCCGCTTCCCGGGCCGCCGCTCGAAAGGTTCCAGAAGTTGCGCCTCGTCTGCCATAAGGCCGCGAACACGATGCGTGGGTTGTCCAGGTCCATCGAGATATCCACCGCGCCAGCGTCGGGACCATGGGCCAGCACGTGCTCCCACGTGGCGCCGCCGTCGCGGGTGCGATACACGCCGCGCGCCTCATGCGGGCCGAAGATGTCGCCGAGGGCGGCCACGTACACGATGTCGGGGTTTGTTGGGTGGATGCAGATCTCGCCGATGTGCTTGGTGTCGCCCAGTCCAACGTGCCGCCAGCTCCGCCCGGCGTCGTCCGACTTGTACAGCCCGTCGCCATACGACACGTCGAGCCGGATCGTTGTCTCGCCCATGCCGGCATAGATGACGTTGTGGTCCGACCGGGCGACCGCGAGTGCGCCGACCGCGGCGCTGCCGAAGTAGCCGTCAGTCATGCAGCGCCAGTAAACGCCGCCATCGACCGTCTTCCATACGCCGCCGGCGCAGCCGCCAAAGTAGAACACCATAGGATCGTCCGGGTCACCCGCCACGGCCACGACGCGGCCACCCCGGGACGGGCCGATGCATCTCCACTTCAGACCGTCGGCAAACGCTGCAGCGCGCGGCAGTGTCGAGCGAGAGTGATCCTTACTGCCGGCGATGCTGCTGTCGATGTCCATCGGCTGCCCTATCGTGCGGCACCCGCATGAACAGCAGGCGCTTCCTGAGCGAGACTGATCCGGCTTCGCCATGGTTGCAACCGCACCCGCGCGTGCTGCGCGACGCCAGCGCGGCCGATTTCGGCGATGTGACATTTCTGACCGGCGTTGATGGGGTGGACGTCCCTTGACGGCATTCGCGTACTAGCATGCCCTTGTCGACCAGCCACGAGAAGGCGTCAGTTGGACCTTGTTGCGTGTGTGGACGGCCCCTTGCACCCAGGGAGCCGTCCACACACGCAACACGGTTGCTACGCTCCGATTACGAGCAGCCCTCCGGCGTCGCAGCCGCTGCAGCCTCCCGCATCGCAGCCCAGCCTTCGCCAACGTGTGACTGCTCCGTGGGAAGTGCCCCGATCGAGACGCGCACCATCCAGCGTCCGTGCGCCGTCGCAGGGGTGAGGTAGGCAACGCCGGACTGGTTCACCGCCTCGGCCCAGGACCGGGTATGAACGTCCAGCGCTTCGCCGCACAAACCCGGGGGCTCGTGCACGACGCATACAGTTTGCAGCGTCACAGGTGACACCACGCGCCAGCCTGGCGTGGCTGCCACTTGCTCAGCCAGCCAGCGCGCGTTCGCCATGTCCCGCCGGAGCCGGGCTTGCAAGCCCGCGACACCCTGTTCGCGGATGACGAACCACAGCTTCAATGCCCGGAACCGCCGACCCAGCGGGATGCCCCAGTCGCGCAAGTTTCGGACCTGGCCGTCAACCGAGGATTGCAGGAACGATGGGTTTGTCGACATGACGCGCACGAGGTGCTCCGCATCGCGCACGTAGTAGAGCGAGCAGTCGAAGGGGACGCCGAGCCATTTGTGGGCGTTGATGACGATGCTGTCGGCGTCCTCCACCCCATGCCACAGGTGGCGGCACTCCGGCAGGATCATCGCCGAACCGGCCATGGCGGCATCCACGTGCAGCCAGACGTCGTGCCGCCGGGCCACCTCGGCGATGCCGGCGATCGGGTCGATGGCAGTCGTGGCCGTAGTGCCGATGGTGGCGACGACCGCACAGGGACGGATGCCGGCAGCCTGGTCGGCCTTGATCATGGCTGCCAGCGCATCCGGCCGCATGGCCAGCGCGTCGTCGCAGGGGACCAGGCGGACATTGTCGCGCCCGAAGCCGGCGAGCAGCGCCGCCTTGTCGACCGAGGAGTGGCTCTGCGCCGAGACATAGACCGCCAGCGGCTGCGGTTCCGCCTGCAACCCGCCACGGCCCAGCGCATAGCCGGTCGTGCGTTCCCGGGCGGTCATCAGGGCGACGAGCGTGGAGGTGGAGGGACTGCCGCAAGATTGGGGGTCACGCCGCGATAGCTGTTGGCGGATGCGGATCGTTGGCGGCTTGGAAGCGCTGCCCGAAGCCGGAGCCGAGCGTGCCGTTGTAGACGGCGCAGCGAACCTGCAGCAGCAGGTCGGCACCGCGTCGCGACCAGCGCATCTGCTGTGACTTGTTCATCCGGCGGTTCACCAGGA
>CAXSHI010000146.1:0-11310 GCA_964236755.1 uncultured Acetobacteraceae bacterium
GTGTCGAGCGCGCGCACGGTCTCCTCGATGGGCGTCGCCGGGTCGAAGCCGTGGATCTGGTAGAGGTCGATGTGGTCGAGCTGCAGGCGCCTGAGGCTCGCCTTGCAGGCGTCGATGAGGTGCAGGCGCGAGTTGCCGCCTGAGTTGGCGCCGGGGCCGGTCGAGCCGTAGGCCTTGGTGGCGACGACCACGGCCTCGCGCGGCACCTGCAGGTTGCGCAGCGCCTGGCCGGTGATCTGCTCGGACACGCCGTCCGAGTACACGTCGGCGGTGTCGATGAAGTTCACCCCGGCGTCCATCGCGCGACCGACGAGGCGCTCGGCGTCGGCCTGGTCGAGGTCGCCGATCTTGCTCCAGACCTCGCCGCCACCGCCGAAGGTCATGGTGCCCAAGCAGAGTTCCGAGACAAAGAGGCCGGTCCGGCCGAGCTTGTTCATTCGCATGTCTGTGATCCCCTTCACGCCGTCAGGCGTCCTTGCACCAGCGTGCGACCTCCGCATGGGTCGCGAACCAGCAGCCTCCGCGCGCCTTGGCGTGGGCGATCAGCGTTTCCAGCACCGGCAGGCGCGAGCGGTGGCCGGAAACGTGGGGGTGGAGCGTCAGCAGGAACAGCCCCCGCTCCTCCCAGGCGGCGTCGAACTCGGCGGTGAAAATCTCCAGCACGGAGGACGGCGGCGTGTAGGGGCGGAGCGCGCTGAAGCGGACGAAGTTGTAGTACACGGCGTCGTCCCGTATCCACTCCGGCGGCAGCTCGACCACCCCGGTCGGCTCGCCGTCCGCCATCAGCTCGTAGGGATCGTCGTCGGCCATGAGCGAGCTGTCGTACAGCAGGCCCAGCTCGCGGATGATCGGCAGGGTATCGACCGAGAAATCCCAGCTCGCGGTGCGCATGCCGACCGGGCGCTGGCCCGAGATGCGCTCCAGCGTGTCAACGGCGCGGAAGGTGAGGTCGCGCTCGACGCCCGGCGGCAGGGTCGTGTTGGCCTCGTGTATCCAGGAGTGGATGCCGATCTCATGGCCTTCCGCCGCTACGCCGCGCACCTCGTCCGGGTACAGCAGGGCGGAGACGGCGGGGTAGAAGAAGCTGGCGGGGATCGCCTCGCGGGCGAGCAGGCGGCGGATGCGCGGCATGGCCTGGCGATGGCCGTACTGGCCCTGGCTGATGCGCATCGGGCTTTCGTCGCCGTCGCGCAGCGGGATGGTGTCGTGGTCGGCGTCGAAGGAGATGGCGACGGCGCAGCGCGCGCTGCCGGGCCAGGATTTGGGCGCAAGGCTGCGTCCGGCGCGGGCGCGTCCGACGATGCGGCGCCAGGTGTCCTCGCTCCATTGCCAGGGTTCGCCGTCGGGGTGCTTGGGTCCGCTCATGAAAGCCTCAGGCTGCTTGGCCCTGAGCTTGCGCCCGTATGCCGTGGGCCGGGTAGGGCTTGTGCGGTCTCGAATGCCGCCTTTTAGTGTCACGAAACGGCGATGGAGGCCAGCATGGGCGAAGCGGCAATCGGCGCCGGCGACCGCGCCACGATGTCGCCGCGCCGGGCGATCACCGCGGCGGGGATCGGCAACGTGCTGGAGTACTACGATTTCGGCGTGTACGGCTTCTTGGCCGGGGTGATCGCCCGCAAGTTCTTCCCCGGCACGGATGAGGTCGCATCCCTGCTCGCCACCTTCGCCGCATTCGGCGTGGGCTTCCTGGCGCGTCCCCTTGGCGGCATCGTGCTGGGACGGACGGGCGACGTGCGCGGGCGGAAGTCGGCGCTGGTGCTCACGATCCTGCTGATGGCGGTCGGTACGGTGGGCATCGGCCTGATCCCGGATTACGGGCGCATCGGCGTGCTGGCCCCTGTCCTCCTGGTGCTGTGCCGGGTGCTGCAAGGCTTGTCGGCCGGGGGCGAGTGGGGCAACGCCACCTCCTTCATCGTCGAGTGGGCGCCGGAGGGACGGCGCGGCTACTATGGTAGCTACAGCCAGGCCTCGGTCGTGGGCGGCGTGCTGATGAGTTCGGCCGTGGCCGCGTCGCTGAACGGCGTGTTCTCGGCGGCGGACATCGACGCCTGGGCCTGGCGGCTGCCGTTCCTGCTGGGCGCGGTGCTGCTGCCGGTCGGGCTATGGCTGCGGCGCGGCATCGGCGAGACGCCGCGCTTCCGGGCGGAGCAGGCTGGACGCGGGGCCGGGCTTGCAGACCTCGGCACGCCGTTCGGCCTGATGCTCAAGGCGTTCGGCTTCACCGTGCTGTGGACGGTTTGCTACTACGTGATGCTGACCTACTTCCCGACATTCACCCAGAGATACGCGGGCCTCTCGGCCACGCAGTCGCTGTGGTCGAACACCGCCGGCCTGCTCGCGCTGATGGCGGCGATCCCGCTGATGGGCGCGGCTTCGGACCGGATCGGGCGCAAGCCGATGCTGGTGTTCTGCTGCGCCGCCTTCGCTGTCCTGGCCTATCCCGGATTCCGGCTGATCCTGTCGGGCCTCTCGGTCTGGGGCGTGGCGCTGGTGCAGGTCGGCTTCGACCTGGTGATCGCCACCTTTTCCGGCGCCGGCCCGGCGGCGTTGGCAGAACTGTTCCCCACGCGGGCGCGCACCACGTTGATGTCGTTCAGCTATGCGCTGGCCGTCGCGATCTTCGGCGGCTTCGCGCCGTTCATCGCCACCTGGCTGATCCAGCAGACCGGGACGCCGATCGCGCCCACGTTCTACCTCATCGCCGCCGCCCTGGTGTCGGGGGCGACGATCCTGACGTTCCGGGAAACGGCGTTCGAGCGGCTGCGCTGACCGCTACTTGCCGCCGTCCACCTGCAGGACCTGCCCGTTGACGAAATCGGCCAAGGGGCTGGCGAAGAACAGCACGGCATGGGCAATGTCCTGCGGCGTGCCGAGCCGGCGCAGCGCGATGGCGCCCAGCATCGCCTCCTGCCGCGCCGGGCCGTAGCCCTCCCATTGCGCGGCGCTTGCCGGGTTGCTGGGGATCAGGCCGGGGGCCACGCTATTCACGGTGATGCCGTGCGGCCCCAGCTCGTGCGCCAACTGCCGGGTCAGGCCGATGACGGCGTGCTTGGCGCTGGCATAGGCCTGGATGCCGGTGAGCGACGCCTGCAGCCCGGCGCCCGAGGAGATGTTGACGATCCGGCCCCGCCCGGCCTGCTTCATGCCCGGCGCCGCGGCGCGGCTGAGCGCGAACGCTGCACCGAGGTTCGCCGCCAGGATCTCGTCCCAGGCGGCGTCCGTGACCGTTTCGATGGGTTGGAACACCTGGCCCGCCACGCCGCCGGCGTTGTTGACCAGCACGTCGATGGCGGCGCCGGCCGACCGCTCGACCGACGCGATCCAGGCGGCGCCGGCGGCGCGGTCCGTCAGGTCCACGGCCGCCATCTCGGCGCCCGCGACCTGCGCGGCGGCTGGGGCGCAGCCGAACACCCGGGCGCCGAGAGTCGCGAAACTCTCCGCGATGGCCCGGCCCAGCCCGTGCCCGGCGCCGCTGACCGCGACCACCTGGCCGTCGAATCCGATGTTCATCTGTGCAAAGCCATGGGCAGCAGTTCCAGCAGGTTGTCGTCCGACAGCGCCCGGCGCCCCTGCTCGGCCTCGTGGATCAGCGCGACCAGGCGGCGGGTCGCCGGGCAAGGCAGGCCGTGGCGGGCGCCGATCTCCGCGACGGGCGCGATCTGCGCATCGACCTCGGTGCGCCGCCTGCGGACCGCGAGGTCGCGCCAGACGCCGGAGTGGGTCTTGGCGCTGGGCCGGTTGAACGCCACCATGGCGGCGACGCTGGCCTGCGCCGCCTCCGCGGAGGCGGCGGGGCGGAAGGCGTCCGGGTCGAAGCCGTTGAAGCCGCGGGGCTGCACGCCCTCCGCCAGCGCGACCGCCACCGCCTCGCCGCCGAGCGCGCGCCAGGCCGGCAGCAGCTCGGGCCGGGCGAGGCAGTCGGCGATGCCCAGGTGGCCCAACGCCTGGGCGAACAGCATCGCGCCGTAGCCGAGCTTGCCCCATAGATAGGACCAGATGTCGGGGGTGGCGATGGCGTCCGGCTCGAACGCCCGCATCAGCGCGTGCAGCGCCGCGAGCCGGAGAGTCATGGCGCCGTCTATTTCGCCCAGCACCACCGCGCCGCGGTTGCCGAACAGGACGTCGCCCGGCCCCATCCAGTCCGCGCCGAAGTTGACGAAGGCGCCCATCGTGCGGCCGGGTCCGACGATGCCGGCGATGCGCGTCTCGCATAGGCCATTCTGCAGGGAGAGCACATAACTGTCCGGGTCGAGATGCGGCAGCAGGGCGCGGCAGGCGTCCTCGGTGTGGTGCGCCTTGACGCAAAGGAAAATGCGCGGCCAGAGGCCCGCGACCTCGGCGGGCAGCAGGGCAGGGGCCTGGACGGTGAACTCCTCGACCGGGCCGCGGATGCGCAGGCCGGGGCCGCGGATCGCCGCGACATGCTCCGGCACCACATCGACGAACGTCACCGCGTGCCCGGCGCGCACGAGACACGCGCCCACCGTGCCGCCGATGGCGCCGGCGCCCCAGACCAGGATGCGGCCGTCCGTCATGGCGCATCCCGGTATTCGGCGCGGAGCATGGAATAATGGGCGGCGTCCCACCGCTCCTCCCCCACCCGGGCCAGGGAACGGCGGATGCCCTCGCGCACGAAGCCCAGGGCGTCGTAGAGCCGGATGGCGGCGGCGTTGAAGGTATAGGCGTTGAGTTCCAGCCGCTCGACGGCCGGGTCTTGGAAGACGGCTTCCAGGATCTGGCGGATGAAGGCGGCGGCCAGGCCTTGGCCGCGCGCAGGCGGGGCGATGCCCACCATGGTGAGGAGCGCCGTGCCATGGCCCCAGTCCACCACGCTGGCGACCGCGGCCAGCGCGCCCTGCCGGTGTCCAGCCCATATGCGGCGTGCCGGGTGCGCGCCGATCGTTTCGGCCAGGAGTGCCGTCATCTGCGCCTCATCCAAGGGGAACCTGCGGCCGGGTCCGCCCCATTGGACCAACTCGGCGGGTGTCTGGAACCAGGTGAGCAAGGGCGGGATGTCGGCTTGGGAGAACGAGCGAAGCTCCACGGTTGGCGGCCTTCTTTCGCGAACGGGATTTGATGCTGCTGAGATTGAGGAGAACCCCGTCGGGGCATGTGAGCGTTTATCCGGGATCATCTCCTTGCTGGCATGGCATCGGCAGCATGTCCGTCGCTCCCGAGAAGGCCCGCAGCCCCGAGCATGCCACGCTTTGGGCTGCGGGGTCTGGTCCCAAGCCTCTTAAGCCTGATCTTCGATCTGAGTTCCAAGCCGTTCAGGGCGGCCAAGGCGGCATGCTCGACCGGCGACCATCGTCGTCGCCGGCTTGGGCCATCGTCACATCCGGTGACGGCAGGGCATCTTGGTGTTGCCTGATGGGCAGTCGGCTTCGGCCGGACCGCTTCGGGATGAACGGGAGCCGGACGCGGACCCGCGGGACGGCCCGCTCAGGCGGGCGGCTCGATCAGCGGGGCCAGCGCCCGGTACTCGTCTGCCCGGGGCGAGCGCCGCCTCCAGGCGAGGCCGATCGTGCACCAGGCCGAGCTGCCGGCCAGCGGCCGCAGCCCGACATCCGCCCAGGCCGCGACCCCTGCATCCACCGCCATCCGCGGCAGCGGCGTCACGCCCAGCCCGCCGGCCACCATAGTGCGCCAGGGTGTGCAGGGCTGGTCGCCGCGAACCCCTCCTGCTCGCCCACCACGCCGCACAGCGCCAGCGCCTGGTCGCGCAGGCAGTGCCCGTCCTCCAGCAGCAGCATCGCTCCCCGCGAGCGCCGCCGCCGGCACGCGCGCCCGCGCGGCGGGCCGGTGGCCCTTCGGCAAGGCCACCACGAACTCGTCCCGCGCGATCGCCAGCGTTTCCGCGTCGCCGCACTCGCAGGGCAGCGCCACCGGCAGCAGGCCCACCCGGTTGCCGGCCAGCCGCTCCACCGGCGCCTTCGTCACGTCCCCGCGCACGAACAGGCGCAGGTTGGGGAAGGCGTCGCGCAGCACCCGCATCAGCCGGGGCAGCAGGAGGGGGGCGATGGTCGGGATCACGCCCAGCCGCAGCGGCCCGCTCAGCGGCGCGCACGGCCGACGCGGCTTCGGACAGGGCTTCCAACGCTGCGAGCGCCTTGCGGACGCGCGCCGCGATCTCCTCGCCGAGCGCCGTGAACACGACGTGCTTGCCGGCGCCGCTGGTCTCGACCGCCTGGGCTTCGGCCGCCACGTTCCGCGGCTCGGACAAGCGCGGCGGCGCGAACGGGGCGCGCATCCGCCTGGCGCCGCAGAAGGATTGGGACGTCAATCAGCCGGCCGAACTGGTAAGGGTCCTGCCGGTGCTGGAAGGCCTCCAGGCGGCGTTCAACGCTTCCCAGCCCGGCAGGAAGAAGGTCTCGCTCGCCGACCTGATCGTGGTCGGCGGCGCTGCCGCCGTCGAGATGGCGGCGAAGAACGCCGGTCACGACGCGGCCGTCCCGTTCACCCCGGGGCGCACGGATGCGTCACAGGAGCAGACCGACGTCGTGTCGTTCGCCGTGCTCGAACCGACCGCAGACGGGTTCCGCAACTATCTCCGAAGCGGGGATGGCCGGTCCGGCGAGGAACTGCTGATGGATCGGGCGCACCTGATGACGCTGACGGTTCCCGAGATGGCGATCCTCGTCGGCGGCATGCGCGTCCTCGGCGCGGATGCCGGACAGTCTGCGCACGGCGTGTTCACCCATCAGCCGGAGGCGCTGACCAACGACCTCTTCGTCAACCTGCTCGATATGAACACGGCTTGGGGGGCGTCGCCTAGCTCCGAGAACCTGTTTGAGGGGCACGACCGCGCGACGGGCGAGATCAAGTGGACCGGCACCCGTGTCGATCTGCTTTTCGGGTCGAACTCCTTGGTTCGGGCCGCCGCGGAAGCCTATGCGTGCGACGACGCGAAGGAAGCGTTCGTGAAGGACTTCGTGGCTGCCTGGACCAAGGTAATGAACCTCGACCGCTTCGACCTCGCCTGATCTCGGCAGAAGGGTTCCTCAGGGCTGTTGCTGCGCAGCCCTGACCCGGCCCCGGACGACCAGTCATGCTGATTGGTTGAAGTCTGGAGGACGGCGTTCCGAAGCCTCGGTACGCCGTCCCGAGTGGTCTGTGGCATACAAGTGCACTTACCGGTCCAGAAACTCCCGCAAGATCCCGACAGTTGCCGGCGCTTCCTCTTGCGGAATGTGCCCGATCCCCGGCAGAGCCGCGAGCGTGCCGTGCGGCAACGCCCGCAAGTAGTCGGCCGAGTTTGCGAAGGGAATCATGCCATCCTTCTCGCCCCACATCAGCAGGGTCGGCGCCTCGATGCGCTTGAGCAGCGGCACCGGGTCCACCAGCACTTGCTGGCCCATTCGTCGGACGATCGCGCCCCGCACGTCTGGCGCCAGCATCATGTCCCGGTAGCGCGTGAACAGCGCGTCGGTCACCATGCCGGCATCCGCGTAGGCTGGAGCCAGCGAGGCCCGGAGCATGAACGACGGCAGCACATAGGGCAGCGCCCGCATCATCAGCGGCACCTCGGGCGCCACGCCGTACTCCAGCCCCGGGCTTGCGAACCCGTCCGGCGACACCAACACGAGCTTCTCCATACGCTCCGGATAGAGCGCCGCGAAGGTCCAGGCGATCCGCCCGCCCATCGAGTTGCCGACGACGCTTGCCCGCGCCACGCCCAACCGGTCCATCAGCGCAAGAAGCACCGCGATGCCGCGGGCATCCGTGTAGTCGCCGGACGGGTCCGCCCCCGTAAGGCCAAACCCCGGCATGTCGTAGCGGATGACCCGGCGGTCCCGTTCCAGGTCCCGCGCCCAATCCTCCCATGTCTGCAGGCTCGCCCCGAAACCGTGGAGAAGGATCACCGCGGACGCCGCCCGAGGCCCCGTGTCCCGCACATGCAGCCTTACGCCCGCGAGGTCCAGGAACGCCGACGGCGGCAGGGCGTACACCGCCTCCAGCGCGCCGCGCTGCTTGTCCGGGGCATACAGCCACGCAAGCGCCCCAGCGACCACGATTGCCAAAACGGCGAGCGCGTAACCCAGCATCCTATGCATCGACCGTCGGTTTGCCCTTTGCCCGCAGGCCGCGCGGCGCTACCGACCACGACCGTCGGCAAGGCGCAAGATCAGGGCCGGCCCTGTCGTCCATGGCCGAAGGTGACCGCCTCTGGTTCTGCGGGCAAAGCTGGGGCACCAGGCCTGCACCCGGACACCCAGGTCCAGAGGCGGCTGTCCGTCTGGCCCGATTTGTGAGATGCTGCAACCATGACAATCGGCATTCTGGAGACGGGTCGCCCCCCCGTGGCGTTGCGCGCGCAATGGGGCACCTACGACGACATGATCCGTACCATGCTCGGCCGCGGCCGCCAATACCGCAGCTACGACGTGCAGGCCGGCGAGCTTCCGGCCGATCCCGCCGAGTGCTCGGCCTATGTGATCACCGGGTCCCCGGCGGGGGTGTACGACGACCTGCCTTGGATTCCGCCGTTCCTCGACGTGTTGCGCAAGATTCGGGGCCAGGCGAAGCTTGTCGGCATCTGCTTCGGTCATCAGGCGATGGCCCAGGCGTTCGGCGGCGAGGTCGTGAAGTCGCCCAAGGGCTGGGGGGTCGGCATGCACCGCTACGAGATCGTCGAGCCGCCTCCAGGCATGCGCGAGCCGCTGGCGTTTGCGATCCCGGCCTTCCATCAGGACCAGGTGGTGACGCTTCCGCCCGGCGCTCGGGTGCTCGCCGCCAGCGCGTTCACGCCGTTCGCCTCGATCGGCTACGACGACGACACGGTGTCGGTGCAGGGCCACCCGGAGTTCAGCCCCGCCTTCTCCGCCGCCTTGATCGAGGCGCGTCGCGACGTTTACGGGCCGCTCGCCGGCCCGGCGCTGCTGTCCCTGCTGCAGCCGGAGGATGGCGGCCGGGCGGCCGACTGGCTGCGGCGCTTCGTCGATGGAAGCGGCCTGGACGCACCTGGCTGACCGGGTGGCCCAGTTCGGAAGGCTCCGGCCGGTGCGACGGCCAGCAGCGTGCCCGGGCCGCATGTCGCGGAAAGGAAGTGAGTGCTGTCCGGAGGCGGGCAAGGCGTGGGCAGGGGTTTGATGAGGATGTTGGTCAGCTTGATGCTCGCCTGCGCCGCGCTGCTGGCCTCAATCGCGACGGCCACGCAGCCGGACGCGGCCCAGCTGCTCGCCCCACAGGCACGCTGCGCGCCGCCATCAACTTCGGCCACCTCGTGTTGGCCGCGCGGGACGCCGCCACGAGGCAGCCGCGCGGCGTCTCGGCTGAACAGGCGCGCGAGCTGGGGCGGCGCCTTGGCGTGCCGGTGCAGTTCGTGGCTTACGAAGAAGCCGGGTTGGTCGCGGTCGACGCCGCGCGGGACGTGTGGGATGTGGCCTTCCTGGCCGTCGATCCAAAGCGCGGCATGACGCCGCCGGCACGGCTGCTGTCCGCCTCGTCCGTTGACGGCGAGACTGACCGTTCCTGCTTCGGCGGGCACGGACTGTGGCCGACGCCCGAGTAGGGGCGTTGGTGGTTCGTCCGGCACGCGGCGGACATCCTCCGCCAGCGTCTTGCTCACCTGGATATGGGCGCTTTCCGGCCGCCCCCGCCGGGCGTCGAACCGAGAGGCTGGTCGTCGGATCACTGCTTCCTCCCACCCTGGGCGACATTCAGCGAGGTCCTACAAGTCTGACCGGCCTTTGTCCTGATACACTTGATACAATAAGATCAAATAAGTCGGATAGCGACGGGGCAGCGGTGAGCGAGTCCTTTGCAAAACGATGTGAGCGGCTATTCCACCCAACGCATGGGCGCCGCAACTGCCTGCGCCGTTGTGTTAGGCGTTTCGCGCGCTAGCCTCTACCGCTACCTGAATGGCAAGTCTGATCTCCCCCTCGATGTCCTTGGGGCTTTGGGATCTCTTGAGGATGGTGGCGAGTCGGTCCGAAGCGACGCGGACATGGCTCGTTTGATGGCCCTGGCGCTCGTGCGGCTGCGCCGCGACTTGGACCAGCATGGCTGGCTGAAGCCGCCCTACAAGCCAGACTTGCAGCGGTTCCTCGACCTGAGCGCGGCGCGCAACGCATCGGATGGCGGGAGCACGTGGCCGTCCACGATCAGCTCGCTGGTGCAGAAAGCCGCTCAGAGGCTCAGTGCATGGATGCCCGGTACCGTTTTTTGGGACGAGAATGCGGCGTTCACGGAAGAGCCGCTTCTCGACGGCGAGGAGACCACCGTCACGTGCCGCGAGCTGGCAGCCGAGATTGCAGGGCATTCGCCTGAGGACGAGTTGGTGGAGGCGGCCGGATTCTCGAACTTTCGGGCATCGTGCCGCTTACATGCGGAAGGCCAGCTCTCGTACGCGACATGGCGCAGGTTCGTCGTGGAGCACCCGGTGGTCCGCAGCTGGGGCGCCGCGATGGTGCAGACCCCGATGCTTGCCGCCGTGAGCGGCCTGGAGGACGCCTTCCATGCCTTCTACGAACCGCTGTCACCGGCTTTCGCCTTCGCCGGTCAGGTGCCGATCTGCCGGGTGTCGGGGACGGTTCTGAGGCGTGATGGCGCCGCATACCACACGGACAGCCGCGATCCCGAGGCGGCACGCCTGGCGCGTGCAGGCACGTGCGACTTCATGGAGTGGTCCCCGTCGCTCCGTATCCTCCGCCGGCCGTTCAGGACATTCTGGTGCCTCCCGGGAAAGGCCGAGGTCGCGCTCATGGACAGCCTCGGGCAGCTCGGGTGGGCGGTTGACCCGTGGCCGCATCTGGACACGATCGACCTGGAAGCCACGTCGCCCGACGGGAGACGCAAGATCGCAGTTGACGTCAAGGACTATGGCTCCCCGGCGCTGCTCGCATTCAGGTTCGAGGGCTTCAAGGGTTACGAGCGAACCCACGAATGCGTGCTGGTGGTCCCCGCCGCCCGGGTTGAGGCCGACAGGACATATGCCTCCGTCTTCTTGAACTTGCGGAGTTCGTTTGGGAAGAAGCCCGTCAAGTTGAGGACCGTGTCCCGGCTCATCCATGAACTCGGGAAGCCCGCATGAGATCGGCAGACAGCTTCCGCCGCTCGCACCTGAAGCTTATGGAAAGCGTCGTCGGCGGCGACACCGAGATGAGCGGCGGCGAGCTTTCAAAGCTCGGTCTTGTTGAACTCTCGCTGCATTTCCTCGCCAGCTGCATGCCGGGAACCAAGGTTGATGCCGGTCCTTACCTCCTCCTGGGCCATCACGGCGTTGTTTCGTCCTTCGCTCCTTCAGGCGGAGTGCTCGTAAGCGTGCGACCGACGCATCTTGACTGGCAGGGTTTGCTCCGAAGCGGT
>CAXSHI010000147.1:0-6991 GCA_964236755.1 uncultured Acetobacteraceae bacterium
GGCCTCGGCGCGCGGCATGGACCCGGCGCGGCGGCCGGAGGCCTCCGCGGTGCTCCAGCTTGCCCGCGAGGCCGCGGCGGCGCCGGAATTCGCTGGGCTGACGGTCGCGACCCGGGCGGTGGCCGCCATGGCCTGATGCGTTCGGGGGCGTCCGCGCCGTCAATGCCAGGCGCCGAACCGCAGCCTGATGGAAACGTTGCTTCGCGGATGAGGGGGAGCAGCCGATGCCGCAGCACGAGGTCGAGGTCGCTGTCCTGGAGGCGGTCGAGCCAGGCGGGATGAAGCAGGTCGAGGTGGACGGCGAGAAGATCCTGCTGGTGCGGGACGGCGACGCCGTGCACGCGGTCGGCGCCGTCTGCCCCCATGCCGGCGGGCCGCTTGCCGAAGGCGTCCGCAACGGCGACCGGATCGTCTGCCCTTGGCACAAGGCGGCGTTCTGCATCCGGACCGGGGCGGTGCTGGACCCGCCGGCGCTCGACGCGCTGCAGCGATACGACGTGCGCCTGGACGTGGGCCGCATCCTGATCGCCGGGCCGGCCCCGGCGCCGGCCCCTCCGCCCGCGGCGCCCGACGCACGCCGCTTCGTCATCATCGGCGCGGGCGGCGCGGGTGCTGTGGCGGCGCAGACCCTGCGGGAGGCGGGCTTCGCGGGCCAGGTCGTCATGCTCGACCCGGCGAACCGGGTCCCGTACGACCGGACCGTGCTCAGCAAGTACGCCTTGTCCGGACAGAAGGGCGCGGAGAAATCGCCCTTGCAGACCCAGGCCTTCTACCGCGAGCATGGCATCGAGCGGCGCACGGCGGAGGTTTTGCGCATCGACGCGCAGGCACGCCGGATCACCTGCGCGGACGGCACGGTCGTGGACTACGACGCCGCCCTGCTCGCGACGGGCGGCACGCCTGTGCTGCCGTCGTTCCCCGGCGCCGGGCTGGGCCACGTCCACACCCTGCGCAGCCGCGCCGACGCCGACGCCATCCTGGAGCAGGCCGAGCGCAGCCGATGCGCCGTGGTCCTGGGCACCAGCTTCATCGGCATGGAGGTGGCGGCGAGCCTGCGGGAGCGTGGGTTGGATGTCACGGTGGTCGGCAAGGAGGCCGCGCCGTTTGCCAAGCAGTTGGGAGAGCAGGTCGGCCGCGCCTTCGTCGGCCTGCACGAGCGGCACGGGGTGGCGTTCCGGCTGGGCAGCGGGGTGGCGTCGCTGGAGGGCGAGGGGCAGGTGTCCGCCGTGCTGCTCGACAGCGGCGAGCGAATCGCGGCCGACCTCGTCGTGGTCGGCTTTGGGGTCAAGCCCGCCATCTCCTATGCCGAGGGCCTGGCCCGGCGCGAGGACGGCGGCGTCATCGTCGATGCGACCCTGCGCGCCGCGCCGGGGCTGTATGCGGCCGGCGACATCGCGAGCTTCCCGCACCGCGGCGACGGCGCGCCGATTCGGGTGGAGCACTGGCGCGTGGCGGAGCAGCAGGGCCGGGTCGCGGCCCTCAACATGCTGGGCGGCGCGATCCGCTACGACGCGGTGCCGGTGTTCTGGACCATCCAGTACATGAAGCGGCTCGACTACGTAGGCCATGCGGCGGAATGGGACAGCGTCGTGCTGCACGGCGACCTCGGCAAGCCGGAGTTCCTCGCCTACTACGTGCAGGACGGGCGCGTCGCCGCGGCGGCGGGGTTGGGCCGCGACCAGGACACCGCCGCGTTGGTCGAGCTGCTCGCCATGCGCCGCGACTGGACGGCGGCCGACCTCGGCGAACGGCCGGCCGCCGTGCTGGCCGGCGCGCAACAAGGTTTGGGGAAGGACATCCATGCCCCAAGCCCTTGAAGGATCATGCCGCTGCGGCGCGGTCCGCTTCCGCTGCGACAGCCACACGCCGCAGCCTTACCAGCGGTGCTACTGCTCGATCTGCCGCAAGACGGCGGGTGGTGGCGGCTACGCCATCAACCTGGGCGCCGACGCCCGCACGCTGAGGGTCGAAGCCGACCCGGGCGCCAGGCAGGTGTTCCATGCGGAGATCATGCGGGATGACGGCGCGTGCCGCCTGTCAACCGCGGAGCGCCATTTCTGCGCACGCTGCGCCACCGCGTTGTGGCTGTTCTCGCCGGAATGGCCCGACCTGGTGCATCCGTTCGCCTCCGCGGTTGACGGCGTGCTGCCCGTCCCGCCCGCGTCGGTCCACATCATGCTGCGGTTCAAGCCGTCCTGGGTCGAGCCGCAGGTCGGCGCCGGCGACGCCGTGTTCGACCTTTATCCCGCGGAGTCGATCGAGGAATGGCATCGCAAGCGTGGGCTTTGGGTCGCCTGACCCGTTATGCCAGATGCGGGGCTGCTGTCCCGGTGCCCGTAGGCCGTCCTGCCGCATCGCGCCCAGGTGAGCTTTCCGCCGCTTCCGCCCGCACGTGGGATTTCGACATAACCCTGCGGCTATCCCCACGCCCTATCGACGCACCAGGAAAGGATTTCGTTCATGCCGCAGAATCCGGCGCTCGCCGCCTACAGCACCATCTATGCGTTCGGCGACAGCCTGACCGATGCCGGCAACGTGTCGATCCTCGCCGCGGCCGCGGGCAGGTCCCAACCGGTGTCGCCGCCCTACTACAAGCAGCAATACGGCCCGGTCAGCGCCAGCGTGTTCAGCAACGGCCCGACCTGGGCGCAGAACCTGTCCCTGGGACTGGGCCTCGGCACGCTGGCGCCGAGCCTGGCGGGCGGCACGGACTTCGCCTATGGCGGCGCGGTCACCGGGCTGACGCCGCAGAATGCCGACCCGACGATCCTGGCCATCTCCCTCTCGGCACAGCTTGCGCAGTTCAAGGTCAAGACGCCGACCCCGTCGGCCAATGCGCTCTACACCGTGTCGATCGGGGCGAACGACCTGCTGGCCGTCCTCGGCACCCCCGGCCTGACCGCGCAGCAGCAGGCCGACGACGTGAACGCGGCGGTGGCCAACGAGGTCGCCTTCGTGAAGCAGCTCGTCGGAGGCGGCGCGAAGACCCTGCTGGTGCTGGACGTGCCCGATCTCGGCAAGCTGCCGGACGTGACCTCGGGACAGGTCCAGAGCGGCGCGGGACCCTCGGCGGCGCTCGACGCCGAGGCGTCGCAGCTTGCCACCGCCTACAACGCGGCGTTGAGCAGCCAGCTTGCCGGCATTGCCAGCGCCGGCACGATCCGCATCCAGGTGGTGGACGCCAACGGCCTGCTGAACGCCGCGATCGCCAGCCCGGCGGCCTACGGCCTCACCAACGTGACGACGCCGGCGTGGAGCGGCGGCAGCGCCAGCACCAGCAACGGCACCCTCGCGGCGGCCGGGGCCTCGGCCCAGGACCAGTACCTGTTCTGGGACTCGGTGCACCCGACGGAAACCGGGCACCAGGCCATCGCCGACCTGGCCGAGCAGCAACTACTGGGCGGCGCGCCGGTGCTGGCGGCGGGAGACGCCACGACGGGCCGGCCGGCGGCGGCGCAGGGCCAGCCCTACACCGGGCCGGTGGGCGGCCTGCAGCAGCAGTATGTCAACATCACGCCGGACAGCCTGAACATCGCCGTCTCGACGCCGAACTGGTTCATCCACAGCGGCGGCGGAGAGGACGCGATTGCGGTCAGCAGCGGCGCCAACGTGCTGGACGGGGGCACCGGGTCGAACTTTCTGACCGGCGGCAGCGGCACGGACACTTTCTTCGTCGATGAGCGCGGCGCCACGGCGACCACCTGGAGCACGGTGGTGAACTTCCATGCCGCGGACGCCGTGACGCTGTGGGGAGTGGCGCAGAACGTCTTTCAGATCAATTGGCTGGACGGGGCCGGCGCCGCCGGGGCCACCGGCCTGACGCTCGTGGCGCAGGCGGCGGGCAAGCCGGAGGTCTTGCTGACGCTGCCGGGCTTCACCCAGGCCGACCTGACGGGACGGCTTGCCGTGTCGTTCGGCACGGATGCCGCGAGCGGCAGCGCCTACATGAACATCCGCGCCACCGCCTAGCCGTCTCGACCGGACCTCTGCCAGGCTTACCACATGTAGCCGAGCCGCTTCGCGCCTGAGACGCCGACCTTGCGAAGCAGGCTCCGCGACAGGCGGCGCCCGTGGAACACGGCGGCGGCCGACGGGCCGACCAGCACGATGTCCTCGCCGCGCTTGACCGCGCGCACGATGCGGCTGCCGACCTCCGACGGGTGCGCGCCCTTTGCCTTGTACTGCCGGTCAAGCCGGTCCAACGCCGCCTCGGGCACGCCCGGCGCGACGGCGCGGCGGTTGCGGATGATCGGCGTGTCGATGATGCCGGGGCACACCACCGTCACGCCGACGCCCGTGTGCATCAGCTCCATCGCCAGCGCATCCGAAAGTCCCATCACCGCGTGCTTGGAGGCGGAATAGGCGCTGAGGTTCGGCACCGGGCTGAGGCCCGCGGCGGATGCAACGTTGACCAGGTGCCGCGCGCCGCCTGCGGCGATCATCGCGGGCAGGAATGCCCGGCTGACATGCACGACCCCCATCAGGTTCACGCCCATGACATGACGCCAGGCCTCCAACGGCGTTTCCAGGAACGGGCCGAGAAATCCGACCCCCGCATTGTTCACCACCACGTCCGGCGGGCCGGCGTCGGCCATTGCCCTTGCGGCGAGCGCATCGACCGCGCCGGCGTCCCCCACGTCGCACCCAAGCGCGATGCAGCGGCAGCCAAGCGCCCCGACCAGGCGCGAGGTGTCCGCCAGCCGCGCCTCATCGAGGTCAACCGCCAGGATGCTGGCGCCCTCCCGGGCGAAGGCAAGCGCCGTTTCGTGGCCGATGCCCGACGCGGCGCCCGTGACCAGGACCCACCGCCCGCTCAGCTCATTCAATGCCATGCTTTCCTCACCCCCACCGAGAACGGGCCAGCCATGGCTCCTGAGGCTGGCAACTGCAACAGCGGGAACAGCGCGGAGAAGTCCAGTGCCGGGATGCGCTCCACCCTCGCCGACCTGAACCGGAGGCGTCGCCTTGCGTATCAACCCCTGGCATGATGCGGTCCCGGGCTGCGTGCCTGACCCGGCGCTGATCGACCTCTACATGGAATGGAATGATTGATGAAGCGGACACTGGCGTCGTTGGCGCTATGCGGAATCCTCGGTCTCGTGGGAGCGGGGCGGGCGGCAAGCATCTCGGGTCAGAGCCTGCCTGACACCTACCCGCTGGCGGGGCAGACCTTGGTGCTGAACGGGCTGGGCATCAGGACGCTGACCATCTTCAACGTGAAGGTCTATGTCGCCGGGCTGTACCTGGCGCAAAAGAGCCGGGACGCGCGCGCGATCCTGGCGTCGCCGGGTCCGAAGGTGGTCCTGATGCGGTTCCTGCACGCGGCCTCCAAGTCGGACGTGGAGAAGCAGTACCGCGAAGGCGAGGCCAAGAACTGCGGCCATGGCGAATGCGCGCCGTCCGACAAGGACGATTTCGAGCGCCTGATCGCGGCGTCGCCCGGCGCCGCGGTGGGCGACACGCTGACCTACCTATGCACGCAGCGCGGCATGCGGGTGCTGTTCAACAACAAGCAGATCGGCGACTTCGCCAACCCGGATCTGGCAATCCGCATCCTGGCCGGCTTCATCGGCGACAAGCCACCGTCCGACGACCTGAAGGAGCACCTGCTGGGCGCCGCGGCGGAGTAGCAGGAGTCACAGACGGCCGCGCAGCACGTCGGCCATCCGCTCCGCCACCGCGACCGTCGTCAGGTGCGTGTTGGCGCGCGGCACCTCCGGCATGACCGAGGCGTCGATCACCCGCAGGCCGGTCGCGCCGATCACGCGGCACTCGGGGTCCACGACCGAACGCGGGTCGGAGGCGGCGCCCATGCGGCAGGTGCCGCTCGCGTGCTGCGCGTCGGTGCACTCGGCGAGCAGCCAGGCATCGAGCGCCGCGTCGTCCAGCGTGTCCTCCATCGAACGGCCGGAAGCGCCGTATTCCGTCCGCTCGGCGATGGCCTGGAAGGCGGGCTGGCCGCACAGCGCCTGTAGGCGGCGGGCGCCGTCGCGCAGGCGCAGGAGGTCGCGCTCGTCGGACAGCATGCGTTCCTCCACCTCGGGGTCGATGGCCGGGTCGAGGTTCCTGATGCGGACGTAGCCCCGGCTGAACGCCTGATAGACCGAGACGGCGAGGCGTCCGCGCGCGGCGTCGGGGCCGTTCTGGCTCAGCAGCGCGCCGGCCAGGTTGCCGGCGATCACCATCATGTCGTTCTCGCCGGCGCCGCCCAGGCCCGAGCTGTAGCGCAGGCAGCAGTTGGTGTGGCGGTGCATGAGCGTGCTGACCCGCGCCGCCGGCCGGAGGTGCAGCAGGGCGCCCACCATCGGATGGTCGAGCAGGTTCTCGCCCACCGGCCGGTCGGCGGCGACCGGGATGCCGAGCCTTTGCAGCAGCGCCGCCGGGCCGATGCCGGAGCGTTGCAGCAGGGCGGGCGAGTGGATGGCGCCGGCGCACAGGATGACCTCCCGCGCCGCTCGGGGCGCATGCGTCTCGCCTCCCAGGCGCACGCGCACGCCCGACGCATGCGGACGGTTGCCCTCCAGCTGCACCGCCTCGACCAGGGCGCTGCCCACGATGTGCAGGTTGGCGCGCCCGCGGGCCGGCTCCAGGTAGCCGTCGTTGGTCGAGACCCGGCGCCCGTCGATGCTGTTGATGGCGAACGGCGAGACGCCGGTGCCCTCCGGCGCGTTGTGGTCGTCGCACCAGCCGTGGCCGAGGCCGAGCGCCGCATCCCGGAGCGCGCGGTCAACGCTGCCCCAGGCTTCGGGCGGCGCGCGGTACACCGGGATGGGGCCGCCGTCGCCGTGGTAGGGGGCGTCCGGGAAGTTCTTGTCCGTCTCAAGCTTGCGGAAGTACGGCAGCATGTCCGCCCAGGCCCAGCCGGCGCAGCCCGCGGCGGCCCATCGCTCGAAGTCGTCGGGCATGCCGCGGATCGCGATCTGGCCGTTGATGGTCGAGCTGCCGCCCATGGCCCGGCCTCGCCAGAGCAGCCGCGGCTCCTGCGCCGCCG
>CAXSHI010000147.1:7091-11299 GCA_964236755.1 uncultured Acetobacteraceae bacterium
CGCCGCCGACGATGATGAAGTCGTACTCGGCGGCGATCATCGGGCGGCCTTCGCGCAGGGGAAGGAGGCAGCTTGCCGTTCGGATGGGCTTGCGGCAAGACGAGGGGCGGCCACCCCCTCCAGCACCACGGCAGACATGCCCGAAGCCACCCATGCCCTGCACGCCGAACGCCGATCCACCCGCCGCGGCCCGGCGGGGGCGGCATGACCCGCCTGGCGGCCCTGGAAGCGCAGGTCCGCCGCGACCTCGAACGCATCGACCACCCGAGCATGGACTGGCTCGTGCCCCGGGCGGCGCCCGACGGGTCGCCGGCGCTCGACGTGCTGATCGTGGGCGCCGGGCAGTCCGGGGTCGCGACGGCGTTCGGGCTGCGGCGCGCGAGGGTGGCCAACATCCTGGTGCTGGACCAGGCGCCCCGCGGTCAGGAAGGCCCCTGGCGCAGCTTCGCCCGCATGCATACCCTGCGCAGCCCCAAGGACTACACCGGCCCGGACCTCGACATTCCGAGCCTCACCTACCGATCCTGGCACGAGGCGCGGTTCGGCGCCGCGGACTGGGACGCGCTGGGGCTGATCGGGCGGGAGCATTGGGCCGACTACCTGCTGTGGGTGCGCGACGTGACCGGCGTGCCGGTCCGCAACGGATGCCAGGTGACGGAGATCCAGCCGGCCGGACCGGGCCTGCTCGCCATAGCGGTGCGGTCGGGCGACGCCGAGAGCACGCTGTTCTGCCGGAAGCTGGTGCTGGCGACGGGGCAGGACGGGACCGGGCGGTGGTGGATGCCCGGCTTCGTGGCCGCGCTGCCGGAAGGCGTCCGGGCGCATACGGCCGACCCCATCGACTTCGCCTCGCTGCGGGGCCGGGTGGTGGCGGTGATGGGGGCGGGCGCCTCGGCGCTCGACAACGCCGCCTGCGCGCTGGAGCACGGGGCCGCCGAGGTCCACCTGTTCTGCCGCCGCGACCGGCCGCAGCTGATCCAGTCCTACCGGTGGCTGACGTTCGCCGGGTTCCTGCGCCACCTGTCGGACCTCGACGACGCCTGGCGCTGGCGCTTCATGAGCACGATCCTGGCGCGGCGGGAGGGCTTTCCGCAGGCGACCTGGGACCGCTGCGCGCGCTGGCCGAACTTCACGCTGCACAACGGCGCTCCCTGGCGCGACGCCGTGGCGTGGGACGGCCGGGTGCGGATCGACACGCCGCAGGGGCCGTTCCCGGCGGATTTCCTGATCTGCGGCACCGGCGTGGACGTGGACTTCACCGCCCGCCCGGAGTTCGGGCGGTTCGCCGGCAACGTCGCCAGCTGGGGCGACCGCTATACGCCGCCGGAGGCGCTGCGGGACGACCGGCTGGCCCGCTACCCGTACCTGTCCGCCGACTACGCCCTGACCGAGCGATGCCCCGGCACGACGCCGTGGATCATCGACATCCACCTGTTCAGCATCGCCTCGACGATGAGCTTCGGCCCTTCCGGCTCGTCCATCAACGCCATGACGACCGCGGTGCCCAAGCTGGTGGCCGGCCTGACCCGGGGCCTGTTCCAGGCGGATATCGACCGTCACTGGGCGGAGTTCAGCGCCTACGACACCGTGCAGGCGGTGCTGTGACGCGCGGCCACGCCCCAGCCGAAGGAGCCACGTGATGTCACGCATCATCCAGCGCAGCCTGCGGGACAGGCCCGAGACGGCGGTGGCCGGCGACGGCATCCGCCTTCGCCTGGCCAGCGGCAAAGTCGTCATCGACGGGTCGGGCGGGGCGGCCGTCGCCTGCATCGGCCATGGCAACCAGCGCGTCGCGGCGGCCATGGCCGGGCAGGCCGGGCGGATGGCCTACGCGCACACCGGCTTCTTCACCTCCGAACCGGCGGAGGCGCTCGCCGACCTGCTGCTGGCCGACGAGCCGGGCGGCCTCACCCATGCGTTCTTCGTCAGCTCCGGCTCCGAGGCGATGGAGGCCGCGATCAAGCTGGCCCGGCAGTTCTTCATCGAGGCCGGGCAGCCCGGGCGGACCCGCCTCATCGCCCGGCGGCAGAGCTACCATGGTACCACGCTGGGCGCCTTGGCGGCCGGCGGCCACGTCGCCCGGCGCGCGCCCTACGAACCCTTGCTGGGCAGCGCGTTCAGCCGGGTGTCGCCGTGCTTCGCCTATCACCATCAGGCCTCGGACGAGGGCGACGCGCAGTATATCGGGCGCCTGGCCGCCGAGCTTGACGCCGAGTTCCGGCGGCTCGGCCCGGAGACGGTGGCCGCGTTCTGCGCCGAGACCGTCGTGGGCGCGGCGGCGGGGTGCGTCACCGCGGCGCCGGGCTACTTCGCCGCCATGCGCCAGGTGTGCGACCGGCACGGCGCGCTGCTGATCCTGGACGAGGTGATGTGCGGCATGGGGCGGACGGGCAGCCTGCACGCCTGGGAACAGGAGGGCATCGCCCCGGACATCCAGGCCATCGCCAAGGGCCTCGGCGGCGGCTACGCGCCGATTGGCGGCATCCTGGCCTCGGGCAAGGTCATTGCGGCGCTGCGGGATGGCTCGGGCGGCTTCATGCACGGGCAGACGTACCAGGCCCATCCCGTCGCCTGCGCCGCCGCCCTTGAGGTGCAGCGCATCCTGCGGGAGGACGGCCTGGTCGCCCATGCCGCCCGCCAGGGTGAGACGCTGGAGCGCCTGATGACCGAGCGGTTCGGCAACCATAGTCATGTCGGCGACAATCGGGGGCGCGGCCTGTTTCGGGCCATCGAGTTCGTCTCGGACCGGTCCGGGCGAACGCCGTTCGATCCCGCGCGCGGGATTGCCGAGCGGGTCAAGCAGGCGTCGCTCGACCGCGGGCTGGCGATCTATCCCTCGGTCGGCACCGTCGATGGCGTCCGGGGCGACCACGTGATCGTGGCACCGCCCTTCATCGCCACGGACGCAGACCTGGCGGAGATCGTCGAGCGGCTCGGCGCGGCCGTCGATGCGGTGTTCGCCTGACCCGCCTGCGCCCCCTGGTGCAGGCTTGAACGGCAGGGCGGCCTCATAGGCTGCCCAGCTCCTCGGCACCCACCGTCTGATCCCGGCGCCACGCTTGCTTGCCGGGGATGCTGTCCAGCAGGGCGCGGGTGTAGTCGTGGGCCGGGTGCGCGAACACGTCCGCCGTCGGCCCCTGCTCCACGATGACGCCGCGCCGCATCACCGCCACCCGGTCGCACACCTGCGCCGCCACCCGCAGGTCGTGGGTGATGAACAGCATCGTCAGGCCCAGGCGCGCGCGCAGCTCCTCCAGCATCGCCAGCACCTGCGCCTGCACCGACACGTCGAGCGCGCTGACCGGCTCGTCGGCGACCAGCAGCTCCGGCTCGGTCGCCAGGGCGCGGGCGATGCCGATGCGCTGCCGCTGCCCGCCGCTGAACTCGTGCGGGAAGCGGTCGGTGGCGCCGGCGTCGAGCTGCACGAGGCGCAGCAGCTCCGCGGCGCGGGCGCGGGCGGCGGCGCGCGGCATCCCGTGCGCCACCAGGCCCTCCGCCACGATGTCGCCGACCCGGCGCCGCGGGTTCAGCGAGGACGCCGGGTCCTGGAACACCATCTGGATGCGCTTGCGGTACGGTGCCCAGCCGCGGCGCGACAACGGGGCGAGGTCGGTGCCGTCGAAGCGGATGGCGCCGCTCTCGGGCCGCACTAGCCGGACCACGCAGCGGGCCAGCGTGCTCTTGCCGGAGCCGCTTTCGCCCACCAGCCCCAGCGTCTCGCCCCGCCCGATGCGGAGCGTGGCGTCCTGCACCGCCGGCACGGCGCGGCGGCCGTGGTAGGTTTTGGTGACGCCGACCAGCTCCAGCAGCGGCCGGCCGGGCGTGAGGGCGCGTTGGGCGGGCAGGCGGTGCGGCACGGCGGCGATCAGCTGCCGGGTGTACGGGTGCTGCGGGGCGCCGAGTACGGCGGCGGCCGGACCTTGCTCGACGACCCGGCCCTTCTGCATCACGGCCACCCGGTCCGCGATTTCCGCCACCACGCCGAAATCGTGCGTGACGAACAGCACCCCGGTGCCGCGCCGCCGCCGCAGATCGCGGATCAGGCGCAGGATCTGCATCTGCGTGGTGACATCGAGCGCCGTGGTCGGCTCGTCGGCGATCAGCACGGCCGGCTCCAACGCCAGGGCGGTCGCGATCATCACGCGCTGCCGCTGCCCGCCGCTGAGCTGGTGCGGGTAGGCGCGGGCGATGCCGGCCGGGTCGGGCAG
>CAXSHI010000148.1:0-11267 GCA_964236755.1 uncultured Acetobacteraceae bacterium
TATCTGGCGCTCTTGGGCCTGCAATCCATCAAGTTGGGAGGGCACAAGGAAACCGACCGTTTAGCTTGCGGATGAGCATCGCGATGTCGTGGTTTGGTAGAGTCCAGACCTTCGACAGTGACACCCACGCTCCCGCTCAGAACGGCGGCGGGCGGGCTTGCGTCAAGTCAGGGCCAGTTGCCTGCTTCGCGATGTCAGACCTGCTGCGGCATCGCGTCGATCAAGGCGTCGTAGATCACCGGCCATCACCTAGGGGATCGCGGCCGCGCAGGTAGTCGGGAGCCAAAAGTTCGTGCCCGATACGATGGATTTCATTCCGCCTATCTACGGCTTCGGCGTACCCACGACGCAGGTGGAGGGAAGGCAGGAATGCGCCTTCAGGAACGCGACGAACGCGCGCAACGCCGCCGACTGGTGACGACGGCTGGGGAAGTAGAGATAGAGCGCCTCCAGTGGGGAGGACCAAGCCGGCAAGACCCGCGACAACGTCCCGGCGGCGAGGAGGTGGGACACGCTCGCAGCCGGCGCGCTGACGATCCCCAGTCCCCTCACGGTCAGCTCAATCTGGGAAGCGAGGTCATGGACGATCGTTGCCGCCGGTGGGGCGATCTCCACGGTTTCGCCGGTGGACTGCAGAACCCATGGTATGATCAGGCCGGTGGTCTGGCTGCGGCACACCAGGGCACGATGATGCAGCAGGTCGCCCGGGATGTTCGGTATCGACCGAGCCTGAAGGTAGGCAGGTGAGGCGACGAGAACCGCTTCCGACCGGGGCGCGATCGGAACGGCCACCATGTCCTTCTCGATGAGATCGCCATAGCGCAATCCCGCGTCGAAGCCCTGCCGGACGATGTCGATCAGGCGCGCCTCGACCGCGATCTCGAGTTCCACGTCGGGATAGGTGTCTTGGAACGCCGCCAGCGCCGCGGCGATGAGCAGGTCGAAGGGCGCGCGCGGCATGGTGAGGCGCAAAGGGCCGGCGGACCTTCCGCCCCGCCCCGCTGCCTCTTCTGCGGCCCGTCTGAGCTGCAACAGGGCGGGGGCTGCCGCGAAGAGATAGTCGGTGCCCACGTCCGTCAAGCTCAGGCTGCGCGTCGAGCGGCGCAGAAGCGGCGTGCCGAGCCGCTCCTCTAGGCCTCGAATCGCTTGGCTGGCCGCGGATGGCGAGATGCCAAGGCGCCTCGCCGCTTCGGAGAAGCTGCCAGCTTCGGCCACAGCGACGAACACGGCAACGCCTTCGAGGACATTCTTCTGCCGCAAGGGCCCACTCTGAAGTTTTGCTTCAGAGCCCATGCGCTATTGCCGGCCTAATGGCAAGTAGCCGATCGGCATAGGGTTGCCCATGCCCGTCACTCAAGACTCTCTCATCGAAGGCCCGATCCCGGTCGGGCACCTCAATAGGCGGCCCATTCTCCTCGGGGTGGGCGTCGCTGCAGCCCTGCCGGGCGCAGCCTGGGGAATCCCCTCCTCCATGCTGGTGTCCCGCACCTTCAGCACGCCTCGGCAAACGACGCCTTACATCGAGAGCGGGCCGGTTGATGGGCCGCTGATGATCTTCCTCCACGGCTGGCCGGAACTCAGCCTGATATGGCGTGCCCAGATGGAGGCGTTCGCTACCGATGGCTGGCACTGCGTCGCGCCTGACCTACGCGGCTACGGCGGCCCGTCTGCCCCCGCAGCCGACGCCGCCTACACCAACGAGCAGGTCGTGGCGGACATGGCGGAGCTTCACGACCACCTCGGCGGCAAGCCTGCAGTCTGGGTCGGCCATGACTGGGGCAGTGTCGTGGCCGGTGCGCTGGCCGCGCATGAGCCCGGGCGCTGCCGGGGCGTCGTGCTGGTCTCGGTGTCGTACTTCTCCAGCGCGAATGCCCTGCCGACGCTCGTCCCCCTGGTCGATCGGACGATCTACCCGGCCGACCGGTATCCGGATGGCCAGTGGGACTACTACCGCTACTACACGACGCATTTCAGCGCGGCCGTCGCCGACCTCAATGCGGACAAGGCGGCATCGCTGGCGTCGATCTTCCGACGGGGCGACCCCGCTGCCCTCGGCAAGCCTTCCCCGAATGCGGCGGTTACGCGCAACGGAGGGCGCTTCGGCGCCGCGCACCGGGCCCCGCCGACCCGACCCGACCCGGCACTCTGGCCGCCGGCGGATTTCGACGTGCTGGTGCGGGCGTTCGAGGCCCACGGCTTCCGCGCACCCTGCGCGTGGTACCTGAACGACGACGCCAACATCGCCTACGCCCGCAGGGCGCCCGATGGCGGCCGCCTGTCGCAGCCGGTGCTGTTCGTCAACGGTGACTTCGACCAGATCAACAGCATCAACGGAAACCATCTGGGGGACCCGATGCGCGCGGCCTGCCCAGACCTGACCGTGACCAGCCTGCCCGCCGCACATTGGCTGCCGCTGGAATGCAAGGCCGAGCTCGTGCAAGCCATGCGCGCCTGGCTCCAGGGACGGAAGCTCTGATGGCGGCTGCCGGAGGCCGGACTTGCCCGTGAAGGGGGAAACAGCCCTCAGCGACCGCGCCGTCGGCCTGCTGGCGGTCGCCTCGGCCGTGGCCGTGGCAAACGTCTACTACATCCAGCCGCTGCTCGTTGAGGTGGGCGGGGCGCTGTCCATCTCCAGCGGCCTTGTCGGGATCCTACCTGGCCTGAGCCAAATCGGTCTGGCCTGCGGGCTGGCCTTCCTGCTGCCGCTCGGAGACATCATCTCGGCGCGCAGGCTGCTCCTGGCGGTCATCCCGGTCCAGATCGCGGCGCTGGTCCTGTTCGCCACGAGCGGTTCAGCCCTTGCCGTCGCGGCGGCGTCCCTATTGATCGGCCTGTTCGGCATCGCCCCCTATGTCGTGCCGCCCTATGTCAGCCTGCGCGTGCCGGCTTCGCGGCTCGGCCAGGTCACGGGGATGCTGACGCGCGGCATCATCATCGGGATCCTGCTCGCCCGGACCGCGGCTGGCATCATCGGAACGCATTTCGGCTGGCGCGCGGTCTACTGGATCGCCGCCGTCATGATGGCCCTGGATCTGGTCTTCCTTCTTCACCTCGTCAAGCCTGAGCCGGCAGCCCCTCCATCAGGCAGAATGCTCTACCGGGACCTGATCGGCTCCCTGGTACGTCTGCTTCGCACCATCCCTGAGCTCCGCACCGCCGCCCTGTGCCAGGCTCTCGGCTACGGCTCGTTCATCATGTTCTGGCTGGGAGCGACACTCTACCTGCAAAGCCCGGGCTTCGGCTGGACACCGCAGGACATCGGCCTCGTCGCCCTGGTCGCAGCGGCCGCGGCAGGTGCCGCGCCCATGTTCGGGCGAGCAGTCGATCGAGCCGGGCCGCACGCGACCCGGCAGCGGGCGCTCGCAGGCATGGTGATCGCCTGGGTCCTGCTGGCGGTCTTCCGGGGACACCTGGCCGGGATGGCGGTGGGACTCATCGTCCTGGACATCTCCGCGACGGTCCTGGACATCTCGAACCGCACCATCCTCTATGGTCTGGACGCCGGGATCCGGACCCGTTTGAACGCGGTCTACCAGATCGCCATGTTCTCCGGAGGTGCGGCAATGTCGGTTCTTGTCGGCGTCTGCTGGTCATCAGGCGGATGGCTCGCCTTGTGTGCGCTCGGCGTGGTTCCCGTTATGACCGCCTTCCTGCACTGTTGGCGTAGCATGCGATGAGGTCCCGTCGGCTGGCCCAGCATGCTCGGCGAAGCGGTTGCAAACGCCACGATCGTCAAGGCCGCACCGTTCATTCTTGACCCAAGACGTGGCTGCGCGAAGCCGAATCGAAGGTCTGCTTTGGGTCGAGAGCGGCCATTCGAATTGACCAACGATATGTACATGCGATTGCCGACCTGAATGTCTTAACGAACCCCGGGCCGGACGCGCCGCCGGTGATGGCGCGCTTCGCGCGCCTATCCGTCTCACCTAATGTGGGCAGAGACGGATGATCTCGCGCCCGTCTCATCTGAGCGCGGGTTCAGTCTCGCGTAATGTGGGTTGGGCGCGCGCTACAGTCTCATGAATTATGGGCGCGAAACGCCGATGATCTCGCGCCGAAGCGCGGATGATATCGGGTCGCTACAGATAACGCCGACACCTAACTATGAGGTCATCGGGGAGCTTTGGCTGGCATCACCGCCACCAACTGTGAGAGATTCGGGGAAGCCGCCTAGCCGAGCAGGTTGGTACGCCGGGCACGGTTCACCGAGGGTATCGGATCGGCTACATACTCGACCGTACCAGTCAGGCGAGCGCGCCTGCCGACTTTCGAGCGCTCCATTTCCCTCCGCGCCTTCTGCAGGCCCCCGCTGTCCTTTTGACGCCAGCCCACCTTGATCTGGGCGACCTTCTTGCCCTGCTTGATGGGCAGCACGGACAGCTCGAACGGCGCGATGGCGTTGATCTCTATGGCCGTCGGCTTGATGACGTGCTTATTCAGCTCGCCAAAGGTCTTGTAGCGCCCTGGCGGGACGCCTAGCAGTTCGCGGAACTCGTCCAGTGTGTAATCGTGGGTGGTCTTCATCGTAAGGTTAGCGAGCTGAGCAAGATTCTCGTACAGGCTTACCGCGTATTTCGAGGTGAAGGCCATCAGGATCGGGATGGCGATCTTGCCCCAGATGGTGGAGTCCCGCAGCACGCTGACCAAGCGCTTGTCGAAACTGTAGGTCAGCACGCCTGCCGGCCGCTCGGGATCATCCAGGTCATTGCCGCCCAGGAACTGCACCCGACGCGTTTTCCCGCCCGGTAGTCGCAGGGTGAGGATCGTGCGCATCAGCGCTTCGACCGCCTCCTCCACCATCTCATAGCCCTTGTGCCCGTCCGGCTTCAGGTCATCGATTTCGATGGTGTAGTCGCGGCCTTCTTCGACGCCTTGCATATGCGCCTGGTGCCAGAGGATGGTGATTGCGCGGCGGGCATTGAGGGTGAGCTCGTGGTGGCCGGAGACCTGGATCAGCTCGGCCGGCTTGATGGCGTCGCGGCTGCGCGGCCGGATGTCAAGCGTTAAGACGCGGTTATGATTGAGCTTTTCTTGACCCATACCGCGATCATACCGTTTTCTATGAATCGTGGAAGTGAAAATTTTCACTTTAGCATTTCATGTCTCCCCGAAAACCTCATAATTGGTAGGATGCTCCTTCCCCGAATCTCTCACTTTTAGGCCCATTGCTGGTCGCAATCTCACTCTGCCGCAGATGCCACGTTTGGCATTAGGACAGATTCAGTATGATATCTACATGGTATCTGCTAGGGTGGTGCGAACGCTGCTTCGGCCTGCCCGGCAACACTCAGCCTGATATTCAATCCTAGATGCCGTCGTGCTCTCTCCAGGGAGGAGGCAAGCACCATGCTTGCCCTTCGGGCTGCGCGTGGATTCGGGTGGCTGCGCCGTGCCGACCGTCGGTCCCTTTCCCTTCCGCCGTGCGCGCCAGTCTGGGGAGTAGATAGTCGGCTCTGGAAAAGGTTGCGTGTTTATCTCACCAGAAAAGCGCCGGCAGCTGCGGATACCACCACTCTATGGTTGCCGAACTGATTTCACTTTGATATCCTGAGGATACTAAGATAGTACTGCAAGGACAGCAGCATGATCATCGTTGTTGGCGGCATTAAGGGAGGCTCGGGCAAGACCACCGTCGCCACCAACTTGGCCGTCATGCGCGCCGCGGCAGGCCATGATGTGTTGCTGGTCGATGCCGATGATCAGGAGACCTCATCCGACTTCACCATCCTACGCAACGAACGCCAGCCGGACGGCGCCGGCTATACCAGCATCAAGCTTACCGGTGCAGCGGTGCGGACCGAGACGCTACGCCTGGCCGACAAGTACGGCGATATCGTCATCGACACCGGTGGCCGCGACACCACTAGCCAACGGGCGGCCCTGACCGTTGCCCAAGTGCTACTGGTGCCCTTTGTCCCCCGTTCCTTCGATGTTTGGACCCTGGACAAGGTCGGCGGTCTGGTCGGCGAGATGCGCGCCGCCAATCCGTCCCTGGCCGCCTATGCTTTTCTCAACCGCGCCGATCCGCGCGGCCAGGACAATGAGGGCACTGCCGAAGCGCTGAAGGAGACCAACGAACTGCGCTTCCTCGACATGCCGTTGGGTGCCCGCAAAGCCTTCAGCAACGCCGCTGCCCAAGGCCTTGCGGTGACCGAACTCAAGCCCCAGGACCCTAAGGCAACCGAAGAGGTTATGGCACTATATCGATACTTGTTTGATATCGGCGGGATACTACCGAAAACGGTAGGGGCGTAAGCCATGGCGATTACCCGCAAGCCGAAGGCCCCTGTCCTTTCCGTGGCGCCCGGCGTCGATGTCGATGCGCTCATTAACAAGGGCGGTAGCGTCGCCAGTGCCGGCGCCAGCACGGCCTCGGCCACACCGTCCGACAAGCCAGTGCCGGTCGTACTGCGCGTGCCGGCCGAGGTGCTGGACCGTGTCGATCGCTCCGTGGAGGCGCGCGCCGTGAAGGTGCCCCGCCATACCTGGCTAATGGAGGCCATCATCGAGAAGTTGGCCCGGGAGGTAAAGACATCGAATTAGTATCTCTAAGATATCTGGATGATTTCTGTCTGAAATTATCTGTTGGACGATGATGGGATCTGTTGGCGGGGTCAGACCATTGTCGCTGGGTCTCCATCCCGAGGTGGGCGCGAGCTTCTTCGCACGTGGCTTCCATGGCCCAGCGCCGGTTAAAGCAGCAGTCCAGCATATCCCGCGGGTCGGCCTTTGCGGCCGTGCACAGGGGTAAGCCTTGCCACGCTGAACCTTGCTCAGGCCGTGCTCGCGGTTGAATTCATGGCTGCGTAGATCGCCGAAACCTTAAAGGATCTGGAGGTGCCCTGGTCCGACGCGGCCGCCTTCGACCTGCTGGTTGTTGTCCCAGCAGTGATCGCGAACGGCACAGAGCCAATCGCCTCGCCACCTGCTTTGAAGGTCATGCGTTGCGGGCCAGGCGGTCGAGCTTGGCGATCACCAGCGCCGCCCGGCGCGCCCGGCAGGCGGCCAAGGCGGATGCGAGCTGCGGCCAGTCGGTGCGCTTGCCGCTTTCCACCTCCTCGAACTCGGCCGCGACGGTGCCCCCGGCCTGAGCCACGTACGTGGCCATCGCCGCGCGCTGGGCGTCGAGGCCCAGGCCGCTCTTGCCCTGCCGGTCGGTGCTGACCCGGTAATAGGCCACGAAGCGCAGTGCCGCCGGCCCCGCGGCGGCGAGGCCGGCCACGGCGGCGCTCACGAGCAGCCGGGACGGGGCAGGGAAGGGACGGGAGCAGCTTGGAGAGAACGGGTCACAATGGCGCGATGCCTCACGGTAACCGGGGATCATGCCCCGTCCTGCGCCGGGTTCACAGACCCAATCGTCCGGACCCTGTTGGCGAAGTCGGGGTTGCCCGTTCGTTCACGGCGCCAACGGCCGTGAATAGGCCGGTTGTCCCTCGACCGGGGGCGGGTTGCTGCCGGCACCTGGATGGGCGCTGCGACAGGCTAGGCGACTTCGCCAACGGTATTCGGGCGTTTGACGGTTCGTGGAATGGACTGGACGCTGTCATAGGGAACTCAGCTGTCCGTATTGGCATACAGGATCAGGGGTACCGTCAACTTGTCGGTCATCGGTGGCGTCCTTCACCGGCGAGCCTTCTGCTGCAACAATCTTCTGCACGTCAGGTGCTGGGACGTCTCAGACGGCTTCGCTCACCCTCGCTGCAACGGCCGCGGACGGCACGGACGGGTCTGCCAGTCGCACTGACGAGGCGAGGTCTGCCACTGCCTCGACAGCAGCGACGACCCGCAATGGCGCGAGATGGTGGACCATGTGCCCGGCACCGGCGACGATGTAGAGGACGCTCTGCTTGATGGTTGCCCGGAGCTGCTCGGCCCCACGCTTGAACACCACCTTGTCGCCGTCGCCTGCCATGATGACCACCGGCAAGGTCAGTTCCTTGTAGCGGCGGCGCAAGGCGAGCGCGCCAGGGATCATCAGGGCGCCGTCAACCGACGTGGCCCTTATCTGCGACGGGCGCAGCGCCATGCCGGGCGAGTACTCCGCCCGGAACCGGTCCGTGACCTGCGCCGGCGAGAACAGCAGGCGCTTGAACACCGGCATGGTCAGCCAGCCGAACAAGGGCGAGATGGTGTAGCGCAGGGTGTCGCCCACCACGGGCAGCGCACCCAAGCCGACCAGCAGGACATCTGGGCGCAACGTCCAGAAGTAGTATCCGGACAGCAGCACGAGGCCGGCCGTGTCGGCCTGGTGACGCGCCGCATACTCGAGCGCAACGAGCGTACCCCAGGAATGTCCGACAACGACTGGGCGCACGACCCCAAGCTGCGCGACAGCCTTGTGGAGCAGTTCCGCCTGCTGAGCCGCCGTCCACATGCGGCCACGCGGACGCTCGCTGTGTCCGAAGCCGGGCCGGTCGAAGATGATGACCCTGTGCGTCCTCAGCAGGTGTTCGGCAACCCCGCTGGTGTTGTAGTCATCCCCGGTCACGGCATTGCCGTGGATCAGAAGGACGGGGGCGCCCTCGCCACGGTCGCTGTAATGCAGGCAGACGCCGTCTACCTCGATGAAGGAACCCTCCGGCGGATGCTTGCGCTCCGTCCGTCGTGCCGCGAGGTGGTTGGCGAGGGCCAAGACGCCCAAGCCCGCTGTGCCAGCCAGGAGAGCCTTACCGGCCGGACTGGCTCGGCGTTGTGTCAGAAGGTTCATTATCGTCCTTTGGGCAGGATGCGTCACGGCCCGACCGAAGGTCGGCACCGGCTCAGGCCGAGCGCCCAATGCTGCATTGCAGCATACCTATACAGATAGGCCCGTATGCGCGTGGACACGTTCGCGGGAGGAGGTCGACGCGCCTTGCGGGTGTGTGGTGCATGGCTTTGCTGGCAAAGAGCTCCTCGCCTGGTCCCGGGATGAGGTGCCGCATATTGATTTTGAAAACTTCGGGGGCCGTCGTCCAGGTGCGACAGATGGCTTCGAAGGGGGTCTTTCCTCTCGCCACGCAGGCTCGCTTGGCGGCGCTGTTCGCGCCCACTGCCCTGGCGGATGCCGTCCCCTTCCCCCCAAACGCTGATGCCGGCGCCGCTTGCAACGGCCCATGCGGCTGGTAACTCGGTTTCCACCTTGCGTTCCGCAGCTCGCGACCTTTAGCGTCAGGCATGTTCTCCGTGGACGAAGCCACCGTCGAAGCGATTTGCCGTGCCAGTGAACAGGGTGAGCTGTCCGGCGTGGTCGAGTTCCGCCGTCACTTTCCCCTGATCACGGACAACGCGCGGGCCAAGCTGTGTGTGGAGATGATCCTGGGCTGGACGCGGCGGCCCGCCTTGGAACCAAGAGGCAGGCGCGGGAAGCCTCAGCCAGCCGCGAAGTGACCTAGCACGGCCGCCAAGCAGATCAGGATGTGAGATCGATGCGGACGACGTAGCATCCCCAGCGTGAGACCCTGACCAGCCGTGACTCCTCGGGTTCGCTCGACCATCAACCTGACAACATCCCCTGATACGGCCCATCAGTCTCGACCCTTTTGGGCAGCATCAGGGTCTGGTCCAGCGTCATCCTACTGGCCGGCGCCACATCCACGTCATAGTCCCGCCCCACTTTTGGCACCCGTCAACGCCTATCGTGAGCCTCGTAGAAAACCCATGAGGAAGGCCATCATGTTCGACCGTCGTCGCCTGTTGCTGACCCTGCTCGCGGTGCCACTGCCGCTGGCCACTGCCGCCGCCCAGCCCTGGTGGGACGAGCGTGCTCGTCATGAGGAATGGGCTCGCTATCAAGACGAGGAACGGCGCCGTCGCGAACTGCGGCATGAAGCCTGGGACGAGCGGCGCGAGCATGAGGGCTGGGACCGCCACCGCCGTGAAGAAGCGCAGCGGGATTGGGAGCGCGAGCACGGACCCTACCGGCGCTGACGCGCCATGCCGTTCCCGCGCGTAAGAACGGCTGCTCCTGATTAGGCTACCGCGTCCCGAGCTGACGTGCAGGTTGGATCAGGCGGGGGAGGGGCAACTGAGCTTGGTGGACTTGGGACTGGGACCAGGCGTCAACCTGGTGCAACGGAGGCAGGTGCCTAGTGTGGAAGCCTCCGCCCCCAACGCGTCCACGGTCATCGTTGTGTTGTCAGCAGCACCTTGGGGAGAGCGAGTTTACTCGCCCTGGGCTGCCTGCATCATAAGGGGTCAGTGTCGAGAAATAGCCAAAGCGGTCAGCGCGGCCTCGCCTAAATTATGACTGCACTGAAACGAAAAGATAGAACTTGCGTTGACGGCATGCCGGTTCGCCATAGGGGCAGCCGCGCCACTCGGAGTTTGTCGCCATGAGGAAGTTGTCCACGCTGGTGCTGCTTGGCGGCATAGCTATGGTCGGGTTTGGGGCGCCTGCGCAGGCAGGATGCCTGACCGGCGCCGCGGTTGGCGGGGTTGCCGGCCATGTCGCCGGGCACCATGGCTTGCTGGGCGCCGCGGTGGGCTGCGCGGTCGGTCATCACCGCTCCGAGGTCCGCCGCGAGCAATACAACAATGGCGACTACCAGCAGGGAGGCTACCAGCGCGAGGGTGCCTACCGCACTGGTCCTGACCGGCAGGCGTATGGCCGCGACGCTTACCGGTCCGACGAGCAAAGATGACGCCAGACACGCCGGAGCAGGGCTTGTCTGCATCTGCCGCGACAAGGTCGTCCTAGTGACCCAGGACGGCCTTTGTTGTTGGGCACCGCCCTAGCCTCACGGTGCCTGTGTAGCGGCACGCCCCTCACAGAAATCCTTCTCCGGCGTGGTCTTCGAAGATGTGGGCGTCGCGGACATAGGAGGCGAGCACGTCGGTGCTCTTGTGCCGGCTGACCTCCTTCAGCTTGAACACGCTGGCGCCGGCGCGGGCACCTGCGGTGATGAAGCCTGCGCGCAGCGAGTGGCCGGCGAAGCGCGCGGGGTCGTAGCCGGCTGCGGCGGCGCGGGCCTGCACCACCCGGGCGACGGCGCGGTCGCTCATTGGCGCTGGGGTCGCGGCGCCACCCTTCAGCCGGCGGAACACGGCGCCGTCGGTGATCTTCCCGCGGGCCAGCCAGGCGTCCAGCAGCTGCACCGGCCGGATGCGCCGTCCCTCGGGGATGGCGATCTCCTCGCCGTGCGCTTCCTGGTCGGCCTTGGTCTGACCGAAGCGCACCCGCAGGCCGCGCGCCTCGCGGGTGAGCTGGTCCAGGCGCAGCGCCACCAGCTCGGATCGCCGGAAGGCGCCGGCCATGCCGATGGCGAGCAGGGCGCGGTCGCGCACGGAGC
>CAXSHI010000149.1:0-11265 GCA_964236755.1 uncultured Acetobacteraceae bacterium
AGCTTCCGCCCAGCCGCGTCAGCACGCCGCGCAGCGACAGGCCGATCAGGATGAACACGAGCGACTCCAGCACGAACTCGGTGACGGTCCACACGGCCCGCGCCTGCAGCCGCGTGGCGGCGCTCAACGCGGCGTGCTGCCGCCAGCCCATGACCAGCCCGCACGACACAGTCGATAGCACGCCGGACACGTGGATCGCCTCGCCGCCGATGTAGGACGCCCAGGCTGCGAGCAGGCTGCCGATGATCTCGAGACGCGGCTCCCGCAGCCGCGCGATCAGGGCCGTCGCCGCGAAGCCGAACGCCAAGCCCACCACGACGCCGCCAAGCGACAGCACGCCGAACGACAGCGCCGCCTGTCCCGCGTCGAACAGGCCGGTGAGCGCGGCGGCCACGGCGAAACGGAACAGCACGAGACCCGTCGCGTCGTTGACCAGGCTCTCGCCCTCCAGCAGCACCACGACCCGGCGCGGCAGCGGCACCTGGGCCAGCACCGCCTTGGCGGCCACGGCGTCCGGCGGGGACACGATGGCGCCGAGCGCGAAGCAGGCCGCCCATGGCAGCGACGGCACGGCCCAATGCGCGACGACGCCTACCACCGCCGTGGTGAACGCGACCGCGCCGACCGCAAGCTGCACGATGATGCGCAGGTTGGCGCGGAAGTCCCGCCAGGAGGTGAAGAACGCGCTGCTGAGCAGCAGCGGCGGCAGGAACAGCACCAAGGCGAGGTCGGGATCAAGCGCGATGTCCGGCGTGCCCGGGATCAGCGCGAGCGCGATGCCGCCCAGGATCAGCGCGGCTGCTGGCGGCAAACGCAAGCGCCGGGCCAGCAGCTCAAGCCCGATGATGGCGGCCAGCAGCAGCAGGACCAGCTCGAACCGGGCGACGGGGGAGGTCATGCCACGTAGCCGCCGAGCCGGTCGGACGCCGCCTCCGCCGCCGGGCGGTCCCCGGGCGGGCCGAAGCCGCCGCCGCCGGAGGTTTCCAGCCGGATCCGGTCGCCCCGGCGCAGGCGCAGGTTGCCGACCTTGGACGCGAGCGCCGTCGCCTGCCCATCGCGGATCAGCAGCAGCCGGCCCGGCGCGCCCGGCAGGCCGCCGTCGAGGCCATAGGGGCGCGACTTGAACCGTTCGAGGTTGGCGGTGAACACCGCCTCCTCGCAATCGACCCGCCATTCCCGCACCAGGCCCAGCCCACCGCGGCGGCGCCCGGCGCCGCCGCTGTCCGGCAGCAGGGCGTACTCGGTGACGGTCAGCGGCACCTCGCTCTCGATCATCTCGACCGGGATGTTCGCGTTGTTGTGCATGCCGCAGGAAAAGGCACTCAGCCCGTCTTGCAGCGGATGCGCCCCGCCGCCGCCGACCTCGATCTCCACCAGCACGGACCGGCCCCCTCCGCTTTTATTCGGATCGCCGGGCACGATGGTCTGGAACGTGCAGACGTAGCTCGCGCCGTAGTACGCCGCGGGGATGCGGCCCGGCACCGCCTGGTGCAGCGCGCCCAGCAGCGTGGTCGCCAGGCGGTGCGACACGACGATGCGGTTGGCGACCGGCGCCGGGTGCCGGGCGTTGACGATCAGGCCTTCCGGCGCCACCACGCGCACCGGGCGGGCGCAGCCGGCATTGGCCGGGATCGGCTGGTCCGCGCAGGCCATGACGGCATACATCACCGCGGACCCCGACGAGGCGAGCGTCGCGTTGATCGGCCCCAGCGCCTGCGGCCCGCAGCCCGACAGGTCCACGACCATCTCCTCGCCGGCCACGGTTATGGCGGCGTGGATGCGGATCGGCGCGTCGGACAGGCCGTCGTCGTCGATCACGTCCTCGAACTCGTACGTGCCGTCCGGGATGCGCCCGATCATCGCGCGCATCGCCTGCTCGGAGCCATCGAGGATCTGCGCGCAGGCCGCCACCATCCAGTCCGTGCCGATGCGGGCGCAGAGCCGCCGCAGGTTCGCCTCCCCCACCGCGAGCGACGCCATCTGCGCCTGCAGGTCGCCCCACAGCATGTCCGGGCGGCGCACGTTCTGCCGCATGACGGCCAGCACCTCCGCGTTCAGCACGCCGCCCCGCACCAGGCGGAGCGGCGGGATGCGCAGCCCCTCCTGGAACACCTCCGTCGCGGTCGCGCCGTAGCTCCCGGCGGAGATGCCGCCCATGTCGAGGTGGTGGCACAGCGTGCCGACGATGGCGACCCGCCGGCCGTCCGCGAACACCGGCCGAAAAGCCAGGATGTCCGGGATGTGCTGGCCGCCGCAGTAGGGGTCGTTGGTGATGACGACATCGCCCTCGCCCCAGCCCTCCAGCGGCAGGAAGTCGCGCAGCACCGCCTGCAGCCCGGCGCCCATCGAGTTCAGGTGCTGCGGGATGCGCGCCGACTGCGCGACGTTGCGGCCCTCCGCGTCGAACACCGCGGTCGAGTAGTCCAGCAGCTCCCGCACGACCGTGGAGCGGCTGGTGCGCCAGATGGTCACGTCCATCTCCGCCGCGGCCGCGGTGAGCGCATGGCGGAAGATCTCCAGCTCGACGGGGCCGAGCGGCGTCATGCGATCTCCTCCGGCGCGCGCCGCCGGGCGATCAGCGTGCCGTGCGGGCCGGGTTCGCAGGTCCAGCCTTCGGTGAGCAGCACGGTGGTGTAGTTCTCCTCGATCAGCAACGGGCCGGGCATCGGGCCGGCGACCTCGCTGCGGTGCACGACCGCGACATCCTGCCAGCCGCCCAGGAACACCGGCCGGCGGTGCGGGGCGCGCGCCCCGGCGATGACGGCCGGTCCCGCCCGGCCCGGCTCAATCGCGTCCAGGCGGCCGATGGCCGAAAGGCGGAGCGTGACGACATCGACGGGATCGGCCGGGTTCGCGTAGGAGAACCGCTGCCGGTGCATGTCATGGAACGCGGCGACGGCCGCTTGCAGCCCGGCGTCGTCCACCGCCCCCTTCCACGGCACCACCAACTCGAACGCCTGGCCGCGGTAGCGCATGTCGGCGGCGAGGTCGAGCGCCTGCCGGTCCCGTCCCACGCCGTCCGCGTCCAGCAGCGCCCGGCCCTGCTCCCGCAGCGCGGCGGCGGCCTGCGCCAGCGCCGAAAGGCTCGCGGGGTGCGCCGGCAGCAGGCGGCTGCTCGCCAGGTCGTGCACGATGTCGGACGCCAGGATGCCGCCGGCGGAGAAGGTGCTGGCGTCGGCCGGGAACACGACCTGGGCGATGCCCAGCTCGTCGGCGACCTCGACCGCGTGAAGCCCCCCGGCGCCGCCGAACGACAGCAGGCTGAACCCGCGGGGGTCCAGCCCCTTCTCGAACAGGCTCAGCCGGATCGCGGCGGCAAGGCTCGTGTTGGCCAGCGCGACGACTCCCGCCGCCGCCGCCTCGGGATCGAGGCCCAGCGACGCGCCGACCTCCGCCGTCAGCGCCGCCCGCGCCGCGCCCGCGTCAAGCGGCAGCGCGCCGCCCAGGAAGAACACAGGGTCCAGCCGCCCGAGCGCCAGGTTGGCGTCGGTGACGGTGGGACGCAGGCCGCCGCGCCCGTAGCAGGCCGGGCCGGGCCGGGCGCCTGCGCTGTGCGGCCCGACGGTGAAGCGCCCGGCCCCACCTGCTCCATTATCTTCGACGGCCGCAATCGAGCCGCCGCCCGAGCCGACTGTGCGGATCTCCACCATCGGCAGGCGCACCGGCAGGCCATCGACCTCGCCCTGCATCATCTGCGTGACCCGGCCGCCGCTCACCACGCACACGTCGAAGCTGGTGCCGCCCATGTCGATGCCGACCACGCTGTCGAGGTTCAGGCGCGCCGCGGTGCGGCTGGCGGCCAGCGCCCCGCCGCTCGGCCCGGACAGCAGCAGCCGCACCGGCTGCGCCGCGGCGACCGCCGGGCTGCACACGCCGCCGTTGGACTGCACGAGCAGTAGCCGGGCCGCAAGCCCGCGCTCGTCCATGCGCCGCCGCAGCAACGCCAGGTAGCCGCGCACCACCGGCACCAGCAGGGCGTTCAGCACCGCCGTCGAGGTCCGCTCGTATTCCCGGATCTCCGCGCTGACCTCGGAGGAGATGCTGACCGGCAGGTCGGGGCAGGCGCGCAGGATACCATCCCTCAGCGCCTGTTCGTGCGACGGGTTGACCGTGGCGTGCAGCAGGCTGATGGCGACCGTCTCGGCGCGCATCTCCCGGATCGCCGCGACGGCCTGATCCAGCGCCGCCGGGGACAGGGCGCGCTCGACGCTGCCGTCGGCGCGCATCCGCTCGGCGACGCCCAGGCGGCGCTCCCGCGGGATCAGCGGCGCCGCCCGCTGCTGCCGCAGGCCGTAGATGTCGCGCCGGGCGTGGCGCCCAATCTCCAGCACGTCGCGGAGTCCCTCGGTCGCCAGCAGCGCGCCGCGGGGCAGCTTGCGCTCCAGCACGGCGTTGGTGGCGATGGTCGTGCCGTGCAGCAGCAGGCTGACGTCGGCCAGGGCGAAGCCGAAGCGGCCGGCCGCTTCGTCGATGCCGGCCATCAGGCCGATGGACGGGTCCTCCGGCGTTGTCGGCGTCTTCACGCTGCCGGACCGCCCGGTGCGCCCGTCGAACACCTGGAGGTCGGTGAAGGTGCCGCCGATGTCGATGCCCAGCCGTACTGCCATGCCGTTTCCTGCCCTGCCGGTCACGCCGCGACGCGGCGGGTCCAGTCAAGCTTCGCAGGAACGGCGCGATTTGGACACTACGCTACAGGGCCGGGCTGGCCATGGACGCCGGCCCGGTGGGCCGGCGCCCGTCGCGGGACGTCAGGCGACTTGGCGGCGGCGGGCGATGCCGATGCCGACCAAGCCGACGCCCAGGATGGCGAGGCTGACCGGCTCAGGCACCTGGGACACGGACACGCCTGTCAGCAGCGTCGATGCGTTGGCGTCCGACGTCGGGGTGTTGGTGAAGGCGATCGTGACAAAGGTGTTGGCCGCGACGAAGGTGTCGGATTGGATGGGAGTGAATGCCGTGCTGAAGGCGCCGATGGCACCGACCGGCGTGAGCGTGGTCGGGGCAAGGACCTGCTTGCTGTCGGCGCTGATCGTGAAGGTGGGCTTGGTCTGCGGCCGCGCACGGGCGTTGGCGCCGACGGAGATGCGGTAGGTCCGGCCGGCGACGAAGCCCTGGACGACCTGGCTGAGCGAGCTGCTGGCGCCCGAAAGGAAGCCGACGATGGTGTTGCCGCCGGCATTGCCGTTATCGAACTGGCCCGAGTCGGTGTCGCTGTTGGACGCATAGCCGCCAGACGCCGACCAATCCTGCACGAAGTACTTGCCGCCTTTGTTGTACTGATTGTCGGCCGCAATGTCGTCGGTGACGAAATTCGGGTTGGACACGATCGGGTCGGCAAGGGCCGGCGCAGAGGCCAGCGCGACCGCCATCGCCATGGCCAAGCCGGCCGCTGATGCTTTTTGCAGGAGCACGATGATCGCCTTTCTAAAACGCAACGATCCATCTGCAACCAGCGTGCCATCGTTTAATAGACTGTAAACTAATAGGTTAAAAATAAGCGTGGAGTCTGGATGTAAAGCAGCCCGACGCGCAGGGGGATCGACGTGCGCTCGGCCGAGCCTCAGCGCGCAGGGCTTCCCAGCACGGCGTCGCAATTGAAACGGCCGGACATCAGGCAATCCTCGATCCGCGCCTTGTCGCGCAGGTGCTGGATCAGGAACAGGCCGGCCACCACCACCAGCAGGGCGACGGCCAGGCCGGCCAGGCTGGCCGTCAGCCGGTTCTCCTCGGCCGCCTCGTCCCTCGTTGACCCGATCCGCACCCGGCGCACGAACTGCCTCCTCGACGGCCGACGCCCCATCCCTGGCCGTGCCGACTCCGACGCGGCAGTGTAGTCCATGGCCGGGGCGTGCTGGCAAGCGGCAAGCATCGCCAATGGAGATAGGATGCCCGACGCCGCCCGTCACCTCGCCGCCGCCGACCCGGCCTTTGCCGAGCTGATCGCCCGCGTCGGCCCCTGCACCGCGACGCCGACGCCGCGGGAACCCTACGAGGCGCTGGTCCGCGCCATCGCGCACCAGCAGCTGCACAGCCGCGCCGCCGGGGCCATCCTCGCCCGCCTGGCAGCACTCCATCCCGGCCCCGCCTTCCCGCAGCCGGACCAGCTTGCGGCGACGCCGGACGCCGCGCTGCGCGCCTGCGGCTTCTCCGGAAGCAAGATCGCCGCCCTCCGCGACATCTGCGCCCATGCGGTGAACAGGACAGTGCCCAGGTTGCAGGATGCCGCCGCCCTGTCGGACGAGGAGCTGATCCGTCGGCTGGTCGCCATACGCGGCGTCGGCCGCTGGACGGTGGAGATGGTGCTGATCTCGACCCTCGGCCGCCCGGACGTGCTGCCGGTGGATGACTTCGGCGTGCGGGAGGGGTGGCGGCTGATCAAGCGGCTGCCTGTCCAGCCGCGCCCGAAGGAGCTGGCGGCCATCGGCAAAGCCTGGTCGCCCTGGCGCTCAACCGCTGCCTGGTATTTATGGCGCGCCTCGGACGAGGGCAAAAGGATCAAGCAGTCGAATTGATCAGCCGTCGAGGAATGCCTGCGCGACTTCGACGAAGGCGTCCGGCGCGTCCGCGTGCAGCCAGTGCCCGGCGCCTTTCAACGCGGTGAACCGGGCCATGGGGAACAGCGCGCGGATTGCCGGCCGGTATTCGGGCCGCACGTAGTCGGACCGCTCGCCGCGCAGCATCAGCACTGGCCCGGCATACTGGGCGCCGGCCGTCGCGTCCCAGCCCTCGATGCCGGGCAGGCTTGCCGCGATCTCCCGCAGCCCGATGCGCCAGGCCGGCGCTGGGCCGAGCCTCAGGTTCTGCAGCAGGAAGCCGCGCACCGCCGGGTCCGGCACGGCGGGCGCGAGCGCGGCGTCGGCCGCCGGCCGCGTCAGCCCGGGGACGAGCGGCATTGCCAGCATGGCATCGGCGATGCCGCGGAACGCCGGGTCGTAGCGGACCGGCGCGATGTCGGCCACCAGCAGCCGGCTGACCCGGTCCGGCCGCAGCAACGCCGCCTGCATCGCCACCTTGCCACCCATCGAGTGGCCGATCAGCGCGGCCCGCGGCACGTTTAAGGCCGCGAGGCTGTCCAGCACGTCCTCCGCCATATCGGCATAGGCCATGGCGGGATCGTGCGGGCTGGCGCCGTGGTTGCGCAGGTCGAACGCGATCACCCGGCGCATGGCCCCGAGCCGGCGCTGGATCGCGGCGAAGTTGCCGGCCGCTCCGAACAGCCCATGCAGGAGCGCCACGGGCGGCCCGGCGCCGCGATCCGCCCCGCCCTCGACCGCATGCAGGATCATGGCGCGCGCCGGCCCAGCATGGTCGCGACCACGCCGGCGCCCAGGATCAGCGCCGACCCGGCCAACACGTCCGCCGTCAACGGCTCATGCAGCCACGCCGCCGCGATCAACAGGCCGACCGCAGGCGCTGCCAGGAAGCCGATCGACGCCACCACCAGCGGCAGCGCCACGGTCGCCTGCATCGTGCACCAGGTGCCGACCGGCGCCGCCGCGGACGCTGAGATGCGGGTCAAGCGGCGGTCCCGACCAGGCGCGCATAAAGCGCCGGGTCGGTCGCGCCCTCCGTGCTGAAGGCCAGCACGCGGCTGTCGGGGCCGAGCGCCAAGGCCGCGCGTGCGGCCGGGTCGCCCGCCGCCAGCAGCAGGCCGGCCAAACCCGCCGCGCCCGATTCACCGGAGACGATGCCCTCCCGCGCCAGCCGCCGCATGGCGTCGATGGCCGCCGCGTCCGGGATGGCGAGGAAGGCGGCGGCCGCCCGGTCAAGCTCCTGCCAGGCGATCAGGCTAGGCTCGCCGCAGGCCAGGCCGGCCATGACCATGTCGAGGTCGCCGGCCGCCGGAGTGGGCGCCCCGGCCGCCGCGCTGGCCAGCAGGCAGGCGGCGCGCTCCGGCTCCACGACGATCAGGGCGGGTGCTGGATCAAGCCGCGTGCGCACTGATACCGACACCGCCGCCGCGACGCCGCCAACGCCGCCCTGGATGACAACGTGGGTCCGCGGCGGACCCGGCCATTGATCCAGCGCCTCCTCCGCCATCACGCGGTAGCCCTGCATGATGTCGCGCGGGACCTCCGTGTAGCCTGGCCAGGACGTGTCGGAGACGATGAACCAGCCCTGCCGCTCCGCCTCGGCCGCCGCCGCGCGCACCGCGTCGTCATAGGTGCCGGGCACGACGTGGATCGCCGCCCCGAAGCAGGCGATGGCGTCGATCCGGCCCTGGCTGACGCCCCCGTGCACGAAGATGGCGCAGGCCGCGCCGAAGCGTTGCGCGCCCCAGGCGACGCTGCGGCCGTGGTTGCCGTCGGTGGCGCAGGCGACGGTGATGTCCCGCGTTTCCGCCGCATAGCGCCCGGCGCACAGGTCCGCCGTCGTGGCCGACAGCGCGGCGCCGCGCCGGGCCAGTTCCGCGGACAGCACGCCGGCGACGGCGTAGGCGCCCCCCAATGCCTTGAAGCTGCCCAGCCCGAAACGTCCTGACTCGTCTTTAAGATGCAGCGCCGCGATCCCGGCCTCCCGCGCGATCCCGGGCAGCGCGTGGAGCGGGGTGGGGGCATAGCCCGGCCATGCCGAGATGTCCGCCCGCGCACGCCGGAAGCCGCCGCCGGGCAGCACCACGATGCCCGGGGCGCCCCGGCGCGGGTTCGGCAGGCAGCGGAACGGCAAGGCGTCGGTCATGCCCGCACAATTGCGCGGCCGGCGGCCGGCGGCTAGTGCTCGCCTGACCAACAAGGGGGACGCCATGCACATCACGATCCTGGGCGGCGCCGGGTTCCTGGGCCGCAAGCTGGCCGCTCGGCTGGCGGCGGAGGGCACGCTGGGCGGACGTCCGGTCAGCAGCCTGACGCTGTTCGACCTCGCCGCCCCTCCCCCGCCTCCAGGCGCGGCGTTCCCGGTGCACAGCCTGGCCGGCGACCTTGCCGAGCTGCCCGCGGCGGCGATCCCGCCCGGCACCGCCGTGGTGTTCCACCTTGCCGCCGTCGTGAGCGCGGCTGCCGAGGCGGATTACGCGCTGGGCCGCCGGGTCAACGTGCGCGGCACGGACGCGGTGATCGACGCCTGCGGGCGCCTGGCCGTGCCGCCCCGGGTGGTGTTCACCAGCTCGGTCGCGAGCTTCAGCGGCGGGCAGGGCGCGGTGCTGGCCGACGACGCGCGGCAGGTGCCGGCCAACACCTACGGCGCGCAGAAGGCGGCGGCCGAGCTGTTCCTCGCCGACGCCAGCCGCCGGGGCATGCTCGACGCCGTGCTGATCCGGCTGCCGACGGTGATCGTGCGGCCGGGCCGGCCCAACAAGGCCGCCAGCAGCTTCGTCAGCGCCATCCTGCGCGAGCCGCTGCTGGACCTGCCGGCTACCCTGCCGGTGCCGGACGACTTCGCGGTCTGGGTGTGCAGCCCCCGGCGCGCCGTCGAGTGGCTGCTGCACGCGGCGGCGATAGACACGGGCGCGATGGGCCTCGACCGCGGCGTCAACCCGCCGGGCATCAGCGCGACCGTGGGCCAAATGCTCGATGCCCTCGACAGCGTGCGGCCCGGCGCCTCCGCCCTGGTGGAGCGCCGCCCCGACCCGGCGGTCGCCGCCATCGTCGGCGGCTGGCCCGCCGCGTTCGCCCCAGTCCGTGCGTTGGCCCTTGGCTTTGCCGCGCATGAGAGCCTCGCCGAGCTGGTCCGGGCCTTCGTCGATGACGACCTGGAAAACACACGTCGCGAACGAAATGCAGGCTGATTGTCGAAACGTTACAAAGGGGCCGGTTTTTAGGGTCCGGCCTGGTTGAAGCTTCGGCAATGCGGTCGCAGTAATGGGGGAGGCCTGTCCGGCTTGGGCGGGTTCCCGCATCTCCGTCCCGTTTGGCCCTTCGCGATGTCCCTCCTTCCCAGCAGCACAGGCCTTGCCGGCTCAAACGCCGCGGCGGGCCTGCGCGCCCGGCGGGAGCGCCGGCCGATCGTGGACGTGGTGGCGCATGTCCCGCAGACGCTCCGCGCCCTGGTCCGGGCGGACGAGATCTGGCTGGTGGTGCTGTCCGCCTTCGTCGGGCTGGGCGCCGGGCTGGTCGTGGTCGCGATGGAAACCTTTACGCAGGCCATGCACCGGGCGCTGTACAACCTGGGACCCGGCGAATACCTGTCCGCCATGCCGGTGGTCGAACCCCTGCGCGCGCTGCTGGTGCCGAGCCTCGGCGGGCTGGTTCTGGGCGCGGCCGGCTGGGCGCTGGCCCGCTGGGTGCCGCGCCGCACCATCGACCCTATCGAGGCCAACGCGCTGTATGGCGGCCGGATGTCCCTGGTGGACAGCGTCATCGTGGTCGGCCAGACCGTGTGGTCGAACGGCGTCGGCGCGTCGGTGGGGTTGGAGGCCGGCTTCGCGCAGATCGGATCGGCCATGGCGTCCTGGCTGGGCCGGGCGTTCCGGGTGCGTCGGACCGACCTGCGGCTGCTGGTGGGCTGCGGCGCCGCCGGCGCCATCGCCGCCGCGTTCAACGCGCCGCTTTCCGGCGCCTTCTATGCGTTCGAGCTGGTGATCGGCACCTATTCGCTCACCACGCTGGCGCCCGTGGTGATGTCGGCGATCTGCGCGGTGTCCGTCATGCGCGTCCTGGTCGGCCCCGGCGTCGGCTTCGACATCCGCGTGCCGACGGTGATCGAGGCGGTGGACTACGTGCCGATCCTGGCGCTCGGCATGCTGTGCGCGCTGGGCGGCATCGCCCTGATGCGCAGCGTCACGCTGGTCGAGGCGCTGTTCCGCCGCAGCCGCATGCCGGGCTGGACGCGCCCGGCGCTGGGCGGCCTCGCGGTGGGCGCCATGGCGCTGCTGTCGCCTGCGGTGCTGTCTTCCGGGCACTCGGCGCTGCGGGTCGCGCTCGACGCGCCCTACAGCCTGCAGCAGATCGGGCTGCTGATCCTGCTCAAGGCGCTGGCGTCGGCCATCAGCATCGGCTCCGGGTTCCGCGGCGGGCTGTTCTTCGCCTCCTTGTTCCTGGGCGCGCTGGTGGGCAAGCTGTTCGCCGGCGTGCTGGCCTTGGTGACGGTGGTGCAGGCGCTGCCGGCGGTGATCTGCGCGCTGGTGGGCATGAGCGCGCTCGCGGTGGCGGTCGTCGGCGGCCCGCTCACCATGGCGTTCCTGGCGCTGGAAAGCACGGGGTCGCTGCCCATGACCATCGCCGTCCTGGCCGCGAGCGTCGTGTCCACCATCACGGTGCGCCGCACCTTCGGCTACAGCTTCGCGACCTGGCGCTTCCACCTGCGCGGCGAGGCGATCCGCAGCGCCGT
>CAXSHI010000150.1:0-11189 GCA_964236755.1 uncultured Acetobacteraceae bacterium
CCACCTCGAAGTCGAGCGCTTGGCGGGCCTCGCCGCCGTCGATCATGCAGAACTTCGCGGTCGTACCGCCCACGTCAAAAGACAGTACATCTCGCAACCCCAGCCGCCGCGCGATGTCGCTGGCGAAAATCGCACCGCCTGCTGGACCGGACTCCAGTAGCCGGATCGGGAAGCGCGACGCCGTCTCGACGGTCGTCAGGCTGCCGCTAGACAGGATCATCAGCATGGGGCCGTGCAGCCCGCCGTCGTGCAAGGACTGCTGGAGCTGCAGAAGGTAGTCACTGATGATTGGCTGCAGGTAGGCATTCGCCACGGTGGTGGAGGTGCGCTCATACTCGCGCATCTCCGGCGACACCTCGTGGCTGAGCGAGATTGGGACACCGGGCAGCATGACAGAGAGGATGTCGCGCGCGCGCGATTCGTGCGCCGGATCGGCGTAGGAATGCAGGAACGTCACGGCGATCGCCTCCGCGCCGGCCTCAGCCATTTGGCGGCCCGCGGACGCGACCCCGGCTTCATCCAGCGGCTCGATGACGGAGCCGTCGCAGCGGATCCGTTCCCGGACGGTGTAGCGCAGCCGACGTGGCACGATGGGGCGGGGCTTCAACGCCCGCAAGTCGTACTGATCGAAGCGGCCCTCGTTGCCCATCTCCAGAACGTCCCGGAACCCGGCCGTGGTCAGCAACGCGGTTCGCGCGCCCTTGCGCTCAATCAGCGCATTGGTGGCGAGCGTCGTGCCATGGACCAGCAGTTCGACGTCGGCCAGGAAGCGCCCCGCTAGGCCGAGGGCGCGCGACACCGCGTCGAGGACGCCTCGCTCCGGAGAGGCATGCGTGGTCGGAACCTTGGCAGACCAGCGGCGGTCGCCGTCCTCGACGGCCACGTCGGTGAAGGTGCCGCCGATGTCCGCGCCGACCCTTACTCCCATGGCCGTGACCTCCAGCCCAGCAGGCAGCAGGCCGGCGTCATGACTTGACCGTGTAGTTCAGGCCGAGCCGGCCGCCATCGGCGTAGATGGTTTCGCCGGTGACGTAGGATGCATCCTTTGACGCCAAGAAAGCGGCGATGGCGGCGATCTCCTCCGGCTCACCCGGGCGGCCGATGGGCGTGCGGGACAGAATGGCTTTCCGGGAGGCCTCGTCGGTCCAGACGGAGTTGCGCAGCAGGTCCGTCATGATGGTGCCAGGGCCAATGCCACAGACCCGGATGCTGTGCGGCGCCAGGGCGATCGCGGCGTTGCGGGTGAGCTGGTTCAACCCGCCCTTGGAGATGTTGTAGGCCAGCAGGTGCGGGATGTTCAGAACCGCGTTCACCGACGACATGTTGATGATCACGCCGCCGGTCCCTTGCTCGATCATCCGTTTAGCGGCGATCTGGGTTCCGTGGAGCGCGGCCTTGAGATTGATGGCGATGACGCGGTCGAAGGTCGCCTCGTCAATGGTCAGGATGTCGGCCGAGACCGCGATTCCGGCGTTGTTAACGAGAACATCAATGCCCCCGAACCGTTCCGCGCAGGCGTCGATAGCTGCGGCCACATGGTCGCGCATCGCGACGTCGCAGTGCACGAAGCTCGCGCGATCCGGCGCAAGGCCGACAGCAGCGAGGGCGCGGCTTCCTTCCTCGACGTCCACGTCCGCCAGCAGGACGCGGGCGCCTTCGTCGAGGAACCGGCGCGCGCACGCCAGGCCGAGCCCGCGCGCGGCTCCCGTCACGAGGATGCGCATGTCGCTCAAACGCTGCTGCATCGGCCAGCCCTCCACCCTGTCATCAGCCTTGTGTAGCAGATTAAGATAAAGTATCCAAGATACCTCTAATGTGGAGCGCCCGATGCAGCGGTTCGAGATCGATCTTTATAGCGACACCAAGACTCGCCCGACCCAGGCGATGCGCGAGGCGATCGCGCAGGCGGAGGTCGGCGACGAGCAGCACCACGAGGATCCCACGGTCACGCGCCTACTTGAGCGCGTTGCCCCGATGCTTGGCCAGGAAGCGGCGATGTTCCTCCCGTCCGGAACCATGGCCAACGAAATCGCCGTGCTGGTGCATTGCCGGCCTGGCGACGAACTGATCGGTCACGAACTAGCTCACATCATCAACTTTGAGGGAGGCGCCCCCGCGGCCCTCGCCGGGGTCATGGTGCGGACAGTGGCCGGTCCTCGTGGCCTCTTCACGCGGGAAAGCCTGCGCGAGGCGATCCGCCCGGACAACCGCTACCTGCCGCTGAGCCGCCTCGTGGTCGTGGAGCAAACGGCCAACATCGGCGGGGGCACGGTGTGGCCCATGGAGCAGATGCGCGGCGTGGTCGAGGAAGCGCGCGCCCACGGCCTCGCGCTGCACATGGACGCGGCGCGACTGATGAATGCCTCGGTGGCCAGCGGCATCGCCCCGGCCGAGTTCGCCGGGCAGTTCGACAGCGTGTACCTCGACTTCACCAAGGGGTTGGGAGCCCCAGTGGGAGCGATTCTAGCCGGGTCGAAAGACTTCATCGAGAAAGCCTGGCGCTGGAAGCAACGGGTCGGCGGGTCCATGCGCCAGGCCGGCATCCTGGCGGCAGCCTGCCTTTATGCGCTCGACCACCATGTTGACCGGCTCAAGGACGACCATGACAACGCGAAGCGCTTCGCGGCGGCGCTGAACGCGGTTGACGGCATCAGCACCGAGCCGGTCGATACCAACATCGTGTTCTTCGACGTGGCCGGGGTCGGCGTGTCAGCGGCGGAGTTCAACGAACTGCTAAAGCCGCACGGGCTCCGGGCAGGCATCCATGGCAAGACGCGGCTGCGGGCGGTGACGCACCTCGACGTCAGCCGTGAGATGGTGGACCGGGCAGCGGCCGTTGTGCGAGATGTGGCGCTGTCGGCAAAGCGCTGATCGAAGGACTCCGCCAGTGGCGGATCAACCTATGCCGGATCGGAAGAGCCGTCCTTCCGGTCCAGGCGGCTGGCGAGGCACTCGGCCGACGTCATGATGTGCCGGCGAAGGGCCTCCAGGGCCCTTGGTTTCTTCGCGGCGTAAAGGGCCAGCAACCCCGCGTGCTCGCGGACGACCTCCTCTTTCTGGATCGTCAGGGTGAACTGCAGACGGACGAAGCGTTCCAGTTGGCTGTGCATCTTGCGGACCAGGTCGAGCGCATACTCCCGCCGCGCCGGCTTATATAGCGCCTCGTGGAAGCGCCAGTTCAGATCTGGGTAGAGGGCCGGGTCGCTCGCTCGCTCGGTCTCCTCGGCAACGCGCCCGACCGCGGCAATGTCCTCCGCGGTTGCAGCCTTCATCGCGAGGCCTAGCAGCCACACCTCGATCTGGGACCTCAACTCAAACATCTCCATCGCCTGGTTGGGCGAAAGGCCGGCGACCACGGCACCGCGATGGAAGTTCTGGGTCACGAAGCCCTCGGCTTCCAGCTGGGCGAGCGCTTCCCGGACCGGGACCTTGCTGATCCCAAATTCGGACGCAAGCTGCTCCTGCTTGAGCTGCCGTCCCTCCGGAAGCTCTCCGCTGAGGATGCGGCGCCGCAGGTCGTCGGCGACTTCGCCCGACATGGTTTGCCGGCGAAGCTTGGCAGTCTTTGGCAAGGTGCCGCCCGCCTCAACATAATCCATCAACTTCCTCCCGTGCCGGGCGGTATCCTACCCGGCCCGCTCTTCCCTGTCTGCCACGAGTAAGGCTGTTCAGATATAGGATACTTTATCTTGCATTTCGATCCACCTCACCGCTAGGCTCACGCAAGCCAAGATGTTCTGGCGTTCGGACATGTGAGGAGCTCGAGATGCGTTTCATGGTCGTCACTGCTTGCGTGTTCGCCGCCTCCGTGTTGTCCGCCGGCAACGCGGCCGCCCAGTCCAGCCCGACGATCGACAAGATTCTTTCACGCGGGCAAATTGCCATCGGCCATCGCGTGGCCTCGCCCCCCTTCGGCTACATTGACGACAACAGGCAGGTCGTCGGCTACACCATCGAGATCTGCAAGCACGTTGCCGAGCACATCAAAGCCGCCCTGAACCGGCCGGACCTGAAGGTCGTGTACGTGCCCGCCGACCCCTCGAACCGCATTCCGCTTGTTCAGAACGGCACGATCGACCTGGAGTGCGCGACAACCGGGAACACGCTGGAGCGGCAGAAGATCGTCGCCTTTAGCTACAGCACGATTTTCCCCGACAGCCGCATTGCCGTGCGCAAGGGCCAGGGCCTGAACAGCGTCGCGGACCTCAAGGGCAAGGCGGTCGCAGTCCTGCAGGGCACGGTGCAGCAGAAGCAGCTTGCGGAACTTGATCGCGAGCGCGGCCTCGGCATCCGGTTCGTCTTGTCCAAGGACACTGCCGAGAACTTCCTCCTGCTGGACAACGGACGCGCGGACGCCGCGATCAACGATCCGCTCCTGATGTCCACTTACATTGCCAAGGCCCGGGACCCTGGCAGCTTCATGTTCCTGCCGGACTGGGCGGGAGCGCCAGAGAACGATGCAATCATGATGGCCAAGGGCGACGAGCGGTTCCGGTCGCTGGTCAACGAGGGCATCGCCGACATGATCAAGTCTGGCAAGTTCGAGCAGAACTACAACAACTGGCTGAACCGCCCCCCCTACAACCTGCCGATGAACGATGCCCTGAAGCGTCAGATGGCCTCTCCGAACGACGATCCGACAAATCTCTGAAGACGTTGGCCCCTCGCTGATCAGGGAAGCCCAATGCCGGACATTTTGCTCCTGCTGGAACGCGCACTGCCACAGCTGCTCGACGGTCTCGTGTTCTCCGTGACACTGGCGACCGTCGCAGGCGTCGGCGGGCTGCTTCTGGGAACCGGCCTGGCGTTGCTGCGGCTGTCAGGATCCCGGCCGCTGGTCTGGTTCGCCTGGGCTTACGTCACGCTGTTCCGGTGCGTGCCGCTGCTGCTCGTCATCTTTTGGTTCTACCTGCTCATGCCCTTGCTCATGCAGCAGCTCACCGGTGCGCGCTTTCCCGTGCCCATCGGACCCGTCCGCTCGGCCTTGATCACGTTCACGGTGTTCGAAGCGGCTTACTACTCGGAGGTGGTCCGGGCCGGGATCGAGAGCATTCACCGCGGCCAGTTCGAGGCGGCGCGGGCGCTGTGCCTCGGGCCGTCCGACGTGTACCGCTACATCATCCTGCCGCAGGCGGTCCGGCGCATGTTGCCGATCTTGCTGAACCAGACCGTCATCCTGTTCCAGGACACGTCCCTCGTTTACGTGCTGACGCTGCCCGACTTCGTGGGCGTGGCCTCCCGGCTCGGCCAGCGTGAAGGAGACCTGCCTCTGTTCTACGGCGTGATCGCGGCCGTGTTCCTCGCCATCTGTTACCTCCTGTCCCGCCTGGTCGGCCGGCTGGAGCGTCGTGGCCCCTTGGGGCAGCATTGACGTGACCCTCAGCCTCCTCATCCGTGAGCCAGCTTCGGGAGCCGAGGTCCGCGCCATCCTGCTTGGGGACAAGGCCCCGGCAATCGCAGGCCTGTTCACGGGTTGGCTGCGCGAGCCGCGAACGACCTCGTGCATCCATGCCATGTGGACGGGTCCGGAGATATCGTCTGCCATGGACATCGGGCAGCTAGCGCCGGAGGTCAGGACGGCGACGCCGCCCGTCCAGAACGCAACCTTGAGCCCACTGGCCGGGGAACTGGTCTTCCTGCACATCCCGGGCCGGATGTGGGATGGGGCAACGGACCCGATCTTCGACATCGGCCTGTTCTACGGCGACCGGGCGAGGCTGCTGTTCCCAGTCGGGTGGCTGCCGGGCAGCGTCTTCGCTAAGGTCGTGCCGGAAGATTTGCGCGCGCTGGATGACTTGGGGCGGCGTATCCGCGAGGGTGGGCGTGCGAGCCTCGACTGGACGCTGCGAGCATGACCGGGAGCCCGTGCTGACCGATGCTCGACTTCGGCTTCCTGACGGACCCGTCCACGCTAAGCTTCGGCGACACGAACCTTCAGCTCGTCCTTTCCGGCTGGAAGGCGACGACGTCCGCGTTCGTCGCCTCGATGGCGATCGCCCTTGCCGTGGGCGTGCCCATGGGCGTGCTGCGGACGGCGCACGGTCCCCGCTGGGCCGGATTGCTGACACGCGCCTACGTGGACGTGTTCCGGAACATCCCCATGCTCGTGCAGCTCTTCCTTTGGTTCTTCGTGCTGCCGGAGATTGTTCCCGCCCCTGTAGGCCGCTGGCTCAAGCGTGACCTTCCCAATCCCGAGTTCACCACCTTGGCCGTGGCTCTCGGCGTGTTCATGTCGGCGCGCGTGGTCGAGCTGATTCGGGCAGGCGTGCAAAGCCTGCCAAAGGGCCAGCGCGAGGCGAGCCAGGCGTTGGGCCTGCATCGGCGGAACATGTATCGCCTGGTCCTGCTGCCCCAGGTGCTTCGGATCGTGTTCCCGCCGCTCACGACCGAGTTCTCGAACTGCTTCAAGGCGACGGCGGTCGGCCTCACGATCGGGTACGTCGAACTCACCCAGCGGACCCGCGAGATCTCTGAGCAGACATTCCACACATTCGAGATCTTCATGGTGACCACCATCGTCTACGTGTCGAGCATCTTCGCAATCACCATGCTCCTGCACCTAGTCGAGCGGATGATACGTATACCCGGCATTGCTAGCGCGAGAGCGGGCGCATGAGCGCGCTCTCGGCCGATCACCTGCACGCCGGGACCGATCCGTCAGCGGTCCGGCGCTGGCTTCACGCAAACCCTGAGCTCGGTTTCGAGGAGACAGGAACCGCACGCCTTATCGCGACGCAGCTCGCCCTGGCCGGCTATACCGTGCACGAGGGCGTGGGCGGCACCGGTGTCGTCGGCGTGCTGCACCGGGGCGCCGGTCCGACGCTTGCTTTGCGTGCCGACATGGACGCCCTGCCAATCACCGAAGCCACCGGAGTGGAGCACGCGTCGCACTGTCCGGGACGCATGCACGCTTGCGGGCACGATGGGCACGTGGCGATCCTGCTCGGGGCCGCCCATAGGATCGCCACTGCCAGGATCGCAGGCACCGTAGTGCTGCTCTTCCAGCCAGCGGAGGAGCTTGGGCGCGGTGCAAGGGCAATGCTTGAGCACCCGTTGCTGGCCTCGCTGTGGCCGGATGCGGTGCTCGGTCTGCACAACTGGCCGGACCTCCCGGCCGGTCAGGTCGCCGTGCGGCCCGGGGGAATGATGGCGTCCTCGGACCGCTTCCAGCTTCGCATCGCCGGCGAGCCGTCGCATCCGGCGCTGCCGCATCAGGGCAACGACGTGATCGCAGCCGCGGCGGCGCTGGTGCCGGCGCTCCAGGAGACGTTCCTTCGCCGCCGCGAACCGCGAGGCATGGCGCTGATCTCCGTGACGGACATGGTCGCGACCGGGGACGACCACTCTATCCCGGCAGAGGCGCATCTCCGCGGCACGATCCGGTGCCTGGACGTTGAGGCGCGCCGCCAGGCGTTGGACTGGCTGGACGGGGCGGCCAAGTCCGTGGCCGCCCGTTTCGGGGCGACCGCGGAGGTCACCACGCGCCAGGGGTGCCCGGTGACGTTTAACGATGCCAGGCTGGCGAGGACGGTGGCCGACTGCGCCGCTGGCATCCTCGGGCAGGACGCGGTGAGCACTCACTTCGAACCCGCGATGACGGGGGATGACTTCGCCTGGTTTTCGGAGCGCTGGCCGGGTGCCTATTTTTGGCTCGGCACGGGAGGCCCGCGGGCCAGGCCCCTCCACGATCCGGCATACGACTTCGACGATTCGGTGATACCGGCCGGGGTGGCGCTGTGGACTGCCATCGTCGAGCGGATTCTGCCGCCTTGACCCGCCGCGGCCAGCCGCCCGGACCCAGGCTTCTCGCGATGGAGTATTCGCCATGATTACGCGCCGCCGTTTTACCGCAACCGCCGCCGGAACCGCCCTTGCCCGCCCGGTTCTGGCGCAGCCTGCTCCCGGCCGCACGCTGAAGTTCGTTCCCCAGGCGCCGCTCACAATCCTGGACCCGCATTTCACAACGGCGAACGTGACGCGCGCCCATGCGGCCCTGGTCTTCGACACGCTCTTCTCCACCGACGCCAATCTCCGGCCGCAGCCGCAGATGGCGGAGGGCCACACGGTTTCCGGCGACGGCCGGCTGTGGACGATTCGGTTGCGGGACGGGTTGCGGTTCCACGACGACACGCCGGTGCTCGCTTCCGACTGCGCGGCCAGCATGCGCCGCTGGGCTGTGGTGGACGGGTTGGGACAGCTCGCCGCCGCTGCAATCGACGAGTGGGTCGGGGCGGACGACCGCACGCTGCAAGTCCGGCTGAAGCGGCCCTTCCCGTTCCTGCTGGATGCGATGGCCACTGCGACCGGCAACGCGCCGATTATCTTGCCCGCCCGGCTTGCTGCGGTGCCGCCAGGGCGGCAGGGCCTTGAGATGGTCGGCAGCGGCCCGTTCCGATTCGTGGCGGACGAGTTCAATCCCGGCGATCGCGCGGCGTACGCACGGTTCGACGGCTACGTTCCGAGGCCGGAAAAGCCAAGCTGGAATAGCGGCGGGAAGCGGGTCTTCTTCGACCGCATCGAGTGGATGGGCCTGACGGACCCGGCCACGGCCGCCAACGCCTTGCAGGCCGGAGAGGTGGACTGGTTGGAGCAGGCGCTCTCGGACCTGCTCCCCATGTTCCGGCGCAACAAGGACATCGCGACCGACCGGGCGGACCCCACCGGGTTCTGCGCGGTCATGCGGTTCAACACGCTACAGGCGCCGTTCGACAAGCCGCTGATGCGCCGGGCCATGCTGCACGCCGTGGACCAAGCGGACTACATGGTTCCGGTTACTGGCGGCGACAGCGGGGCCTACCAGCTGTGCCACTCGCTCTTTCCGTGCGGGACGCCCTACGGTCGACGAGCCACGCCGGACCCGATCAGCGAGCCCGCGAACCTGGACCAGGCGCGCGCCCTGATCCGCGAGGCGGGCTATGCCGGCGAGAAGATCGTGATCATCAACCCGACCGATTTCCCGAGCATCGCCCCCTTCGGCCAGGTGACGTTCGAAATGATGAGGAAGCTCGGCCTGAACGTCGAGTTGGCGGAAACCGACTGGGGCAGCGTGCTCACCCGTCGCAACAACCGCGGCCCGGTGAGCCAGGGTGGATGGAGCGTCTTCCACAGCTGGAACAACGGCAGCAGCATCTTCGACCCCGTGCGCAACGTCGCGCTCCGGGGCACCGGCGAGAAGGGCTGGGCGGGATGGTACGGCAGCGACCGCATGGAGGCGCTTGTCCAGTCCTGGCTGGCCGCCACGGGCGCGGACGAGCGGCAGAGGATCGCGGCCGAGGTGCAAGGTCTTGCAGCGCTCGATGCGCCTTCCGTCCCAATCGGTCAGTTCTACCTGGACACGGCCTATCGCCGTTCGCTGTCCGGCATCGCGCCCTCGCCGACGCCGGTGCCGTGGGATGTACGCCGGATCTGATGATGCTGCTTCACCCGGCCAAGGTTTTCGAACCTAGTGTCGCGGTGGCGCCGGCGCCATGTGCGTGACGACTGCCTGTAACCTGGTCCGGCTCGGCTACAGGTGACGCAGTTCGACAAGCACCCTTATGGTCATGGCAAGGATGCGAACGGGGTCCCGCACATCGGCATCGTGCGGCTGAGGCGGCTTGTCGAGCCGCCGCTGCCCCGAGCAGGGCCGTGCACTAAACCCCTCTGATTCCGGTCTTGCAGCGCCCAGCATTTCCGGGGTGTCCTCGAAGCTACTCGGGCTGTGCACGAACCTGTAGTATAGTGCGCGGCAGAACAGCGCGGAGGCGGACGTGGGGCGGGGCGCGACGCGGGTGGCGATCTACGCCCGGGTGTCTACCGGCGAACAAAGCCTGGAGCTGCAGCTTCGGGAGTTGCGGGACTATGCCGGCCGCCGTGGCTTCGCGGTGCATCGCGAGTACGTGGATCAGGCCAGTGGCGACGTGCGCCGCCGCCAGCGCGCGCCCGAGTTCGACGCCCTGATGGCTGATGCGCGCCGGCGCCGCTTCGACTGCGTGCTGGTCTGGAAGTACGATCGCTTCGCCCGCTCCCTCGGCGCGTTGATCGCGGCCCTGCAGGAGTTCCGCGACCTCGGCGTGAACTTCATCAGCCACACACAGGCCATTGACACCACGACGCCCATGGGCCAGCTGTTCTTCCACGTCATCGGCTCCTTCGCTGAGTTCGAGCGCGAAGTCATCGTCGAGCGGGTCAAGGCAGGGCTGGCCAACGCGCGGGCCAAGGGCAAGCGGCTCGGCCGGCCCGTGCGCGATCTGGGCGCACAGGCCCGCGTCGTGACTCTCAAGGGCGAGGGGCTAAGCCTACGCCAGATTGCCGTCCGTGAACACCTGTCGCCCTCCGGCGTGCGCAAGATGCTGAAGCAGGCCGGCGTCGAGACGGCTACGCCCTCCACAACCCTTTCCTCATCGCAGACCTGACCACGCGCCATGCCTGTCACCGCCGACACCGCCTATCCGCGGCTCCCCGCCCAGCCAGAGCCGGCCGAGCTGGAGGCGTTCACGCCGGGATCGGCCGAGATCACCTTCGTCCGGCAGCGGACGCTCCAGCCCGGCCCCCGCCTGGCGCTCTTGGTCCTGCTCAAGACGTTTCAGCACCTCGGGCGCGTCGTCCAACTCGCCGACGTGCCGGCGGCGGTCCTCGCCCACGTCGCCATACCGGCCGGCTTGGCCAACGCCCTCCCCGACCTCGCCAGCTACGACGACACGACCTATCGCGTCCGCCTCGCAACGCTTGTGCGCAGCTATGCCGGCGTCGCCGCTTACGACCGCGAAGCGCGCGGCATGGCCGTGCGGGCCTGCATCGAGGCGGCGCGCAGTCACCGCGTGTCTCCTTTGCCCGCAGCTGGGGGCGTCACCTCGGACGCCGCCTGCAGCGTGCTGTCGTTGCCCAAAAGCTTGGGTCCCCCGTTCTCCGCCGACTTGCTGCCGTCGGCAAGAGCGCGCGTTCCCCCTCCGCCGCCGGGTTGGCCGGCCTTTGTGGCACTCTCCAGCATCGCACCCGTGCCGCCCTGGATGCCGCGCAAGGACGCATTCATCCCCACCATGCCGGCATCCGCGGCGAAGCGGTCGATATCGACCCGGTTGGCCGGCTGCAGCCCGATCATCTTGACGACTTGGTGGGGAAGCTGGGAGATCAGCCGGAAGGACATCAGCGCCACCGTCATCTGCAGCAGCACGAACATGCAGAGCAGGACGACGACGCCGAGCAGGTTG
>CAXSHI010000151.1:0-11119 GCA_964236755.1 uncultured Acetobacteraceae bacterium
TGTGTGGCAAGGCGGACTCAGTGCATCTCATCCGACAGCGTTGAACAGCCCTGGTATGTTGCCGATCAAGGCAGAATGCGACCGAGGACGGAACAGCGGGTCGTTGACCAACCGTTCCAGTCAGATTGCTGATACCCGCAGCCGTTGCAAATAAGTTTCTGCAACGTATGCGCTGTGGATCTACATGCTGAATTGCTGGCCTGAATAGGACCAATATAAACCGTTTCAAGATGTCGGCAGTTGCGCTTTGACGTTATCAGCTTAGGTGAGGCGCGCTTGATGGCTCGGCATCCAGACCTGGCAGGCTACCTGATTCTATAGTGGGACCCGGGATCGTCGCTTCCTGAGCGCGCCGCGACCACATTCCGCTTTACACGCGCCTGCTCTTCCGCGACCTCGCCAGCACACGCCTTTATCAAAGGCTTGAGTTCTCCACTCACGAGCTGGGCTGCATGCGCGAGCAATGCGGCATGGTGCGCCGGATGGCGCCGGTGCTTGACGATGAAGGTGAAGGGTTGGAACGTTATGACCGTCTGAGCTGACATGAAACTGTTTCGGTGCTGCCGTAGCAATGGAAAAAACCGTCGCGCTGGCACTTGGCGCCGCATGCTTCCTGACGCCCGCCTGGGATTCGCTCAGGCATCTTCGTTCGGATGATCCCGTGCCGCTCGGCATGCGGCTGATCGGGGCTGTCAGCCTTGCCGCCATGGCCGTCCTCATTTGGGCTGTTTGCACGATGCCGCTTTCCAGGCTTTGGTCGGTTGCCCCAATCCGACCAGATACGTCGCTGGCCTCGTTTGCTGGGGCGGTGCATGCAACAAGAGACGCCAGGCTCGCCGTCGCCTTCGCCGGAACGAAAACGTCGGCTTTGGTGGTGGCGGGCTGTTCCGTTACGTGCTGCGTTTCTTTCTAACCCTCTTACCTAATCCTTAGGTGTGCAACGTGCTTTACAACTTTGAGTAGTGCATGGTGGGTGGGTCCTCCTACATCCTGCCGTGTTGCGTCGTAGCTGCACGTCATGAGGAATGTCTGATGGCGCATGATGATCTTGGGGCTGACTATGCGAGCTACGCTTCTCGAACAGGCAGATCCTTTCCATAAACGCATGGTGGCGGGAGCGAGCGGCCAATGAGTGCGAAGACTTGCTGATGAACGGGAAGCCAAACGTCCTCAGCCTGGCCGACACGGCCGAGCGTCTCCGCGTCGAGCAACTGGACATGCTGGCCCGGCTGTTTCAGGTCACGGTTTTCGCCGGCCTGAACACATTGGGATTCCTGTATTGGGTGTTTTCCACCAATGCCCTCGCAATTCGCTGGATCGCTCCGCTTGGCGCTTTGGTCGTCGTTTATGGAGTGTTCCTTTGCCTCGGACACTTCTGGCGCTGCCGACGCACCCCGCACGCGAGGGCGGAGGCATCCGTGGAGTACATGCGCTACTACATCGGAATGGTGCTGCTGCTCGGCTTGCTATGGGCGGCGCTGCTTTTCGGACTGAATACCATCGCCGACGGCGACCAGCGCGGCATCCTGTACGCAACCACCGTTGGCGTCATCTCGGCCGCGGTCGTGCTGCAGCCCATGCGAGTCGCATTCGCCTTTTGGGCGCCGGTGACGTTCGGCGCCCTGTCTATGCTGGCCCAGAGCGGGCGCTTCATCGACCTGCAGATCCTCGGCCTCTTGCTGGGCTACTCGCCGCTGATCCTGTTCACCTCGCAATTCATCAACCGCACCTTGGTCCGGCGCGTGACGCACGAGGCCCGGCTGCAGGACCAGGCGGACGTGATCGGCCTCCTGCTGCGGGATTTCGAGGCGGACAGCAGCCATTGGCTTTGGGAAACCGATAGCGAGCTGCGGCTCAGGAACGTCTCGCCCCGATTTGCCGACATCGCGCAGACGCCGGCCGAGCTGCTGGCAAACCGCTCGATCTTCGAGCTGCTGCGGGTGCAGACGCTGCTGGCCGGGGCGGCCATTCCGGGACCCGTGATCCAGCAGCTCCAGGCTAGGGCAGCGTTTGCCAACATCGTCGTGCCGGTCGATGTGGCAGGGCAGCCGCGCTGGTGGTCGCTGACAGGTCGCCCGACCTTTGATCGGTTCAACAACTTCATTGGCTTCCGCGGGGTCGGCGCCGACGTGACGGAGGCGACCCAGGACGCGCGGCGCACGGCGTATCTCGCGTCCTACGACAGCCTGACCGGATTGGCCAACCGCGTCGTGTTCCAGCACGCGCTTGAGGAAGCCTGCGCAGACGCCCTCGAAAGCCGGTCCGCCGTGCTCTACCTCGACCTCGACGGCTTCAAGCAGGTGAACGACGCCTTGGGCCACGCGACCGGCGACGCCTTGCTGTTCGCGGTGGCCCAGCGCATCCGCAACTGCGTGCGGGAGGGCGACGTGGCGGCCCGGCTGGGCGGCGACGAGTTCGCGATCCTGATGCAGGGCGCCAACGAGCAGGCGGCGGCGCTCCTGGCGCAGCGCGTGCTCGAAGGCATCAGCCACCCCGTGTTCCTGGAGGGGCACAAGGTCGAGGTCCGCGTTAGCGTCGGCATCGCCCTGTCGATGCCGGGCTTGCCGGCGGCGACGCTGCTCGACAACGCCGACCGTGCTTTGTACCAGGCGAAGACCGGGGGCCGGGGCACCTATCGCCTGTTCTCCCGCAGCCCGGCGCACGAGCAGCACAAGGATCGCGGCTGACCGCGCCCGCGCGATGGCCGGGGCCGGCGGGACGTGCCAGAATGCGCCTGTGCCTGACATGGAGCGGCCCGTCGTGAGCGACAGCACTGCAGAAGATCCCGCGGCAGGCACGACGCCCGACCGCGGCCCGCCGCACGCGCCGTATTACCCGGTGCTCGCCGGGCAGCCGGCGCTGGTCACGGGCGGCGACTCCGGCATCGGCCGGGCAGTGGCCCTGGGCCTGGCCCGCGCCGGCGCGGACGTGGCGGTGAACTACGCCCACAACAAGGAAGCCGCCGAGGCGGTCGCGCATGAGATCGAGGCCATGGGCCGCCGCGCCGCCGTGCTGCAGGCCGACGTCAGCCGGGAAGAGGAAGTCGAGCGGATGTTCGCCGCCGCCATCGCGCAGTTCGGCACCCTGCACGTCGTGGTCAGCAACGCCGGGCTGCAGCGGGATGCGGCGCTCGACGAGATGACGTTGGAGCAGTGGAGCGCCGTCATCGGCGTGAACCTGACCGGCCAATTCCTGTGCGGCCGGGCCGCCGCCCGCGAGTTCAAGCGTCGCGGCGTCGCGGCCTCCGTGTCCTGTGCGGCCGGCAAGCTCATCTGCATGAGTTCCGTGCACCAGCAGATCCCCTGGGCCGGCCACGCGAACTACGCCGCGTCCAAGGGCGGCGTGATGCTGCTGATGCAGAGCATGGCGCAGGAGCTGGCGCCGCAGCTCATCCGGGTCAACGGCATCGCGCCCGGCGCCATCCGCACGCCGATCAACACCGCCGCCTGGGACACGCCGGCCGCCTATGCCGGCCTGATGACGCTCGTGCCCTACAAGCGCATCGGCGAGCCGGACGACATCGCCCAGGCCGCGGTGTGGCTCGCCTCCGACGCGGCCGACTACGTGACCGGCGCCACGCTGTTCGTCGATGGTGGCATGACGCTTTACCCCGGCTTCGCCACCGGCGGCTGATCGCCGCGCCATTGCCCATTCAGCCAGGCGGGCCAGCTGGCCGGGGGCGCTGTGCCGCCAAACGGTCATGTCGGTCCGGGAACCATGGGCGCTGCCTCTCGTTCCCGGCGGGGTGCCCTTGCCAAACGGAAAGTCTTCCATGCCAAACGGCCACTACGACCTGATCGTCATCGGCAGCGGACCTGGCGGCGCGTCGCTGGCGCAGCGGCTGGCGCCCACCGGCAAGCGCATCCTGATGCTGGAGCGCGGCGGATACCTGCCCCGCTCCCGCGCCAATTGGGACGCCCGGACCGTGTTCGTGGACGCCGCCTACCAGGCGAAGGAGACCTGGCATGGCCGCGACGGCCAGGAGTTCCATCCGGGCCTGCACTACTTCGTCGGCGGCAACTCCAAGGTGTACGGCTCGGCGCTGCTGCGCCTGCGCGAGCAGGATTTCGGCGAAGTTCGGCACAAGGACGGTGTCTCCCCGGCGTGGCCGCTTGGCTACGACGTGTTCGAGCCGTACTACGGCCAGGCGGAGGCGTTGTATCACGTGCACGGCCTACGCGGGGAGGACCCGAGCGAGCCGTGGTCCAGCACCCCCTACGCCTTTCCGCCCATCCAGCACGAGCCGCGCATCCAGCAACTGGACCAGGCGCTGAAAGACCAGGGGCTGCACCCGTTCCACCTGCCGCTCGGCATCAAGCTCGACCAGAACCCGGACGGCAGCGCCACCACGTACAGCCCCTGCATCCGCTGCGATGCGTTCGACGGCTTCCCCTGCGCGATCAACGCCAAGGCGGACGCCCAGGTGATCAGCGTCGATCCCACCCGGGCCGCGCATCCGAACTTCACCCTGCTGACCGGCGCCTACGTGACCCGGCTGGAGACCGATCCCCAGGGGCGCAGCATCCGCCGGGTGCACGTGATGCGTGACAACCAGCCCGAGGAATACTCCGCCGATGTCGTGGTGGTCGCCTGCGGCGCGCTCAGCTCCGCCCTGCTGCTGCTGCGCTCGGCGAGCGACGCGCATCCCAAGGGGCTGGCCAACGGCTCCGACCAGGTCGGGCGCAACTACATCCGGCACACCATGTCGGTGGTGATGGCGCTGCTGAAGGAGTCGAACGACACGGTGTTCCAGAAGACGCTGGCGGTCAGCGACTACTACTTCGGCGCGCCAGACTGGGAGTATCCGCTGGGCCTGATCCAGATGTGCGCGACCTCGCACGGCGAGCAGATCCGGGGGGAAGCACCGGGGCAGGCCCTCATGCCGTTCCTGCCGGATTGGCCGTTCGACAAGATGGCCCGGCACTCCATCGACTTCTGGCTGCAAAGTGAGGACCTGCCCCGGCCGGAGAACCGCATCCGCTACGACGGCGGCCGCGTGGTTCTGGACGTGCAGGACAGCGATGGGGAGGCGGCGAAGCGCCTGCGCGCCAAGACGCAGGCCATGGTGCTGCCGATGGGCGCCTGGCCGCACCTGATTGAGCGGCACCTTTACCTCGGCAAAGACATCCCGCTTAACGGCACGGCGCACCAGGCCGGCACGCTGCGCTTCGGCGCCGACCCGGCCAGCTCGGTCCTCGACCTCGACTGCAAGGCGCATGAGCTGGACAACCTGTATGTGACGGATGCCAGCTTCTTCCCCTCCATCGGCGCGGTGAACCCGACGCTCACCATCGTTGCCAACGCTCTCCGGGTGGCCGACCGCATCGGGGAGCGGCTGGTGGCCTGACCGTGCGGACGGCCGCCCGCGGCGCCCTGGCGCTGGTGGCCGGCGGCCTGACAGCGGCCCGCAAGCGGGACGGCATCGCAACGCGCATCGTGCGGATCAGCCGGGTTGTGACCAATCTCAGCCGGTCGGTCGCGTTCTACCGCGACGGCCTGGGCTTCCAGGTCGTGTCGCGCGGTCCCGGCGACCCGGCGTTGCCCGCGCTGCTCGGCCTGGCGGGCGCCGCCATCGAGGAAGCCGTGCTGCGCCTCGGCGCGGAGGAAATCGCTCTTGTCCGGTTCGATCCTCCGGGTGCGCCCTACCCAGCGGACAGCCGCAGCAACGACCTTTGGTTCCAGCATCTGGCCATCGTGGTGGACGACATGGTGGCGGCCTGGCGGCAGCTTTCGGCGCAGTCGCCCCGCCCCATCTCGTTGAACGGGCCGGAACGCCTGCCGCCGCGCAACGGCGGCGTCGCCGCGGTCAAGTTCCGCGACCCCGACGGGCATCCGCTGGAGCTGATCCAGTTTCCGCCGGGCCAGGGCCGCCCGGCGTGGCAGCACGCGGCCGGTGCAGGATCAAGGCCGTTCCTCGGCATCGACCACAGCGCGATGGCGGTTGCCTCGACGGCGCGCAGCCTGCGCTTCTACCGCCGGCTCGGCTTCCAGGTGGCAGCGCGATCCTGGAACGACAGCGCCGCGCAATCCCGGCTCGACGGCGTGCCCGGCGCGCGGGTGCGCGTGACCGGGCTGCGCTTCCCGTCACCGGCGGGACCCGGGCTGGAGCTGCTGCGCTACACGCCGCCGGGCCGCCTGGCGGCGGCCGTGCCGGCCAATGCATTGGTGACGGATTGGGTGACGCTTTCCGCCCGTCCCGCCGGGCTGCGCCGCGATCCGGACGGGCATGTCATGCTGTTGACGGGCGATGGCACGGTGTAGTCGCTTGAATGAACCGGCGGCGACCCATCGGCGGCGGGCCTCAAAGTGAGTCTTGCTCCCACGCTTAAATCCGCACTTTTCGTAGAAGTGAAGCGTGTGTTCGTCGCGCCCGCTCGCCAGCATGACCTTGTAAGCAACCCGCATCCCAGGCGGCCTCCAGCGCAGCCGCGAGGACGGAGCGAGCCAACCCGGTCCGCCGCTGGCCCGGATGCGTCACCACGTTCTCGATAATGCCGAATGATCTCGCGCCGCGGGTCAGGTTAGGGATGATCGCGAGCATGCAGATGGATGCCAAGCCGTCTCCGCCATCCGCGACGAACACCGGTGTCAGCTTCGATCCGAGAAGAGCTGCCCAAGCTGCTTCCACCTTCGCCGGATCGGGAGTGGGGTCATCTGGGCTGAGATGCCGAAGAAGCGCCAGCACCCCCGCCAAGTTGGTGGGGCTCGCCGGGCGAAACGTCATGTTGCGCATGCTGAGGCAGCCGGGACCCTTGGGGGTGGAAAGCGGCCCAGATAAGCCCAGGCACGGGGCAGGGCATCGTGGAGGAACTGCCCAGGTTCCCGCAGCCATAGGCCATTGTAAGACCGCGACTTTGCTTCCGAAAGCAGCACGTCTCGGGGCAATGGGACCAGGGTCGCATGCCAACCGGGCCACCACCGCCTCGCTTTCCTGAAAGTGTGGCGGAGAAAGAGTTCTCAGTCGGAGTAGCCGTGGTAGTCGAAAATCCAGGACGCACCGTCTATGACGATGTGGTTTCCGGTAAAGCCTGGAGTGGGCTTCAGCCAAAGCACCTGGACGTTCTGCTCGCCGTATTTCTCAAGAAATACGTGGGCCAGGATATGACAGGCTCCGCAGGCGAAGAATACTCGATCAGGCAACGCCCACCGCATTGCCTGATCGCTCTTGCGGCATCCAGGCGTCGTGATCCGATACATGGCCAACCCTGGCAGGCATCGAGTATGCATTCCATTCTGAACCGCGTCAGACCCGGCTGGGTCCTCCTATCACCCTGCGACATGTTCCTACGATCACGGCGCCGTCCGCACGACGTCTCCGGCCTCCGGTCTGCCCACATAGGTCGATGACAGCGGATGCCGCAGGAAGTCGCCGGCTGGCAGGGTGCGCGGGGCAAGCACGATCAGGCCAAGGCCGCCGACCAGGCCGAAGTTCTTCAGGAACTCCCAGAAATGTTCCAGCCCCTCCCCCGGCCGGAAGCGCCAGAACTCCGGGTAGCGCCAGAACTGGTGATACAGCACCGCCGTCACCGTGCAGAAGCCCGCGAGCACGAACGCCGCCAGCCGGTCATGCCAGCCCAGCACGATGCACACGGGCGTCACGAACTCCACGGCGATGGCCGCGACCAGCAAGGCGGGCGCAAGCCGGCCCTTCCCCGCCTGCTGCATCGCCGAGCGCCAGTTCACGATCTTGTCGAGGCCGCTGAACGGGAACAGCACCACCAGGCACACCCGCAGCAGCAGCGGGGCGTAGTCGTTCAGCAGCATCATGAAAAGGTTCCCCGGAAGGTGAAGCAGAGGCTCGCCACCCCCAATGGAACAATGGACCCAGCGGAAAGTTCAGGCCGGGACGCCCAAGGCAGCACCATCACGGAGACGCCGATGTCCGACCCGTCCGGCCCCAAGCCCCGCATCCCCTACTGGCACCTGTGGACCGACCAGGACGGGGTGAGCCACCAGCGACAATGCGCGCTGACCGAGTTCGAGCTGAAAGGCGTCGGCGCCGCCGCCCCGCAGTGGAACAACAAGCACGAGCGGTCCGAGGCCACGGTCGTCGTCACCGTGCAGCCGGTCGGCTGGGTCGGCGAGTGGCACGAGAACCCGGCGCCGCAATGGATCGTCGTGCTGTCCGGCCGCTGGTGGATCGAGAGCATGGACGGCTTCCGCATCGAGCAGGGGCCGGGCGAGTTCTCGTTGGGCGAGGACCAGAACTGCACGGAACAGGACGGCAAGCGCGGCCACCGCTCCGGCACGGTCGGCGACCAGCCCGCGGTGCTGATGACGGTGCAGTTGCACGTCGAGCCGCAGCGCGCTCCGTGCCACGCGCGGTAGCGATGGGCACGGCAGCGATGAACGGCTTCGACATTCACGACCCGCGCTTCCGCCACCTGGTGCTGCCGAATGCGCCCCTGGTGAAGCTGGGGGAGGGCTTCGGCTGGCTGGAAGGCCCGGTCTGGTTCGCCGATCACGACTGCCTGCTGGTCAGCGACCTGCCGGGCGACCGCATCCTGCGCTGGAGCGAGGGCGACGGCATTTCCGTGTTCCGCGAGCCTTCCGGCTTTGCCAACGGCCACGCGCGGGACCGCCAGGGGCGGCTGATCGGCTGCTCCCACCGCGGCCGCTGCGTCACCCGGACGGAACTGGACGGCAGCGTCACCGTGCTGGCCGACCGCTACGAGGGCCGCCGGCTGAACGCGCCCAACGACATCGTCTGCGCCTCGGACGGAGCGATCTGGTTCAGCGACCCGCATTACGGCATCAGCACGGATTACGAGGGCGGCAAGCAGGCGCCGGAACTGCCGCCGACGCTGTATCGGCTCGATCCGCGCGACGGCAGCCTGCGGGTGATGGCGGACGACTTCGCCGGGCCGAACGGGCTGTGCTTCTCGCCCGACGAGCGGCGGCTCTACGTCTCGGAAACCGGGCCGCAGTTCGCGCCCGACCCGGTGCGATGCATCCGCGTGTTCGACGTGCTGGACGGCAGCGCGCGCCTGTCGAAGGGCCGGGTGTTCCATACGGTGGCACCCGGCTACGCCGACGGGTTCCGCTGCGACGAGGATGGCAACATCTGGAGCGGCGCCGCCGACGGGGTGCACTGCATCGCGCCCGACGGCACTCTGCTAGGCCGCATCAAGGTGCCGTTCACGGTGTCGAACCTCGCGTTCGGCGGGCGCAACCGGGCACGTTTGTTTATCTGCGCCTCTCACACGTTGTTCGCGATCTACACCAACACGCGCGGCGCCGCGCGGCCCTGACATGGAGCTTTGGGCCTCCCTCGTCCACGTGCGCGCGGATGTGGCGTTCGCGGCCGGCCTCCTGGCGGCGGTGCTCGTCACCCTCCACGTGCTGCTGCGCAAGCGGGAAGTGGCGACGGCGGCCGGCTGGATCGGGTTTGCCTGGTTCGCGCCAGTCATCGGCGGCCTCTGCTACTTCCTGTTCGGCGTGAACCGAGTGCAGCGCCGTGCCCGGCGCTTGCGGCCCTCCGCAGACCGGCGCGGCGGCCATGCTGCCTGGCCCTCGCCCACCGACGACGACCATCTGGACCCGTTGGACCGCGGCATCGGGCGCATCACCGGGCGGCCGGTGATGCCGGGCAACGCCGTGCAGATCTACCGCGACGGCGACGAGGCCTACCCAGCCATGCTGGCCGCCATCGCGGCGGCCCGGCACAGCGTCGGCCTGTCCTCCTACATCTTCCGGGACGACACTTGGGGCGGGCGGTTCATCGACGCGCTGGCCGCGGCGCAGGGCCGCGGCGTCGCGGTGCGCGTGCTGATCGACGGCATCGGCGGCGGCTGGCTGCGGTCGCCGGCCTTTCGCGCGCTGCGCCGCCGGGGCATACCGGCCGCGCGCTTCCTGCACTCGCCGCTGCCCTGGCGCATGCCGTTCCTCAACCTGCGCTCGCACAAGAAGATCCTGGTGCTGGACGGGTCGGTCGGCTTCACGGGCGGCATGAACATCTCCGACGCGAACGTCATCGCCGCTCACCCGAGGGCGCCGGTGCAGGACACCCATTTCCGGATCGAAGGCCCGGTCATCGGCCAGCTGGCCGAGGCGTTCGCCCAGGACTGGGCTTTCGCCACGAACGAGGACCTGGGGGGCGAGGCCTGGTTCCCGGAAGTGGCGCCACATGGCGCCGCGCCGTCACGGGTGATCGACTCCGGGCCGGACGAGGACTTGGAGAAGATCGAGTTCGCCGTGCTTCAGGCCGTCGCCTGCGCGCGGGAGGGCATTGCGGTGATGACCCCGTACTTCCTTCCCGACGAGCGGCTGACGACCGCGCTCGCCTTGGCGTCGATGCGTGGCGTCGCGGTCGATGTCGTGATTCCCGAGACCAGCGACCACGCCTTCGTGGACTGGGCCACCCGCGCCAACGTCGGGCCGCTCCTGAAGGACGGGGTGCGGATCTGGCGCTGCCCGCCGCCGTTCCGCCATTCCAAGATCACGGTCGTCGATGGCGAATGGTGCCTGATCGGCAGCTGCAATTGGGACATCCGCTCCTTCCGGCTCAACTTCGAGTTGTGCATGGAATTCTACGACCGCGGCCTCGCCGAGGCGCTCACGGTTCTGATGCAGTCGAGCCGCGGCGCAGCCCTGGCGGAGGCGGAGCTTGACGCCCGCAGCTTGCCGGCCCGGCTGCGCGACGCCGGGATGCGGCTCATGCTGCCCTATCTCTGAAGGCCGGGCCGGCCAGAGACGGTCAGACCTCCGAGCCTTTCGGCCCGGCCCGCATCGCGCCGGCCAGGCGCGGCATGTCCCGCTTCTGCCGCGCGGGCGCGAACCAGTGCTGCAGCCGGTCGAGATAAAGGTAGATCACCGGGGTGGTGTAGAGCGTCAGCACCTGGCTGAGGGCCAGGCCGCCCACCATCGCGAACCCCAGCGGCTTGCGCAGCTCGGACCCGGCGCCGTTCTCCAGCATCAGCGGCAGGCCGGACAGCAACGCCGCCATCGTAGTCATCAGAATCGGCCGGAAGCGCAGCAGGCAGGCCTGGCGGATCGCGTCGAGCGGCTTCGCCCCCTCGTTCCGCTCGGCGTTGATCGCGAAATCGACCAGGATGATGCCGTTCTTCTTGACGATGCCGATCAGCAGGATGATGCCGACGATGGCGATCACCGTCAGGTC
>CAXSHI010000152.1:0-11065 GCA_964236755.1 uncultured Acetobacteraceae bacterium
GGGCGAGCAGCCGCCGCCGGAGCCGGCAGCGCAGGACGCGCCGCCGGCGGCGTTCAGGCACCAGGCCCTCGTTCCCCTGGCGACCCCGCCGGTCCCGGCCCTGCCGCGCGGCGGCGGGCGCCGGGTGCTGTGCGTCGGGCACGTGTGGCCCTGCCCGCCGCGCGCCGGCAACGAGTACCGCATCCACCGCATGCTCGCCTGGTTCGCGCAGCAGGGCTGGGATGTGCTGCTGGTGGTCTGCCCGCTGCCGCACGAGATGCCGTCCGAGCAGCAGATGGCGGGCGCCGCGGCGGTCTATCCCAACCTGCTGGTCTGCGACCGCGCGGGCACCCTTTATCACCACCTGCCGGCCGGCAGCCGGCTGCTCGACGGCCTCCAGCTCGGCACGCGCACCGACATCCCGGCGCTGCTGCGCGAGGACGACGCCAGCGACCCGGCGCAGGCCCGGCTGCTGGGCCTGCTGCGCACCTTCTGCCCCGACGCGCTCGTGGAGCTGCTGCTGCACCTGCGGGACGGCTTCCGGCCGGACCTGCTGCTGGCCGAGTACGTGTTCATGACCCGGCCGTTCCCCCTGCTCCCGGGCCTCGCGACCGCCATCGACACCATCGACGTGTTCTCGACCAAGGCGAGCAAGGTCGAACGCTACGGCCTGAGCGACGGCCTCGCCTTGTCGGAGCCGGAGGAGGCGGCGCTGCTGCGCCGCGCCGACATCCTGATCGGCATCCAGCCGGACGAGGCGCGGGACCTCGCCCGCCTGGCCCCGGACCGCAAGGTCGTCAGCATCGGGGTCGATTTCACCGTGTGCCGCGATGCCCCGGCCGCGCAGGCCCGGGCTGCAGCAGCAGCCGGGACCGCGGTGCTGCTGGTGGCCTCGGCCAATCCGATGAACGCCAAGGGCCTGTCCGACTTCCTCGCCTTCTGCTGGCCCCTCGTGTGCCGGGACCTGCCGGAGGCGGAGCTTCTGGTGGCGGGCGCGGTGGGCGACACGGTCCACGGGGCGCCCGACAACGTCCGCGTGCTGGGCCGGGTCGAGGACCTCGGCCCGCTCTACGCGGCGGCGCGCCTGGTGATCAACCCGGCAGTGGCCGGCACCGGGCTGAAGATCAAGACCGTCGAGGCGCTGTGCCACCTGCGCCCGGTGGTCTGCTGGCCGTCCGGCGCCGACGGGCTGGACGACGAGGCGCGCGCCTTCTGCCACGTCGCCGCCGATTGGTTCGGTTTCGCCGCCCACATCAAGCGCCTGCTTGTGGACGACGAGCAGGCCTCCGCCGTCGAGCACGCCCGCACCCGGCTGGAACACGCCTTTTCTCCCGGCGTGGTCTATGCCCCGCTGGCGGACGCGCTGCACGATGTCTGACGCCGGGTCCCGCGCCTATGACGTGTTCGCGGACCTGTCGGGCAGCGGGCTGGACGGGCACGCGGCGGCGCGGCACCTCCGGCTGCTGGAAGTCCAGTGCGGGTTCGCGCACGCGGCCGGCAGCGTGGCCGTGCTGCCGGACCACGGCGGCGCGCCCGCCTTGGCCTGGTCGCAGGCCGTGGCGCACGCGGCGCGGCGCCACCGGCACCTGGCCGTCATCCTGGGGCCGCTGCTGCCGGACAACGACGTGGTGCAGCCGCTGCTGGACGAACTCGGGCGTGACCCGCTGTTCGGCAGCGCGCAGCCGCGCTTCGCCCAGGCGGCCACGGACGGGGTGTGGCCGCTGCCGGCCGCCGCCGGGCCGGAGGCAGGCGCCGCGATGACCTCCCGCGCCGCCCTGGCGCTTCTGCCGCGTGGCGTGATGACCGCAGAGCGGCTCACGGCCATGACCGTGATCCGGCGGGAGGTGGTGTCCGCGATGGAGCCGGACGCCCAGTTCGCCACCGCGCCGGGCGCGGTGGCGCACGGCCTCTGCCAGGCCCGGCGCCGCGGGTTCCGCAACGTGGTGGCGAACCGCGTCGTGGTCCCCTCGGCACTTTCGCCGGGCGACCTCTACCCGGCGCTGCCGGCGGAGGACTCGGCCCGGCTGTTGGCGTTGTATCCCGACGCGGCCCGCGCGGCGGCGGAGAACGACAGGCTGGCGCAGCGGCGGCTGGAGCCGCTGCTGAGCGCCGCCCGCCCCGCGCCCGGCGCGCGCCGCCGCCTGCTGCTCAACTGCCGCGGCCTCACCATGCTGCACAACGGCACCTCGAAATGCGTGCTGGGCATGCTGGACGGCTTCGCGGCCCTCCACGCGCCCTGGCAGATCGACATCGCCGCCAGCGCCGACGCCATGGAGTTCCACGGCATGGCGGCGCGCTACCCCCGGTTTAACCGGCTGTCAGGCGATCTGCCCGGCGGCTACGCTGCCGCCGTGATGCTCAACCAGCCCTGGGCCGTCGAGACGGTCGCCGAGATGCACCGCCACGCTTTCCTGATCGGCTTCAACATCCTCGACACCATCGGCTGGGACATCCTCTACCCCGCGCCGGAACGCCTGGAATGGGCGTGGCGCTTCGTGGCTCGGCATTCCGACCTGCTGATGTACATCTCCGCCTTCTCGCAGGACCGGTTCCGGACGCGCTTCCCGGTGGCGCCGGACGTGGCGGAGCAGGTGGTGCACCTGAGCTTCCTCACGGACGAGCACGCCCTGCGGCGGTTCCAAGGCATGCCGCCCGGAAGGCATGTCCTGTTATTCGGCAACAGCTACGACCACAAGGGCATTGCGCCGACCCTTCGGCTGCTGGTCGAGGCCTTCCCGCTGCAGGACTTCGCCGTGCTCGGCGGCCAAGGGCCGGCCGTGCCCGGGGTGCATGTGATCCCGAGCGGCGAGCTGTCCGAGGATGAGGTGCATCGCCTGGTCGCGACCGCCCGCGCCGTCGTGTATCCGTCGTTCTACGAAGGTTTCGGCCTGCCGGTGGTGGAAAGCCTGGCCTATGGCCGCCCGGTGCTGGTGCGGCGCTGCCCGTTGTGGGCCGAGATCGCGGCGCATTCCCGACTGCCGGGCCGACTGATCGAGTTCGACGACGCGGCCTCGCTCCTTGAGGCGCTGGGCCGGGTGCTGTCGGGATCGCCGCCGGCCGGCCAGCCGTTCGGCGCGGCGCTGGCCGAGGCGCAGGCGCCAACAGGCTGGCGCGACGCGGCGGCGGCGGTGCTGCGCGGCGTCGAGCAGCGCCTGGCCCATGGCGGTATCGGGCACTGGCTGGGGCGGGACGAGGCGTTGCGGACGGCCGGCCTGTGACGGTGCTGGGCCTACGCATCGTCACCTTGCTGGCCCGGCACGGCGACGAGAGATACCGCGACGCCTTGCCGGACATTCGCACCCTGTTCGCGCAGCAGATGCCGGAGTTCTCGCATGAGGTCGTCGTGATCGACAACGCCTTGGACCGGGACCACGCGGAGCGGCTTGCGCCGGGCGTCACGCTGATCGGCGGCGACAACGCGGCTTGGGAGTTTTCCGCCTGGGACCGCGGCATCGCGCATCTCGGGCAGAGCCTCGACGAGTACGACTTCGTCCACCTCGCCACCTCGGCGTTCCGGAAGCTCTACACGCGCTACCTCGACCGGTTCGACGCCGACATGCTGGGCCTGGTGGCCGGGCGTGCCGCCGCGGTGGGGCACATCGACCATTTCAACGATCCCGTCGCCTTTGCCGGGCGCAGCCTGCAATGCTGGCTGCGCAGCTCCTTCGTGCTGCTGCCGCCGGCGGAGCTTCGGCTGCTCGGCTCGCTGAACAGCGTGACCGACCGGAGCGGCCTGTTCAGCGGCGATCCGGCGGCGCCGTTCCGCACGAATGCCCCGCTCTCGGCGTCGTACCGGCAGAACATCCTGGACTGGCTGACCGGCCGGGGCACCGGCCAGGGCACGGAATGGCATTCGCGCTTCGCGCTGTCGGAGCGGACGCTGGGCTTCTTCGAGGACAAGGCGGTGGCGATCCTGAACGAGCAGATGCTGACCAGCCGCCTACGTGCCCAAGGATGCGGCATCGTCGATGCCACGTGGCTTGCGACCCGCGCCGGGCAGCCTTACCCGGCCGTCCGGCCGCTAGGGGTCATCCCCGACTGGCGCGTCCAGGTCACGTCCCGCGACGTGGACGGCGCCAGTCCCGGCATCCTGCCCTGAGCAGCCGCTTGAGGAGTCTCCCCAATCCCTCGAACCCGATGGACCATCCATGGGCTGCCGGGTCCGAGGCGCAATGCCCGCAGGGCGGAGTTGACGCGATGCGGCCGGCGTGGGCCGCGGCTACTCCGCCTCCTCGAACGTCACCGCGACGTCCGCATTGGCCGACAGGCGCACGGTGCCGTCCTCGACCTCAGCGACCAGCCCAGTGGAAATGTAATGATGCCGCTGATCGCCGGAGTCCCGCTTCGTGAGCTTGATGCGGTCGCCCTGGAGGTGGTCAACGGTGCCGACATGCACGCCGTCGGCGCCGATGACGTTTGCATGCTCCTTGACTTGGCTGAGATCGGTCATGGTCATCCTTGTTGGAAGTTGGAATCCGGAACTCAACGCCGCAACATGCCGGCAGTCGCATGCCGTCCGTCCGAAATCGACCGGGCGTGCCGGCGGCGTCATGCATCCCGACGAGCCGATAAGTCCATTGGGAGAACGCCTTTCGCTGCCGCTGTTCCTGAAACCGCCGCAGGGCAGGGCTACGGCAACGCTGCGGCAGGCACGCGCCTCGCCTCGTCCTCGCCCGGCGCCGCCAGCGCGGCCCGCACGGCGTCGTCCACCGTTTCCAGCCAAACGAAGCGCAGCTTGTCCCGGGCGCTGGGCGGGATGTCGTCCCAGTCGCGGCGGTTGCGCGCCGGCAGCATCACCGTGGTGATGCCGGCCCGCGCCGCCGCCACGACCTTTTCCCGGATGCCGCCGACCGGCAGCACCAGGCCGCGCAGGCTGATCTCCCCGGTCATCGCGACGGCCGGGTCCACCGCCCGGCGCAGCAGCAAGGACGCCAGCGACATGAACATCGCGACGCCGGCCGACGGCCCGTCCTTCGGGATGGCACCGGCGGGCACGTGGACGTGGATGTCGCCCTCGAACAGGCTCGGCTCGATGCCAAGCTGCTCCGCCCTTGATTTCACGAGGCTTAGCGCCGCCTGCGCGCTTTCCTTCATCACGTCGCCGAGCTGGCCGGTGAGGATCAGCCGGCCGCCGCCGGGCATCCGGCTGCTTTCGATGAACAGGATGTCGCCGCCCACCGGCGTCCAGGCCAGGCCCGTCGCCACGCCCGGCATCGCGGCACGGCCGGCGACCTCCGGATCGAACCGGCTCGGCCCCAGGATCGCTGGCAGGCTCTCCGTGCCGATGCGGATCGGCCGCTCGGCGCCGCCTTCGGCCACCCGCACGGCAGCGGAGCGGAACACCGCGCCCACTTCGCGCTCCAGGCTGCGCACGCCGGCCTCCCGCGTGTAGTCGCCGATGATGGACGCGAGCGCGTCGTCGTCCACCTCCACGTCGCCCTCGGCCAAGCCGTTCTGCGCCTGCTGCCGCGGCAGCAGGTAGCGCCGGGCGATGGCCTGCTTCTCCTCCGCCGTGTAGCCGGACAGCTGCACGACCTCCATGCGGTCGCGCAGCGGGCCGGGGATGGTGTCGAGCTGGTTGGCCGTCGCGATGAACAGCACGCGGCTGAGGTCGAACGGCACCGCGAGGTAGGCGTCGCGGAACGTGTTGTTCTGCTCGGGGTCGAGCACCTCCAGCATGGCGGACGCCGGGTCGCCCTGGAACCCGCCGCTGCCGAGCTTGTCGATCTCGTCCAGCATCATCACGCATTCGCGGGAGCCAGCCCGCTTGAGTGCCTGGATGATGTTGCCCGGCAGCGCGCCGATGTAGGTGCGGCGGTGCCCCCTGATCTCCGATTCGTCATGCACGCCGCCGAGGCTGACCCGCACGAAAGGCTGGCCGGTGGCGTGGGCGATGCTCTGGCCGAGGCTCGTCTTGCCGACGCCGGGCGGTCCCACGAAGCATAGGATCGGCCCCTTGCCGCCGGGGTTCAGCTTGCGGACGGCCAGGAACTCGACGATGCGCCGCTTGATCTTCTCCAGGCCGAAGTGCTCCTCGTCCAGCACCCGGCGCGCGGCGGCTACGTCGATGGGCGGGGTCTCGCCCAGCTTCCAAGGCAACTCGGACATCCATTCGAGGTAGGTCCGCAGCATGCCGACCTCCGGACTGCCCTCCGGCATCTGCTTGAGCCGGCGCAGTTCGCGCTTCGCTTGCCGCTCCGCTTCTTCGGGCAGCTCGGCCTCACCCAGCGCGCGTTCCAGATCCTGCAGCTCCGGGGCGCCGTCGTCGTCGCCCAGCTCCTTCTGGATCGCCTTCATCTGCTCGCGCAGCATGAACTCGCGCTGCCGGCCCTCCATCGTCTCCCGCGTGCGCTTGCCGATGTCGGCGGACAGGCGCAGCACCTCCAGCCGGTAGGCGAGCCGCCACAGCACGCGGTCGAGGCGCGCGGGCAGGTCGATGATCTCCAGGATCTCCTGCTTGTCCGCAGGCGACAGGTCCAGCAGCCCCGCCACCAGATCGGCCAGCAGCCCCGGCGGCTCCACGTTCTGGATCGTCGCGACCAGGTCCGGCGGCACCTGCTCGATCAGCCGCAGGGTCTCCAGCGCGCGCTCCCGAAGCTGATGGGTGCGGGCCGCGATCTCGGCGCCGTCCGCGTTCGGCTCCGGGACGCGCTCGACGTGTGCAGCAGGGATGGGCGAGTCCGCCGCCGCGCCAATCAGCCGCACGCGGCCGATCCCTTGGAGGATCGCATGGTGGGTGCCGTCCGGCGCGGTGAGGTAGCGCAGCAGCCGGGCCTCCGTGCCGATGGGGTGCAGGTCGGCCAGGCCCGGCCTGTCCATGGCCGGGTCGCGCTGCAGCACGACGACGACATGCCGGCTTTCCCGCGCCGCCGCCTGCAAGGCCTCGGTCGTGACCGGGCGCGTGGCGGCGAGCGGGATGACGGCGCCGGGGAACAGCACGGCTTCCTGCACCGGAACGACGATCAGCGCATCCTCCGGCAAGGGGGAGGGCGTCAGGGCCGGGGCGGGGGCGTCCATTACGTCACCTTTCGCAGAATGATGGTCAGGCAGCCGTCCGCCAGGTCGCGGCGGGCCAGCTCATAGGCGCCGGGCGGCAGGGCGATGCGGCGCTCGAACTGTCCGTGCGGCAGTTCCATGCGGTGCACCCGCGTGGAGCCGGGCAGCGCCGGAAGCCGGCGCGTGCCGATGATGGCAAGCTCGCGGTGGGAGACGACAAGCTCGACGTCCGCCACGCGCACGCCGGGCAGGGCGGCGATGAGGATCAGCTCGCCCGGCGTCTCCAGCAGATCGACCGGCGGCTCCCATCCGGTCGCGGCGGGACGGAAGAACTCGCGGTGCAGCCGGTCGGCGCGCGCCACGAGGGCGAGGGCATCGGCCCACATCAGGTTGGCAGCGGTCCGGGGCACGGCGGCCTCTCTTTCGATGGTGTGGCGCAGGCATCGCCGGGTGAGGGCGGCCTATGGGGTTGGGGGCCGGCAGGACGGCATCGCAAGGGCCGCGGCCGCCAACCTGCTTGCTCGGCATGGCGCGCCGCGGCGATCACTGGCTAGATGATGCGGCGGAGACGCCCGATCAACCCGTCGGCCCGCGGCCCCGCTCCCGCACGGCACGCGCCTCACGGCGTCTGCAGCTGGATGACCGGCCCGCCCGCCGCGGCGGCGTCCTCGGGGTCGTGCGTCACCAGCAGCACCGGCAGGCCCCGGGCCGCCGCGTGGCCGAACACGAAGCCGCGGAACCGGCCGCGCAGCGCCGTGTCGAGCCGGCCGAACGGCTCGTCGAGCAGGAGGGCGCGCGGCTCGGACAGCAGGGCGCGCAGCAGGGCGACGCGCGCCCGCTGGCCGCCGGACAGGGTGGCGGGGTCGCGGCGGGCCAGGCCGGGCAGCTCGGCCTCGGCGAGCGCCGCGTCGATCCTCGCGCGCCGCCCCGGCCCCGCGGCCAGGCCGAAGGCGAGGTTCGCGCCGACCGATAAGTGCGGGAACAGCAGGTCGTCCTGGAACAGGATGCCGACGCGCCGGCGCTCCGCCGGCAGGGGCGTGAGATCGACGCCGTCCAGGCGCACCGTCCCGCGGCCGCGCAGGCCGGGATCGAGGGTGCCGCAGAGGTGGGCCAGCAGGCTCGACTTGCCGCTGCCGCTCGGACCCATCAGCGTGGCGATGCGGCCGGGCGCGACGGACAGCGTGAGCGGCGCGAACAGCGCCCGCCCGCCGGCGGACACCGCGACGGCATGGAGGTCGAGGCTCACCCCGCGAGCGCGGCCCGGCGCCGCCAGAGCAGCCGCGGCAGCAGCAGCGCGAGCGCATAGAACAGCAAGGGCAGGCCCGCCTGCACGACGGCATACACGCCGAGCACCCGGCGGTCGCCGCCCGACGCCAGGGTGACGGCCTCCGTCGCAAGCGTCGCCATCCGCCCGCCGCCGGCGAACAGCGTCGCCAGGTATTGCCCGGCGCTGACGGCGACGCCCACCGCGGCGGCGGCGAGCAGGGGCCGCAGCAGGATCGGCAGCTTGACCGACAGCAGCGTGCGCAGCGGCGAGGCGCCGAGGCAGGCAGCCACCCGGGCGAGCCGCGGGTCCAGCGCCGCCCAGGCGTCCGACAGCGACAGCAGCACGTAGGGCAGCACGAACACCAGATGCGCCCACACCAGCGCGCCCCAGCCGCCATCAAGCCGGAGGCCGAGCAGCGCCACCTGCATGCCGAACAGGAACGCGGTCTGCGGCACCAGCAGCGGCAGGTAGATCAGCATGAGCCAGCCCGGACGCGCGGCGTCGCCGTGCCGTGCCACCGCCTCAAGGGCGGCAACGGCGAGCGGCAGGGCCAGGGCGGTCGCGGCGAGGGCGGCCAGCAGCGTGGTGCGGAACGGCCCGGCGAGGCCCGCAGCCTGGGCGCTCCAGGCGGCAAGGCTGAGCCGGGCGGGCCAGGCGTTGGGAAACCGCCACGGACCCGCCACCGACCACAGCGCCGCGGCGGCGAGGCTCAGGAGCGCCAGCGCCAGCAGCGTCGGCAGCGCCAGCCCGGCCAGGCGCACGGTGCCCGTGCCGCCCGTCCGGCCCGACGCGGCCCAGCGCGCGCCGAGGGAGGCCGCGGCACGCTCCACCGCCGCCCACAGCAGCACGGCGCCGAGGGTCAGCCCCAGCAGCAGGCAGGACGCGGCGGCGGCGGGGAACACGCGGGACAGGTCGGGATCGAAGAACCAGCGCACCACGAGGACCGCCAAGGGCGCGGGGCTGTCAGGCCCGAGCAGCAGCGCCGCATCGACCGCGGACAGCGCGTAGGCCAGCACCGCCAGCACCGGCAGGCGGATCTGGCGATAGACCAGCGGGAAGACGACCTTGAGCCAGGCTACCGGCGCGGGCTGGCCCAGGCTGCGCGCCGCCGCCATCAGCCGCGCCGCCGGAACCTGGTTCAGCGCGGCGCCGGCCATCAGCAGCAGGTAGGGCGCCTCCTTCAGCGCAAGGCCCAGGGTCAGCGACAGGCCCCAGGCGTCGCCCACCGTGGCGATGTCGGGCGGCTGCCGCCAGCCGGTGGCCCAGGGCGAGAGGAGCCGCGCCAGCACGCCACTCGGCGCCGCCAAGGCGAGCAAGCCGATGGCGACGGCGACGTGCGGCGTCGCGAGCACCGGCGCCGTCGCGGCCTGCACCCGGCGGAACCAGCGCGTGCCGTGGAACGCGGCGCAGAACAGCGTGACCGCCAGGAGCGACAGGACCGTGGCGCCCAGCCCGGCCGTCAGCGTGAGGCGCACCGAAGCCGCCAGCCCCGGCTGCGCCAGCAGGACGCGCCACGGCTCCAGGCTCGCCGCCCGCCCGCCGAGCGCCGGCAGCAGCCCGAACGCCGGCAGCAGCGTGCCGAGCAGGCCCGCCCCCACCGGGACCATGACGACGCTGACCACAAGCGCCGTGGGGAACGCCCTCAGGTGGCGCTCGTCCGGCGTTCCCATTCGGCCGTGATGCGGGTCATCCAGGACGGGTGCGGCTCGTCGAGCGGCCGGCCCAGCTCGGCGTTGGTCATAGCGCCCGGGACGCGCGGCAGGTCGTCGAACCGCTTCCGGTCTGCGGGCGACAGGCGCGCCAGGTCGAGCACGGTGAAGTTGCCGAGCGCCGCCGGATCCTGCGCGTGCGCCTGCGCCTCGGGGGAGAGCAGGAAGTCGGCCACCACCTGCGCCGCCTCGGGTGCCGAGGCGTTGGCGGGGATGGCAACGAAGCTCGCGTTGCCGATGGTGCCGCCGTCCAGCACGTAGGCGCGCGTCGTCTCCGGCAGCAGCCCGGCGGCGATGGCGTTGGCGGCCTCCGACGGGTTGAAGGACAGCATGAGGTCGATCTCCGCGTCGTTCAGCAGGTTGCGGGTGGCGGGACCGTTCTCCGGGAACTGCCGGCCCTGGCGCCACAGGTTCGGGCGCAGCGTGTCGTACCAGGCCCACATCGCGACGGTCGCGGGCGCGAAGTCCGCATCCGTGGCCGGCGCCTGCAGCCGCTTCGGGTCGGGCGCCAGCTCATACAGCGCCTGCTTGAGGAAGGTGGCGCCGAGGAAGTTGCGCACGGTAGGGTGCGCGAGCCGCCCGCGATGCGCCGCCGCCCAGCCCGCCATCGCGCGCATCGTGCGCGGCGGCTGCGGCAGGCGCGCCGTGTCGTGGACGAAGACGATCTGCGCCATGCGCCAGGGGGCCTCCAAGCCCTCGACCGGCACGGTGAAGTCCGTGACCGTCGCAGGCTTGCCCACCGTGTCCACCAGGGCGAAGTTCGGCAGCATGTCGGCGAAGCGGAGCAGGAAGCCCTGCTCCCGCAGCGCCAGGAAGTTCGGGCCGTTGATCCAGATCAGGTCCACGGCGCCGCCGTGGTCGCGCCCGGCGGTGCGCTCGGCGACGACGCGGGCCACGGCCTCCCCGGTGTCGCGCAGGCGGACATGGCGCAGGGTGACGCCGTGCAGCGCCTGCACCCGCTCGCCGGCCCAGGCGATGAAGGCGTTGGTCGGCTCGTCCCCGGCCCAGGCGTTGAATGCGACCGTCTGGCCGCGGGCGCGGGCGGCGATGGCGTCCCATGCCGCGCCCTGCGCCCGGGCGGGCAGGGCTGCCAGCGCGGCCAGCCCGGCCAGGC
>CAXSHI010000153.1:0-11062 GCA_964236755.1 uncultured Acetobacteraceae bacterium
ACTACCTCGGCCACCGCGACCCCAGGCACACCGTCCACTACACCCGCACCGCAGGCCGGCGCTTCGAGGGGCTGTGGCGGTGAGGAGCGCGCTGCATACCACCACGTTTGCTGCGTTGGTGCTGACTCTGTCCGTACCGGCCGCTGCCCAGCCGGCACCGCTGTCCTTTGACCTGGTGCATTCCTGGACTGACTCAGGTTGCGAGTTCGCAATGCTGTCAAAGTTCCCCAGCCTGAGCGGCGTAGCCATCAACGGCGCATTCATCAGGTGGCCGGGGACGACCGCAACGTGGTCAGGGGAGTGTGCCAACGGCTCGGTGTCTGGATCGGGCTTCCTGCACGTCTCGCGGGACGGCAACGAAATGCTATCCTTTGAGGGAGGCATGAAGGACGGCGTGCCGACCGGCGCTGGGACCTACCACCTTGCAGGTGGGATGACGCTGACGGGAAGCTTCCAGGGTGGCCGCCTCGCGGACGGCCATGTTGTGATCTCGACCGAGAACGGGTTCCTCTACGACGGGGCCTGGAGAGATGGTCGCCCTGAAGGGCGCGGGACCATGAAGCGTCCCAACGGTGGCCGGTATGAAGGCGAGTGGCACAACGGCCAGCGGGAAGGACAGGGTGCCTATTCGTGGCCCACCGGCAACCGATACGAAGGCGGATGGCAGGCAGACGAGCAATCAGGCCGTGGCGTGCTGGTGCTTGCGGACGGCGGACGGTTCGAGGGTGATTGGTTCCATGGCAAGCTATCGGGACACGGTATGCAAGCCTACGCGTCCGGAGTCCGCTACGAAGGAGAGTTCCAAGCCGGCAAGCGCAGCGGGCACGGAGTCATGTTGCTGCCAAACGGCGACCGCCTGGAGGGCAACTGGGAAAACGATAATCTAGACGGACCAGGCTCGTACATCGGAGCTGGTGGTGATCGCTTCGAAGGGGAACTTCGTGCTGGCTGGCCTGATGGTAGGGGCGTGGGCATCGCACCTAGCGGCACGCGCTACGAGGGGGAGTGGCGCGACGGATTGCCCAATGGCGAGGGAACGCTGACCCAGGCCGGCAAGCCCCCATTCACGGGAGCATGGGTGAACGGCTGCTTCTCGGACGGCAACCGGCACGCTGCTTTTGGGATGAAGCCAGTGTCGTGCCAGGGCCAGTGATCAGACAGTAGAAAGAGCCTGCGGCCGCCCGTGGCTGCCCCCGCTCTAAATGGCCAAAACGCACAGCTTCGCGGTCACTGGGCCGTCTGGGCGTGCGCCAGCGACGCTGCGAGCGCCAGGCCGGGGCTGCGCCGCAAGAACGTCGTATGGTCGGGCACGCCGACATCGATCCCGAGCAGGGCGGTGAGCGAGCGCAGCAGGCCTTCGGTTTGCCGCTATCGACGGCCAAAGGCCAGGCGTAGCAGGTGCCCGGTCTCGATCGCTACGTCCACGTAGGCGCGTGGACGCCCGCGCTGACCCGTGTGGGGCGGACACCATGCCGCCAGCGCCTCAGGCGTCACCCAGACCGTCAAGTTGCCGCGCTGCTGCAGCGCGCCCGCGGGATCTTGTGGCGACGTGCCTCATTGGCCTTGTAGGGCATCAGTCATCCAGAGAACAAAAGAGCGGTCCTATACGCCCGTCTCGCGGGTAGCCAAAACCAGCAGATCGCAATTTATGCACCAAGGCCGGGCCGGACAACACGTCCCACCCGGTTCTAGGACCGGCTGCAAACGATCAGCGCTGATGTGTGCGCTTCGTCACTGCTTCATTGTCCCGCGCGACCTGTAATGGCTTCGTTAACGACGGAGCTTGCCCATGCCAATCCTGTTCCACACCGTGTTGGTTACGTTGCACCTGGTCGCGGTCGCCGTGGGCCTTGGCGCGGCGTTGCTGGCGGATTGGATTGCATTCCGGCTGGTGCTTGCTGAGACCGTCCCGCCAACAGCACCAGGCCGTTTGCACGACCTGTCGAAAGGCGTGACGGTCGGTGTGGTGCTGCTGTGGGCGTCGGGCGCCGTGCTGGTCTGGTTCGATGCTTCGGCAAGCCCGACCTTCCTCCTTAACCAGAAAGTCTGGGCCAAGGTCGTGATCGTGGCCTCTCTGACCCTAAACGCCGTGCTGCTGCACCGCGTGGTGCTGCCGCTGGTGTCGGCGCAAGCCGGCCGGCCGCTGTTCGAGCACACGACCTGGGGCTGGAAGATGTGCTGCACCTTCGCTGCGTCTGTGTCGCTCGTGTCATGGGCGTCGGCTCTGCTGCTGGGCGTAGCGCGAGAGCTGAATGAGGCGGTGACGATGGGTCAGGTGCTGATGGCCTACGGCGCCGCGCTCGGCATAACTTGGCTTGGCTCGCTCACGATCGCCATGGTCCTGCCCTTGGCACCGCGTTGGACTTTGCGTCGCCTGCCGCCGTGAAATGCTGCCTGGCCGGCCTGAACTGCTGTGCAAGGCTTTGTCGTCTGTTACCTGCTGCACCCCGACATTACGAACTGCATCGACCCGCGGTCCGGCCCGTCGTGCTCCAGCACCTACTATGCGGTCAACTTCATATGGCCGTCACCTCTACCGTCAGATCACGGCCCCGCTGTGGGCTGTAACGCGACAATCTCAATAAGGCAATGCGAGATGCAGGCCAGGGCAATCGCATTTGGGCCTGTGGCTATGAAGTTGGGTCGCGGACACACCTCCAGTTCAGTCCAAAGTTGACCAGAAGCGCCAAAATGGCGGTCACTCAGCGGATGTGCCGGATCAGAAATCCAAATGCGATAGCCCTGCAGGCCAGGCGCAAGGCGTTCCTGTGCAAGTGGCGCCTGCGGTGTTCTGCGGTGGCAACCAGCGTGGAGAAGGCCGGCGAACGGCTGTTCGCCTTCCTCCGTTTGCCCCTAAGCCAGTGGAAGTCGGCGCGGACCACGAACGCCATCGAGCGGCTACACGAGGAGTTCAAGTGTCGCATCAAGACACAGACCGTGCTGCCGTCCGCCGAAACCGCGGCAATGCTGTTCTGGGCCTTGATGGCATCGGGCCAGATCATCATGCGCAAGGTGGACGGGTGGCAAACGCTTGGCGAGAAGCTGGCCGATCCCATGCCCATTGACCTAGCCGCCTGAGCCAGGCAACCATCATCACGTCGGGGACAAGCCAGTAGGCCATTTCCACCACATTCACGACGCCACCGACAAGGCGGCGAACGACCTGCTGTCGATGTACCAGAGTGTAGCCGAGTTGCCTGAGGCGGCCTACATGATGTTGCCAGTTTCGGGGCAAGCGTAGTAACCCGACTTTGATACTCACTGGGCTGTGTTGCATGAACCGGAACTGGGGTAGCTGCGCCCGAACGTCTCCTTCATGCAACATTGCTGTGTCGGGCATCTCGCGCGAGTATGTTGCTGAAATATAACATCCTTCGCCGTTCACCTTATGCTAACTTTTCTACCTCTGGTGTCCGGCAACAGCTCGCTCAGCACCGCCCCCCCACCGCGCAAGGCGCCCGGCCATGGAAAACATTGCGGACCTGCTCGCGCGGCACGGCCTCGGACAATATATAGACGCTTTCGCCGCCGCCGCCGTGGTCGATCTCGACACGCTAAGGCTGCTGACCGAAGACGACCTGAAGGAGCTTGGCTTGCCGCTCGGGCACCGGCGCAAGCTTGGGGCTGCCTTGATGCACGATGGCGGGTCATTAATCACCCCTGTATTGCCGTCGCAGCTTGTTGCGATGACGGAGATATCGCTAGGACTAGCCGCCGAGCGGCCCGAGGTCGAGCGCCTCCTGCCCGAGCGACGGCATCTGACAGTGCTGTTCTGCGACCTCGCGGGCTCGACTGAGCTGACCCGGCGTCTCGATCCTGAGGACATGGGCTGGGTCGTCCGTGCCTATCAGGACGTAGCGGCTGGCACGATCGGCCGCTTTGGCGGCTTTGTCGACCAGTTCCTGGGCGATGGCGTGCTGGCGTTCTTCGGCTACCCGAAGGCGGACGAGGACGCGGCTGAGCTGGCCGTGCGTGCCGGGCTCGAGATCGTAGAGGCGCTCGGAAAAATACTCACGCCTACGGGCGAGCAGCTCGCCGGGCGCGTCGCGGTGGCAAGCGGCCTCGTTTATATCGATCAGACGGTCAGCCTCGCCGCCCCAGGGCCGAGTGGCGCGCGCGAGCGGGTTGTGGCGGGCGAGGTCGTCAACTTTGCGGCTCGGCTGCAGCAGATCGCGCCAGCGAATGGCGTCGTTGTCTCGCGCGAGGCACGTGCCCTCCTACGCGGCGCGTTTGACTTGGAAGATTTGGGCGCATACGCGTTCAAGGGTATTAGCGGTCCGGTGCATGCCTGGCGGGCCGTGCGCGAGCGCACCGGCGCTGGTGCTGGCACGCGCTTCCAGGCGGCGCGGCCGTCTGGGACGCCACTGCCGCCGATGGTTGGCCGGGAGGCCGAACTCGCGCTGCTCGCGAGCCGTTGGGAGGCAGCGCGGAGCGGCGAGGGGCAAGTGGTGCTGGTCGCCGGCGATGCCGGCGTCGGCAAGTCGCGGCTCTGCCAGGCGCTGTGCGAGCGCATTCGGGACGAGGCACACTTCGTTATTCGTTACCAATGCTCACCCCTTCATACTCACAGCCCGCTCCACCCCGTCATAGCCCAGCTGCGCCGCGCCGCCCGGATTGAGCCGGAACTTGGCGCCGACGAGAATCTCACCCGGTTGGAGACGTTGCTGGCGCACTCCAGCCCGGCGCCCGAGCGGGACGTGCCGATCCTCGCGGCGCTGTTGTCCATCCCTGTCGCGCTACCGCGCTACGAGCCACTCCGGCTCGTGCCGGAAGCGCAGAAGCGGCGCACCATGGAGGTTCTGACGGAGCAGCTACTCGGCCTTGCCCGGCGGCGCCCGGTGCTGATGTTGGTCGAGGATGCGCACTGGGTCGACCCGACGCTGCATGACCTTCTATCCTTTGCAATTGAGAGCGCCCAGGACGCCCCCGTGCTGACCCTCGTGACGCACCGGACCGAGTTGCAGGCTCCATGGGGCATGCTCGCCAACGCGACGACGCTGTGCCTTGGCCCGCTGGCCAGGCGTGAGGCCCGCGGCTTGATTGAGCGCGTGATGGGGGGACAAGCCTTGCCGCCCGAGGTGGTCGAGCGGATTGTCGCCAAGGCAGACGGCATCCCGCTCTTCGTCGAGGAACTGACCAAGGCCGTTCTGGAACAAGGGGCGGCCACTCGCGAACGGGACGGCGCCCACGCCTCATATGCAGCGCCCCTGGCCGTGAATGCCGCGATCCCCGCTTCCTTGCACGACTCGCTGCTGGCGCGGCTCGAACGCTTGCCATCGGCAAAAGAAGTCGCACAGGTCGGTTCCGTACTCGGGCGTGAGTTCAGCCATGAGCACCTGGCCGAACTGTCCGACCTGCCAGAGGACGCATTGCGCGCTGCCCTCAACCAGCTTCTGCGCGCCGGCTTGATCCATCAGCGCGGCCCGCAGCGGACGTGCTATGTGTTCAAGCACGCTCTGGTGCAGGATGCTGCTTACAGCACACTTACCCTGGAGCGGCGCCAGCGCCTGCATGCGCGCTGTGCAGAGATTCTGCCGCGGCTGTCGCCGGATGTGTCGGAAGCACAACCGGAGGTGCTCGCCCGCCACTTCGCCAAAGGCGGTGACCCCGTGCGCGCCGCCGAGCATTGGCTCCGCGCCGGCCAACGAGCGGTGGAGCGTTCGGCCAACGCAGAGGCGGTCGCCCACCTCACCAGCGGCCTGCGCATGCTGGATAGCGAGTACTGGCTCGAAACCGGCCAGCGAGCCGTGAAGCGCTCGGCCAATGCCGAGGCGGTCGCCCACCTCACCAGTGGCCTGCGCATGCTGGACGGCGTGCATGACACACGGCGCCGGGCCGAGCTGGAGATTGCGCTGCAACTTGAACTCGGCACGCCGCTCATCGCAACCCGCGGCTATGGCGCGCGCGAAACTGTGCAAGCGTGGGAGCGTGCGCACGCGCTTGCTAAGGAGCGGGGCGAGCACACTCAGCTTGTGCAGGCGCTGTACGGGCTCTGGGCGGTTCGGGTTTCGTTAGGTCGCGTGCGCGAAGCGTTGCCCCTGGCCGAGCGCGTTTTGGAGATCGCGACCGAGGTCGACGACGGCAGCATCGCGCTGGTCGGCCATCGCGTGCGCGGCGTGACCCTGTTCTTTTTGGGCGAGGTCGAGGCGGCGCGCACCGACCTTGAACGCGCGTGGCGTGATTACGACCCGGCACGGGATCGGGCGCTGGCTTTCCGGTTTGGGCAGGACCAGCGGGTTGCCGCTCTTGCCGTGCTCTCGGCGGTGCTGTGGCTCCAAGGCGCGCCCGAACAGGCGCACCAGCACGCGCTGGCGGCCCTAAACGAGGCGGAGCAGCTGGGCCATGCGAACACCCAAGCCTACGCGCTCGCTTACGGAGCCTGTGCCCTGGCCTGGATGCGCCGCGACACCGAAGAGCTTGAGTGCCTGGCGGACCGCCTGATCCTGTTGTCGGAGCGGCACCACCTGGGTTTCTGGCGCGCCTACGGGCTGTCATACAAGGGATGGGCGCTGAGCCAGGGCGATGATGGCGAGTGCGCCGACGCGGGTATGGCGGCGCGGCAAGCGGGCCTCGACCTGCTGCGTGAGGCATACGAGCGCTTCCGCCGCGCTGGCGACGGCTTCTGTGACCCGATGCACCTCGGGATGCTGGCGGAAGCACTCGGAAACGCCGGAGTGTTCGGTGAGGCGGAGGCCCGTATTGACGAAGCGATCGCCGAGGCAGAGGCGAGGGCTACGGTGTGGTGCCTGCCCGAGTTGCTGCGCTTGAAGTCCCGCTTGATGCTGCGAAACGGCGGCCAGAGTGCAGATCGTGATGGCGAGGCCAGGCGGGTTCTGCACGCCGCGTTGGACCAGGCCCGGCGCCGGCGCTTGACGGCCTGGGAGGAGCGTGTCGCATTAGACCTCGCGGACGTCCATGCGAACGTCGGCGTCCACGCAACCGACTCCCAGCTGACGGAAGGTGGTTGCAGGCTTCCGGCTGGGACGGAACGGGGTGAGGACCGCGACCTCGAGGCGGCTTCATGGACGGTGTGACCTTGATCACATACGGCCGGCACGCCGGTGCCGTAGTGAGGCGGGGGCTGCCTAGGAGGATCCCCACGCTATGACGTTAAATGCTGCGGCCGGACCCGGAAACGTACCAGGACCTCATTCCTGGCCATACACTGCGATCGGTGCAGACAGTGCAACAACGGATGTTATTATGAAGGCTGTCAACGGACGCGCGGCGCCCGGAGAGGCCACTGCCGAGGCGATGCAGTCCGCGGCGCCTCGGCCGCGCGACACGAGTCGCGACGGGCTGTGCAACCGGATTGAGACCGCAGCGCTGACTCACTTCCGCCCGTTCTGGCAATACGCCAACCGTCGACCGCGGCTCGCGCGGTTGCTCAACGGGCTGATAGTCGGCCGCGCGATGCAGCACGTGCCAGCGCGGCCGTTGGCGCTGAGTACAGTCGCGCCGTACACGACTTGGCCCGCGCTTACCGACCGCACGTGGTTCGCCCGCTATCTGCCGCCACGGGACATAACCGACCTGCCGTCTGTTGAGGCCGTCGCAGCGTTGTTCAAGGTCGGTCCGAGTGGTGCCCGTGCATCGCGGCGGTCCACCCTGCTGTTTCCGTGTTTCGCGCAATGGTTCACAGACGGCTTCATGATGACCGACGACCAGGATCGCCGGCGCACCAGAAGCAGCCACCAGATCAACTTGGGCCAGCTCTACGGCATGATCCCTGCCGCTACCGAGGCGCTTCGCCTTCACTCGCAGGAACTGGGTCGGAAGGGGCGGCTCAGGTCGGTTATTGCCAGAAACGGCGAGGAATGGGCGCCGCGGCTGTTCGACGAGGCCGGGAACAGAGACCCAGCGTACTCGGAATTGCCGACGCCGGCCCGCATGCCGCCCGACTTGCCGGCGGACAGGAAGGCAGCTCTGTTCGCCTTCGGCGGCGAGCGCGCCAATAGCACCCCATTTACGGCGATGATTAATGTGATGTTCCTCCGGGAACACAACCGCCTCTGCGGAGTGCTAGAAGGCGTCAATCCGGACTGGGATGACGAGCGCGTGTTCCAGACAGCGCGCAATGTAAACATTGTCCAGCTGATCAAGATTGTCATTGAGGAGTACATCAATCACATCTCGCCCTATTGGTTCAGGATGCTGGGCGATTCGTCCCCTTGCTATAAAGCGGCGTGGAACCGCCCGAACTGGATCCCGGTCGAGTTCAACCTTCTCTACCGCTGGCACAGCTTGATCCCGGAAAGAGTGACCTGGGATGGTGAGATGATGCCGATCGCGGGCCTGCGCTTCGACAACCGCTCGCTGTTGCGCGACGGCTTGGGCGCGGGCTTCAATAGCGCGAGTAGTACAAAAGCGTCGCAGATCGGCTTGTTCAACACGGCCGACTTCCTGCTGGCGGCTGAGCAGGCGAGTGTCACGCAGGGCCGCGATAATCAACTCGCCACCTACAACGACTACCGCGAGGCAATGGACTACCCGCGAGTTACCAAGTTCGAGCAGATCAATGGCGATCCCGGCGTGGTCGAGGCGTTGCGCCGCATTTATGGCCACGTGAACCAAATCGAATTCTTCGTCGGGCTGTTTGCCGAGGAGCCGCACCCTCGTGCCGCCGTGCCGGGCCTGATTGGGCGCATGGTGGCGGCGGACGCGTTCTCGCACGCGCTGACCAATCCATTGCTGTCCCCGCTGGTGTTCGGGTCTAAGGAGGCGCAGGAAATGACGTTTTCGGCGCAGGGAATACAGAGCATCAATGCGACTGCCAAACTACAGGATCTTCTGGTCCGGAACACACTTTCCTTCGGAAAATTTGCTACAGCATCCATGGAGCAGGAGCGTGCGGACACGTAGATTGAACGGTAACATTTGAAAACATCACGCGAATGACTAACTTATGAGCTGTATTTTTAAAGCGGATATTGCCTTAACGACTGGACACTGGTGGCGAATTCGGAGTTGCCCGTCTGTTCAGACCCCTGTAGGGACGCGGTGTGGCCGGGGGAGCGGGCAAGGCCGGGACCGCCCAAGCGGAACGCTACAGGTGACAAAGGTCACTGGTGCGGCAACTAAGCCGTGTTCCGTCGCGCGCCCGCGATATACGAAGGACCCGGGGTATGTCTCCCAATCCACGCCCACCTGCGCCTAGCTCCGCGCTTTAAGACTGATCTTATCACACCCGGAGCGAGCAACGGCGTGCGGTGGGTGGGAAGCCAGCCTTTCATCACACGAGGAGCTACTGTGAGAAGAATATCCATCGCAGCCGTCGCCGCCGCACTGCTTGCGGCGACCCACACCTATGCCCAGCCCTTCGCCGGCGAACCATGCTTCCCCAGCAACCCGGACCCCCAAACGCCCTGCACCGGCCTAGCTGGGAACGGGACGCTGCAGTGCAAGCCGAACTTTCCGGCCAACGGGGCGTCCTCCTACGTCTGCTTACCCAGCCCCGTTCAAGGTCCGGCCACGCTCAAGCTGGGGTACGCCGTCCTGACGGTGATCTACGCGCCACCCGGGACAAATGGCGGAGGTTCCGCCAGTTCCGTCGAGTATGGGCAAACCAGCACGACGGGGACGACCACGACCGGAGCCACATCGTTTAACCAAGGCTACGCGGTGACCGCCACGGTGGGGCTCGGCCCCGAAGTGACCAGGACCACGATCGGCGCTGGCTTCGCATATGCGAAGAGCACCACCGACAGCAAAAGTCTTGAGATAAGCCAAGACGGCAGCACGTCCAAGAAAACATCTGGGCCGGCACAGGACGGCATCGACCACAACGAGGACCTGATCGTGCTCTGGCTCAATCCGAGGGTGGACGTGACGGCTACACAGACGTCGGCCAATTGGACGTTTAGCAACGGCGAAGTTGCGATCATCCAGGAGGTCAAGGTCGGTCAACTGAAGGAAAAGTCTCAGCTACCGTCCAATCTATGGAAAAAGTATGACTTGCCGGCCGGCTTGAAGGAGACGTTCAACAACGCTGGGATCACCCCGGCCGACTATCCCGAGATACTGAAGCGGGACCCATTAGCATTCGTGGACGGGAGCGCACCCTTCGACCCGTCCAAAATCGACCGATCTCGGTTTTCCCTCACCACGAACTCCTTCACGTACAGCGTTCCCACAGAAGGGGGCGTCGTCTCCACGACGACGCGCACCTACACGAACACCATGGTACGAAGCGCTCTCACGTCCGGGATGGACAGCTACAAGGTCTCCGCGTCCATCGAGCAGAGTTTCAAGATACCAACGTTGGCAAAGGCCTCGCTGAAGGCGGAGGGGAGTTGGGAGTGGACCAACACCTCAAGCAACGAGTCCAAAAAAGCTGGGTCGCAGACGGCTTCGGTGACCATTGGGGGACCCGCCGCTGGCTACGGGGGGCCGGTCAACGCGCTGGTGTACTACGACACCGTGTACAAGACGTTCATGTTCGCCCTGACCAACGAGGTGCACATCAAGGGCGTCGTGTCGGACCCTAAGGGCCAGGTTGTAGAGGGCCAGGAAGTCACGGCCACAGCGGGGGGGGTCGTGTACCGCAACTTCACCGACGCACGAGGCGAATACAGATTTCCTTATGACATCCAGGGACCCATAGAGTTGCAGAGCGGGACCGCAAGGAGGACCATCCCCAGCGCGAGCCTGAACGCGGACTTGAAATTGCCGCCGCTTGTTCGCAGTCCGTCCATTCCCATTGGACCAACCACCTCTCCCGTTAAGCCACCAAGGCATGGCATAGAATAGTCTAACCCTCTCCTCATCGCCATCACACAAGCGGCGGCGATGAGGGGTTCAGGTCCGCTTTTCACCAAGTGGAGCCATAGCGCGAGATTGGGATCCAGTTAGTTCCTGTGGTGCCCGAGATGGCGCTTGGCTGTCCGTCAAACGAAGATCTGACGGACACACCCGCCCTGTCCGGAAACTCCGGGCCGCTGTGGAGTGGACCCCTGGAGTGAGACAGATAAATTCGGACAGCTCCTAACGAGGAGAACGTGCCGATGCCCCTGAACGAGTCCATGCGTCACAGCCGGGAGTTCATGCTGAAGGCTGTTGAACG
>CAXSHI010000154.1:0-11032 GCA_964236755.1 uncultured Acetobacteraceae bacterium
GCGGCGCTCGCTCCCACCATTTCTCCCTCGGGCGCCTGGGTTTGGGCAGGCGGCGGCGCTGTGGCTGGTATATCCAGCAAGGCGGACAGCAGCGTGGCCAAGTCCGTCCGGCCGACCGGCTTGGCCAGGTGATCAACGGCGCCAAGCCGCATGGCCTCGATCGTGTTGGCCGCCGTGGGCACGGCTGTCAGCACGGCGACGGGCGGCGGCGCCGGCAGGGCACGGATGCGGCGCAGCACCTCCAGCCCGTCCAGCCCAGGCATGCGCAGATCCAGCAGCACGGCATCGACGCCGGGCCGGGCGAGCCGGCGCAAGGCGGCGGCGCCGTCCTCGGCTTCTTCCGTCCGGTGGCCCAGGTCGCCCAGGGTTTCCGCCAATCCCTCCCGCAGTGCCGCATCGTCGTCCACGATCAGGACCGTCGCCATCAGGCCGCATTTCCAAGCTCGATGACGAACCGCGCGCCTTGCTCCGACTTGGCAAGGCTCAGCCGGCCGTCATGCGCCTCGACCAGCTCCCGCGCGATGGCGAGGCCCAAGCCGGTGCCGTCCGCCCGGCCGGTCACGAACGGCTCGAACAGCGACCCGCGCAGGTCAGGCGCAACGCCGGGTCCGGTGTCCTCCACGCTCAGGCGCAGGACTGCTCCGCTGCGCTCGGCGCACAAGCTGACGCGGCCGCCCGCCGGCGTGTGCCGGATGGCGTTGGACAGGAGGTTGTCCAGCGCCCGGCCGATCAGCGAAGCGTCGATCAGGGCGGTCCCGGCACCCTCTGCGGCAAGCCCGACCTGCGCCGCCGCGGCCTGATCGGCGTGGCGCTCCACGCAGGACGACAGCAGCGTCCCGATCTCGGTTGGCGCCGGCGTGGGGTCGCGGCGCTGGGTCATCGCCAGCAGCTCGGCAAGCAGCCGGTCGAGCCGGCCAATCTGCCCCAGCACCGCGGCGAGGGCACGGCGGCGGCGGTCGTCGTCGCCGGCAAGCCCGTTCTCCGCCCGCAGCCGCATGGCGGCGAGCGGGTTGCGGATCTCGTGCGCCACCCCGGCCGCGACCCGGCCAAGCGCCGCCAGCCGCTCCGCCGCGACGACCCGGGCGCCCAGCTCCGCCGACCGCCGCCGGGCCTCGATCAGGCGCTGGCCGGCCTGGTTCAGCGCATCGACGATGCGGTCGAGGTCGCGCTCTCCGGTGCGCGGCAGCATGGGGAGCAGGTCATCCCCATGCTGCGCCAGCCCGGCCTCCACGGCGGCGACCCGGCGCGACCAGGCGCGCAGCAGCCAGGCAAGCCAAGCCGACATGCCCAGCATCAGCGCGAACAGCAGCAGCAGCCCGCCGCGCAAGCCGTCCGCAGCACTCGCAACGGGCACCCGGATCATGGTCCAGGCGGTCAGGCCCTCGATGGGACCGGGCAGCGGGCAGGCGTGCAGCAGCAAGGTTTGCGTGCTGGCACCCGACATGCGGGCGACGGCGGCCTCGTCCCGGGCGGCCTGCTCGTTGACCGCACGGACGTTGGCGATCTCAGCCACGGGCAGATCGGTCTTCGGGCCGGTGCCGGGGTAGGTCGGGAATGCATAGGCGAGCGACCCCGCCTCCGCTTGCCAGATGCCGCCCTCCACCCCCGCCTGCCGTGCGAGGGCGAGGAACACCGCCGCACCCAGGTCGGCCCGCAACCCGGCATCGTCCAGCGACGGCACCGGGCCGTGCCAGTCGGTGACGTAGAACGCATAACGCTCGCGGATCAGATCGCAGCCCCGCGCCGCCACGGCCTCGCCCCGCTGGACCTGCGCCGCCGTCGATTGGCCGGAGATCTGCACCAGCAACGCCCCGGCCGCGACGCACGCCGCGAGCGAGAACGCCCAGAGCGCCAGCAGGCGGGCACGGAGCGAGCGCAATCAGCGCGTCATGACGCCGACGGCGCCGGGCCGCGCGTGCGGTCCAGCCCCTCCATGCGTGCCAGGGCAACCGGCTGGCCGCTGGCGGCGGATTGGTAGATCGCCTCCATGATCCGATGGTCCTGCACCCCCTCCTCGCCGGGGGTGTGCGGCTCGCGGTTGGACAGAACGCATTCGGCCATGTGGTCCATCTCCAGCGCGAACTGGTTCTGGGTGGGGATGCGCCGCTCCTCCTCCCCCTCGGCCCGGCCGTCGCGGCGCGCGATGCGAAGCCGGTGGCCGTTGTAGGCGAAGGCGTTGTCCAGGCTGATGGCGGCGCCCGGCGTGTGCACGCGCAGCAGCCGGCTTTCATGCATGCCGTAGCTCGTCGCGCAGTTGGCGACCAGGCCACCGGGGAAACGGAGCATGAAATTCACGGTTTCCTCCACCTCGGCGTAGCGCGGGTCGTCGGCCGGGCTGAAGCTGCGGGCCATGACCTCGACCGGCTCCTCCCCCGTCAGGAAGCGGGCCGCGTTCAGGCAGTACAGCCCCACGTCCGGCAGCGACCCGCCGCCGGCGAGCGCCCGCTTGAAGCGCCACTGCTCGCCGTTCCCTTGGTTCTGCACGTTCACCGCGTCGATGAAACGGGCGGGTCCGAACGTTGCCTCGCGCACCATCTGCAGCACCTCGCGGTTGTGCGGCTCGTATTGGCAGCGGTAGGCGATCATCAGCTTGCGCCCTGCGGCCCGGCAGGCGTTCACCATGGCCTGCGCCTCGGCCGAGGACACCGCCATCGGCTTCTCGCACAACACGTCCTTGCCGGCCTGGGCGGCGCGGATCGTGTATTCCTTGTGCATGGAGTTCGGCAGGACGACGTACACGACCCGGATCTCCGGGTTGTCGCGGATGCGGTCTAAGCCCGCATAGTCGTACACCGCCTCCGGCCGGACGCCGTACTGGGCGGCGACGCGCGCCGCCTTGTCCGGCGTGCCGCTCACCAACGCAACCAGGCGGGACCGCTTCGCCTCGCCGAACGCCGGCAGGATCTCCTCAAGCGTCAGGCGTCCCAAGCCGACGACGGCGAAGCCGACCCGCTCGTTCACCGGCATGGGGTTGGGCGGGCCGCCGGACGGCCGCTCGGTGGGCGCGGTCCAGGCCGGGAACTCCACCCGGCCGCCTTGCACCCGGCCCGTGTCGATCTCCGGCGCCGCCGCGGCGCCGCCGCGGGCGAGCAGGGTTCCCGTGGCGCCGGCCGCGCCGATCAGCGCGACCCGGCGGTTGATCAAATTCGTGCCAGCCATGCTGGTCTCCCTCGATAACGGTTCGGAGCAAAGCAACGCGCTGCTTGGGAACGCGATCCCAAGTGAGGCTCGCAAAATCGGCCACGATCGGACTGCCCGGCCCTGGCGCCCTCGGATGGGACAGTTGGCGTCCTTTCCCGGTTGGTGTTCTCTGCAGAAAACTCGGGAGACGAACCGTGGATCAGCCCTTTGCAATGCACGGCCGGCGCGCCTTGGTCACCGGAGCCTCGTCGGGCCTCGGCGCGCACTTCGCCCGGCTGCTGGCCGCCCAAGGCGCCAAGGTGGCGCTGGCTGCTCGGCGATTGGATCGCTTGGAGGCCTTGGTCCATGAGATCGAGGCGTCCGGCGGCACGGCGCTCGCTGTGGCCTGCGACGTGACGGACGAGGCCTCGATCGTGGACGCGGTCGCCCGTGCCGCGGCGGGCCTCGGCCCCTTGGACGTCTTGGTGAACAACTCCGGCGTCACCGGGCGCAAGCCATTCCTGGACGCGAGCGCCGAGGAGTGGGACAGCGTGCTCGACACCAACCTGCGCGGGGCGTTCCTGATGTGCCGGGAGTTCGCGCGTGCGGCCATCGCGGCAGGGCAGGGCGGCCGGATCGTGAACGTCGCCTCCATCCTGGGCCTGCGCACCATCAAGGGCGTGGTGCCGTACAGCGCGTCAAAAGCCGGGCTGTGCCACATGACCGCGGTGCTGGCGATGGAACTGGGGCCGCGCGGCATCACGGTGAACGCGCTGGCGCCGGGCTATGTCGAGACGGACCTGAACCGTGCGTTCCTGCAAGGGCCTGCCGGCGCCCGCATCGCCAGCCGCGTCCCGTTGGGGCGGCTGGGCCGGCTTGAGGACTTGGACGGCGCGTTGCTGCTGCTGGCGTCGGATGCAGGCCGGTTCATCACCGGCGTCGTGCTGCCGGTCGATGGCGGCCACGTTGTCAGCTCGATTTAGATGTTTAATCCCGGCCTTTGGTGGAGTAGGTTGGGCAAGTCGATGCAAGGCGATGATCGCCTCGTCCTCCGGGGTCAGGACCGTGGATTTGGCCTGTTCTGGCCCGGTAGGCCGAGCATCGACGGAGTTGCGCGCTTTTCACTGGGCGACGGTTCTGATCAATGCCGCAACGGCCGGCCAGGGCTTCCAGGCTCTCCGCTCTCAGGCTCTCCTGATGCTGCTGCCTCGCTCGACGGACTGCCGCGGTCGTTGCGCCGCCGTCCGTGCTGGGACCCACCCTGACTATTCCGCCGCTTGCGCCGCCGGCTGGGCCTGCAAGGTCAGGAACTTCTCCGCTTCCAACGCCGCGATGCACCCAGTGCCGGCCGCGGTGATCGCCTGCCGCCAGTGCTTGTCCTGCACGTCGCCGGCCGCGAACACGCCGGGCACGGAGGTCTGGGTGAGGCCGGGCTTGGTGAGCACGTAGCCCTCACCGTCCAGCCCGACCTGGCCGCGGAAGATCGTCGTGTTGGGCATGTGGCCGATGGCGATGAACACGCCGTCAACGGGCAGTTGGCTCAGCGCGCCCGTGCGGACGTCGCGCAGCGTGAGGCCGGTCACGACCTCGGGCTGGCCGCCACCGGTGACTTCCTCCAGAGCGCTGTCCCACAGAACCGCGATCTTGGGATGGCTGAACAGGCGCTTCTGCAGGATCTTCTCGGCACGCAGGCTGTCGCGCCGGTGCACCAGCGTCACCTTGTCGGCGTGATGGGTCAAGTACAGCGCCTCCTCGACCGCGGTATTGCCGCCGCCGATCACCGCCACCTGCTTGCCGCGGTAGAAGAACCCGTCGCAGGTCGCGCAGGCCGACACGCCCGCGCCCTGCAGCCGCTTCTCCGACGGCAGGCCCAGCCAGCGCGCCTGCGCCCCGGTTGCGATCACCACCGTGTCGGCGAGGTAGATGTCGCCGGAGTCGCCCACGCAGCGGAACGGCCGGCGCGAGAAATCGACGCTCATCAACAGGTCGTGGACGATGCGCGTGCCGACGTGCTCGGCCTGCTTGGCCATCTGCTCCATCAGCCAGGGGCCTTGGATGGCGCTCTCGAACCCAGGATAGTTCTCCACGTCCGTGGTGATCATCAACTGCCCGCCGGGCTGCAGGCCGGACACCAGCACCGGGTCCAGCCCGCCGCGCGCCGCGTAGATCGCCGCCGTGTAACCGGCCGGCCCGGCGCCGATGATCAGGACCTGGGTTTGGATCGTCTCAGGCATGGCGGCGCGGCTCCTTTGCTGATCCGATGATATCGGCGGCCACGGCGCGCCGCGCAAGCGAGGCCGCCCGTCCGGGTGTTCATGCCAGCTCTTCCGTAATATTGTTGCGTGGCATCTGGGATGAGCCGGCTTATGAAGCTTGATGGCGACGACGTGGCGGATTTGGACGAGATCGACCGGCGCATCCTGGCCGAGCTTCAGGTAGACGGCCGCATGACCAACGTCGAGCTGGCCCGGCGCGCCGACATCACGGCACCGCCCTGCCTGCGCCGGGTCCGGCGGCTGGAGGAGGCCGGCATCATCCGCGGCTACCACGCCGACACCGACCCGGCCCGCCTGGGATGGGAGATCGTGTTCTTCGCGCTGATCGGGCTGGACAGCCAGAAGGAGACAGTGCTGTCGGCCTTCGAGGCGGAGGTCGCGGAGTGGCCCGAGGTCCGGGAATGCCACATGATCCGCGGCGGCGGCGACTTCCTGCTGCGCCTCGTGGCGCGGGACACGGCGCATGAGAACGCGCTGACCCGGCGCCTGACCGGGGCGGCCTCCGTCAGCCGGGTGCAGACGCTGCAGACGATCCGCACCAGCCGCAGCCTGGCCGGTGTGCCCCTGTAAAGAGTGCCGGACGCCGGCTCAGGCGATGCGCGGGCGCGCGACCGCGCGGTAGATCAGCAGGATGATGACCGCGCCGACCACCGCCCCGATGAACCCGGCCGACTGGCCCGGCCCGTACCAGCCCAGGGCCTGGCCCAGAAAGGTCGCGACCATGGCGCCCGCAATGCCGAGCAGGACGGTGATGATGAACCCGCCGGGATCGCGGCCGGGCGTCAGCATCTTGGCCACCAGCCCTGCCAAGCCGCCGATGATGATCGCGCCGATGAATGAGATCATGAGAGCACTCCGGCAATATCGGGGTCGTCGCAACTTCCGGGACGGGGCCGCTGCTTCCGAGCATGGCATAAGAAGGTTTGACGTGCCACCGGGGGCGGCGGATCGAGGGGGGATGGCGCTGCTCGCCCTGCTGGCCCTGACCCTGATCCGCCTCGTCGTCGCGGCTGCGACGCCGCTGTCGGAGGACGAGGCGTACTACTGGGTGTGGTCGCATGCGCTGGCACCGGGCTACCTCGACCATCCGCCGATGGTGGCGCTGTGGGTCTGGGCGGGTACCGCCATCGCGGGCGAGAGCGCGCTGGGCGTTCGGCTGTGGGCGCCGCTGTCGGCGGCGGTCGGCTCGGTGCTGCTGGCGCGATCGGCGGAGCTGCTGCTCCCCGGGCGGCGGCTGGGCGTTCCTGCGGCAGCATTGCTGAACGGCACGCTGCTGGTCGGGGCGGGGGCGGTGACGATGACGCCCGACACGCCGCTGCTGCTGTTTTGGACGGCGACGCTTTGGGCCCTGGCGCGGCTGCTGCGGTCCGGCGACGGGCGGTGGTGGCTTGCGGTGGGCCTCACCGCCGGGTGCGCGGTGGCGAGCAAGTATACCGGCGGCTTCCTGGGTCTCGGCATCGTGCTGTGGCTCCTGTGGGTGCCCGGGCTGCGCCGGTGGTTCCGCAGCGCCTCCCTGTGGCTGGGCGGCGCCGTGGCGGCGGCGTCGTTCGCCCCGGTGGTGCTGTGGAACGCGGGGCACGGCTGGGCCAGCTTCGCCAAGCAGGGCGGGCGCACCGGGGACTGGGACCCGGGCGCGGCGCTGCGCCATCTGTCGGAGCTGCTGGGCGGGCAGGCGGGTCTGGCGACGCCCTTGGTGTTCGTCCTGCTGGCGGCCGGAGTATGGGTTGCCGTCCGCCACGCGGCGGTGCGGGACCCGGCCTGGTCGCTGCTCGCGGCGCTCACGCTGCCGGGGCTGCTGGTGTTCCTGCAGCATGCCATCGGCGACCGCGTGCAGGCGAACTGGCCGGCCATCGTCTATCCCGCGGCGGCGATCTGCGCCGCCGGGCTGGGCTGGCGCTTGTGGCGGCCGGCGGTGGCGCTCGGCTTGACGGTCACGGCGCTGGTCTATGTCCAGGCCGCCGCGGCGCCGTTCCCGCTCCCGCGCCGGCTCGATCCGACGCTGATCCGGCTCAGCGGCTGGGACGGGGTGTCCCGCGACCTGGAGGCGATGCGGCGGCAGCAGGATGTGGCATGGGTCGCCTCCGAGGCATACGGCCTCGCCAGCCTGCTCGCCTGGCACGTGCCGCCCGGCCTGCCGGTGCTGGGGGCCGAGGACCGCTGGACGCTGTTCCGCCTGCCTGGAGCCGCCAGCACGGAGCCTGGGCTGCTGCTGGTGAGCCAGCGCCGGTCCGCGCCGCCCGACCCGGCCTACTGGGTGACGGCCCGGCAGGTCGGCCAGGTGGTCCGCACCCGCGGCAGCGCCCCGGACGGGGTGGAGGCCGAGCGGTTCCGCGTCTATCTTGTCACTCAGCGGCCCGGCGCCCCCTTCGCCCGCCTGCCCCACCAAGGAGAGCACGATGCCGCCGCTTCCGACCCATGACGACGTGGCCGCCGCGGCGCGGCGGATCGCCGGGCGCGTCGTGCGCACCCCCACGCTGCGCAACGCGCGGCTGGACGAGCTGACCGGCGGCACCGTGCTGCTCAAGGCCGAGGTCCTGCAGAAGACCGGCAGCTTCAAGCTGCGCGGCGCGACCAACGCCGCCCTGCAGCTTTCGGAGGCCGAGCGGCGGGCCGGCGTCGTGACGCATTCCTCCGGCAATCATGGCCAGGCCCTGGCCTGCGCCGCCCAGTCCATTGGCGCCGCCGCCACCATCTTCATGCCGCGCGACGCGCCGCAGGTGAAGATCGACAGCACGCGGCGCTGGGGGCCCGAGATCGTGCATTACGACCGGGCGACCGACGACCGGGAGGCGTTGACCCGGCAATACGTCGAGCGTACCGGCGCCTCGCTGATCCCGCCGTTCGACCATCCGCAGGTCATCGCCGGGCAGGGCACGTCGGCGCTGGAACTGCTTGAGGACGCGGGCGATCTGCCGGTCGATGCGCTGCTGGTCTGCACCGGCGGCGGCGGCCTGATCGCCGGGTGGGCGCTGGCGGCCGAGGGGGTGCGGCCCGATGCCGAGATCGTCGCGGTCGAACCCGAAGGTTGGGACGATACCGGGCGCTCGCTCCGCGGGGGCGGGCGGGCGGGCAACCCGCCAGGCGGCTCGGAGCTGTGCGATGCGCTGCTGGCCAGAATGCCGGGGGAGCTGACGTTTGCGGTGAACCGCACCCGGCTCGCGGCCGGCATCGCGGTGACGGACGCCGAGGTGCTGGCGGCGATGGCGTTCGCCTTTACCCACCTGAAATTGGTCGTGGAACCCGGCGGGGCCGTGTGCCTGGCGGCCTTGCTCTCGGGCCGGTTCGACGCAAGCGGGCGCGTGGTGGGCGCCGTGCTGAGCGGCGGCAACGTGGACGCGGCGGTGTTCGCGCGGGCCTTGGCGGCCTGAACCGCTCCGCATTAGCGAAGAATTAAGCCTTCTGCCGCATCTTGCCGCGATATGGGCGAGGCTGGGGGCGGGGTCAGGTATGAGCGGCACGAACAAAAAGGCCAAGCCGACGGTCATCATCCGAAAGGAAGAGGTGGTCGAGGGCGGCCATCACGGCGGCGCGTGGAAGGTGGCATATGCCGACTTCGTGACGGCGATGATGGCGTTCTTCCTGCTGATGTGGCTGCTGAACGCCACCACGCAGGAGCAGCGGGCCGGCATAGCCGACTATTTCACCCCCAACAGCATCACATCGCGCAACGCCTCCGGCTTCGGCGCGCCGTTCGGCGGGCTGACGCCGAACCTTGAGGGGGCGCTGGCGTCCGACCGCGGCGCGGTTCAGGTCACGCCTGGCCCCACCCGTCCGATCATGAGCCCAGACGACAGCGAGGACGACGACGCGCCGCCAACGAAGCCGCGGACCAGCGGGCCGTCGCTGCTCACCGTGGCGCAGGATGGCGGCGGGACGGCACCGGCGCCCAACGCCCAAGCGGCGGAGCCGCCCGACGCGGCGCGCCCGTCGGCCGCGCGGACGGCGCCGCCCGCCGCCAAGGACCCGGCTGCCAAAGACCCGGCCGCCGAGGCCGAGCGCGAGCAGCGCGAACACGCCGCGTTCGAGCGGGCGGCGGAGCAGATCCGCGAGGCCGTCCGCTCGGACCCGGCGCTCGCCGGCCTGGCCAAGCAGCTCGCCATCGACCTCACGCCCGAGGGGCTGCGCATCCAGATCCTGGACGAGGACAAGCAGCCGATGTTCGGCTTCGGGACGGCTGCGCTGAACGACCGCGCGCGGTCCCTGCTGTCCAAGGTGGCCCCGGTGCTGCTGCGCCTCACCCAGCCCATCGCCATCGACGGCCACACCGACGCGGCGCCCTATCGCGGCGCAGACCGCAGCAACTGGGACCTTTCGGCCGAGCGCGCCAACGCCACGCGCCGGCTGCTGACCGACGCGGGCCTGCTGGAGGCAAGGATACGCAGCGTGGCGGGCCATGCCGACCGCGACCCGCTGCTGCCGGCCGAGCCGCTGTCCCCGGCGAACCGCCGCATCGCCATTCTGGTCCTGCGGGACCGGCCTGCAGCCGGGGGGCGCTGAGCCATGCTGACCATCGGCGGCCTGGGCTTCCTGCTGGCCTGCGTGTTCGGCAGCTACATCCTGTCCGGCGGCAGCCTGGAGCCGTTGATCGAGGCGATGCCGTTCGAGCTGCTGACCATCGGCGGCGCGGCCATCGGCACCTTCATCATGTCGAACAGCATGCACGACGTGAAGCACACGCTGGGCGGCTTCAAGAAGATCATGAGCGGCGCGAAGTTCACCAAGCCGCACTACGTCGAGCTGCTGAGCCTGCTATTCCTGTTCTCCCGCCTGGCCAGCACCAAAGGCCCCATGGCGCTGGAGCCGCATATCGAGAACCCGAAGGAAAGCAGCGCCTTCCAGAAGTTCCCGCGCATCCTGGCCAACCATCACGCGACCGACATGATCTGCGACTACCTGCGCATGATCGGCATGAACGCCGACGACCCGCACCAGATCGAGGACCTGATGGGCCGCGAGCTGAAGAAAACCCTGCATGAGGAGCTGCACGGCGCCCACGCGCTGCAGAACATGGCGGACGGCCTGCCGGCGCTCGGCATCGTGGCCGCGGTGCTGGGCGTGATCAAGACGATGTCGCACATCAACGAGCCGCCGGCGGTGCTGGGCGCCATGATCGGCGGCGCGCTGGTGGGGACCTTCCTGGGCGTGCTGCTGGCCTACGGCATGGCGGGGCCGTTCGCGGCCCGGCTGAAAGGAGTCGTCGAGGAGGAAAGCAAGTACTTCGAGGTGATCCGCGCCGTGCTGGTCGCGCACCTGCACGGCAACGCCCCGCAGATCAGCGTGGAAACCGGGCGCAAGATGGCGCCGAACCAGCACATGCCGAGCTTCGCCGAGCTGGAAACCGCGGTGCAGGCGGTGCAGATCAACTGACGGTGCTCGCCCTGATCTCGGCCAAGCCACGCCGCGCCGTGCCGTCCGGGGCGAAATTCGCCGTGTCCAGCCAGGCCAACAGCGCGTCGCGGCAGGGCGGCCACTCGTCGCCTACGATGCTGAACAGCGCCGTGTCCCGCAGCCGCCCTTTTGTGACCTGGTGCGCCCGCAGCGTGCCCTCATACGTGAAGCCCAGCCGCTCCGCCGCCCGGCAGGACGGCGCGTTCAGCGCGTTGCACTTCCAGACCAGCCGGCGGTAGCCGAGGTCG
>CAXSHI010000155.1:0-11023 GCA_964236755.1 uncultured Acetobacteraceae bacterium
GACACCCCCGGTTAGACTGTCACGCCAACGCAAGCGACCTTTGCAAACGGGGTCTTAGTGGCATCCTTCACCGCCGACAGCGCATACGACCAGGAAAGCGTTGCTGCGGCCGTAGCCGAGCGCCATCCGGAAGCCGCGATCATCGTGCCGCCGCGATCCACGGCGGTGCTGAGCGAGACGGCCGCGACCGCGCCCTACACGAAGCGAGCTCGGGCCGAGGCGGCCATCGGCAGGTTCAAGCAGGTGATCGGTGACGGGCTGCGCTCGCGCGCGGACCGGCGTCGCGCGACCGAAGTAGACGTCGCCGTCCACGCGCTCAACCGCATGCTGGAGCTTGGACGCCCGATCTCCGCCCGCATCGCCTGAACCACAGCAGGGGCTGGGGTAGCTGCGTCCGCAACCCAAGTCCCTGCAACACGGCTGCAGGGGCAGCCGGGAAAGAAGGAGCGATGCCGCTCAGGTCGCGCAGTGCTTGGCAGACCCGGCTGAAGGCGATGCCCGGTTCCAAAAACTGCACCAGGGCGAACACGTCTCCCTTGCGGTCGCCGGTCGGGTCCCACCAGCCGCGGCCCTCGTGGTTCACGATCAGCACCTTACCGGCGCCGCGGCGATACTTCCAGCACTGCCGCGTGCTGTCCCGCTTGTCGAGCTGCTACCCTCGCCGTTCCAGCACCACAGCGCAGCTCACGCCCGCCCGCAACGCCTGGATCTCCCCGTCATGTCTGCTCATCATCCTGCATCCTTCATTCTTGGATGCGATCCCGAGGCCATGGCCCGGGTGCGGGACAAGAGCGCGGGCATGACCCGCGGGAGCGTAGCGACGCACTCTTGTGGCGCGTCCGGCGCCAGTGGCATCACCCTCATCGTCCTACCCTTCCCTGTTCACCTTCTTTCATTTCCTCACCCATGGATGCGAATGGGATCAGCAACCGCAATTGCCCCGCATCAGACTGGTATGGCTCCAGCGCCCTGTCATGCGTGCCGCAGTCTTGTAGAAACGGATCTGATTGGTCGTCGGCTAAACGCCTTCCGGTTAGGACGCGTCATAAAATAACTGCATCATTTTCTGGTTTCAGAGGTTTGATGGTGTAATTCCATTCGCCGTGGAACGGGTCGCGGTGGATGTTGAGTGCGGCCATGTCTTCGTCGGAGACGCGGATGCCCTTGGGGTAGGCTCTCTGGTCCAGTTCGCAGCGCACGGCCAGGCCGGTCTTGATGGTGGTGGCGCCGATCAGCTCGACGATGGTGCGATAGCTGACCAGCGGCTTCGCCCGCCAGTTCCGGCTGATGTAGGAGAACAGGCGGTGCTCGATCCTGTTCCACTTGCTCGTGCCTGGCGGCAGGTGGTGTATCATGATCTCAATGCCGAGTTCATCGGACAGGCGCTGCAGCTCGCGCTTCCACAGCCGCACCCGCGAGCCGTTGCTGCCGCCGCCATCGGCGGTGATGGTGAGGCGCTTGGCATTGGGGTAGCGCGGCCTGCCCACCTCGTGCCACCAGCGCCGGATGGTCTGCACGGCGAACTCGGCGGTGTCATAGTCCATGCCGACGCTGACCCAGCCCGCGTTGGCGGCCAGGTCGTAGACGCCATAGGGCACCGCGCGTCCAAGCTCCTCGATCAGGAAGTCATGCACCCGCACCTGCTCCGGCGTGCCCTGCGGGCGCCACTCGCGGCCAGGGTTCCTGAACGGGCCGACCAGCTCCTTCTTCTTGGTATCGACCGAGATCACCGGCTGCCCCTCGGCCAGCGCCGCCGCCGTGCTCCGGGCGATGTGGGAGAACTGCGCGTCCCGATCGGGATGGCTGCTGCCTTCCAGGGTCTTGCTGTTGCCTTTTATGTGGAATCAGAAGCGGTATCGAGGGTGCGCATCGGAGTGGTGCCTTCCTTGGCCGGAGACAGGTTTTCCAGCTGCCGCGGTGTTGGGCCGGCTGGGGTTGCAGTGTCGCGGAGTTTGTCCAGCAGCTGGCCAAGGGCCTGGGTGTCGCTCTCGACGGCAGCACGCTCGTCATCGGTGAGGGACACCTGCGCCAGTACATGCTGCATGCCAGCTTTCGCCTCCAGTAGCTGAGCGGCAGTGCTATTCTTTGGAGTGTAGAAATCGCAGCGGGCGCAAGCCATGCGATGTGGACACTGCTCGAAGAACGTGTAGCCGCAGTAACCGTGGCCAAGGTCGTAGTGCTGCCAAGGATGAGCGCCGGCGGCGGCTGTACCGTTTTGGATGGCGCCTCGGTCGATCAGCACCTCAATGGTGCGGACGTTGCGCGCGAAATAGCCGGCATCGTCGTAGGCCCTGGCCAGCCTGGTCGGCACAATCTTCGTGTAGCTCTGCGTTGAGGAGAGCGAACGATGGCCGAGCCAGGCTTTCAGCTCCAGCAGCGTCATCGGCTCCTTGGCATTGTAGAGCTGTGTGGCGATCGTGGAACGGGCACGATGACTGGTGATCCTGCCGCGAGCGTCTCGCCGCGGCACCCCGGCTTTGCGGCACAGGATAGGAATGATGGTGCTGTTGAGGAAGTCCAGGGAGACCCGGCGCGCGCGGAAGGCGAACAGGAGATCGACACGTTCTCCGGTCTTGCGATCCGCCAGTCGGGGCTGAGCAGGCCGGATAGCCTCCCATGCCGCGATGGCCTGGCCGAGCAGCGGGTCCACCGGCTTGGTGAAGGCGGTGCCGGTCTTGTGCACCGGAACATCCAGCAGGCAGCTCCCGCGGGTGCCGGCTTCCTGTTCCCAGCGGATGCAGCCGACCCGTAGGCGAAGCAGTTCGTCGCTGCGCAGGCCGCCGAACAGCCAGGCCATCGTCATGGCCCGCAGCAGCTCGAACGGATAGCAGCGTCCCATGTTGTCGACGAGATCGTCCGAAGTGAAGTTGATCCCCGCCCATAGAAGCTTGGCCCAGATATCGTCTGCGATGACGCGCGGATCAGGGCCGATCAGGTTTGCGATGCTTCTTGGTGTGGCCAACGCGGTCCTGGGATCGAAGCACGGCTTGATCCAGCCCCATGATTGGCAATCGCGGAAGAAGATGCGCGTCGCGCTGAGATAGCCCGCCTTGCTTGCGGGAAGCAGCGGCTGTCCGGCACGCGAGATCAGGTGGGCCGGTGCTCGGGCATACTCGCCTGCCTGCAGGCGGTCGACGCGCGCCACCCAGGCAGCGCATGTCTGCCGCGTCCATAGTTCCGGGGACTGGCCGGCGATATTTTCGGCCGCCATCCACCGTCCGGTCTGGGTGAGCATGCTGCGGTAGACCCGCCTGACCTTCGGTGTCAGCGTGGAGGTTTCGTACCAGCGATCGACCCAACGCATCCATTCCGCAATCGCAGGCTCGCTGACCCGCGGCTTGGTCGAAAGAGGCACCCGCGGCGGCGCAACATGGCCCAAGGTCGCAAGGGCACGATGGATGCCGTGCAGGGTGGCGTTGTTGCCTCGGTCAGCCGACATGGAGCCGCGCGCACTCAGGATTGCGTGGTCGGACAAGTCCGCGAGGTAGGGGCTGCGGTTGCATAGCAGGAGGTGGCAGATGACTGGTCTCTGCTTTGAGTGGGCGCTCTGCTGGTAGCCCCAGCCCTGCAGCACGGAGACGATCTCCTGAACCGCCGCGTCCACTGCCTCCCGGCCGAACACCCGGCACGCCACGTCGATACGGCTGACCAGGCCGATGAACCGGAACCCGATGAAGCCACCGAGAAGATGAGCATAGGTCACGACGTAGGGGCGCACTGACCGCTCCACCCACTTCGGCCAAGGCCTCGTAAATGCGTGTTCGTCCTGGCCGATCAGATCGCTCCAAAGCCGCTCCGTCCAGCCCCAGAAGCTGATGCCGAGTTCGGCGCTGCGATGGAGAATGAGGCTGGCGGCATCGCGCTGCATGCGCCGGTTCGACATCGTGTCCGGCACGTCGCGCATGGATGTCCGCGCCGCATCGAGAGGCAGGAGAAGCCGGTGAACGCACGGCCATTCAGAGCCGGTCAGATTGCTGCGACCGTGTCGGCGCAAGTTCCATCCAAGCGATCTGAGGGCGCCGCGCTCGGCCTGTGACAGCTGGGGCGTACGATCGAAACGGTCCAGGTCAAGCGGCGCCCAGCGATCAGGCGTCGCTGCCGCATCTCCCGGTACCCTGCTCACGGTCACGGTTCCCGCGACGAGGGCGGATCCTCGCGCAGCGAGGCCGTTCGCCAGGCATGCAGGTGTCGCATGCTGCGGGCGAACTTGTCCGCCAAATCTCGCCCGGACAAGTGGATGTACTGCAAGGTGGTGGTGGGACTGCGATGGCCGGCGAAGGTAGCGATAGCGTGAAGCTCCACACCGGCCCGCGCCAGATCAGTCAGGCAAAGGTGGCGTAGCGTGTGGGTGCTGAAGTCCGGTACGTCAGCCTTCAAAGCAATCCGGCGAATGACCTTCGACCAGGTCCATAGGGTCAGCGGCTGCGCGTGGTTGCGCCGGGACTCGGACAGGAACAGCGGTCCGCGTGCCCGGCTCAGGGTGATGCGATGCGTGAGGTAGTCTGCGAGCAGTTCGCCAGTGGCGGCGGAATAAGGCACAACCCGCTCGCGACGGCTTTTGGTGGTCTCGGCGCGGATGCGCAGGGTGCGCGTTGCAGGGTCCATGTCCCGGGTATGAAGCGAGCAGAGTTCCTCGCGGCGCAAACCAGCATCGTAGCCGAGAGCCAACATGGTTCGGTTGCGGATCGGCTCTCGGCACGCGACTGCAAGGATCGCGACCCACTCTGCCTCGTTCGGAATCCATGGAAGCTTCTGGTAGCGAGGGAGCAGGCCGCGCCGCTGCCCGTGACGGCCCCGGCCAACCGGGTTGGTGGTGCGCAGGCTCTCCTCCACAAGGTAGTCGTAGAACAGGCGGACGACAGTCATTCTCTGATGCAGCGTGGCGTTGGCCAGGCGGGCTTGCGGAAGAGCAGAGGACGACGGAGCCAGACTGGTGTCCTCGACAGCCGGTGCTGTCAGGTAGCGGACGAAGCGGGCGATGTGATCAGTGCCAGCCGTCACCGGATCGACAGCAGAACCTGTGCAGAAGCGAAGGTAATCCGATAGTCCGCGCGCGTAGGCGTCGATCGTCCGGGCAGCCAGTCCAAGATCAGCGCGCATTGACAACCAAGCCAGGGCCGACGGCGTGGACGCCACGATCGGCCAGCGCTCCTGCAGCGGCGTGACGACAGCCATTAGACCTCCAGCGAACTGACGTGGGCGATATTCCACATAACATGTACAAAGCCGGACCGCTCCAGGTGGGCGACCAGGCGCTCGGCCGTCACCCGCGCCATCACGTCATCGGCGGTGTGCACCCGCTTGCGTCCCTCGTAGCGCAGCGCAAAGGACAGGCTGTCCTCCAGTTCGCCGATGGTTGCGGGATGCAGGGTGCGCTTGTCGTCATCGGTCATGGCGTTGCCCGTCCCCCAGGGTGCCACATGGCAGGACGGAACATAATAGGAACAAACGCGCGCGGGGAAGGGGCTTTCTACAAATCCTGACAATACGCACGCTCGGACGGTGCGAGCCGACCAGGGTGGATGGCAGGCACAGCCGGTGGCATCACGTTGGCTGTGCCATTCTGGTTTCTACCTTGCCAGAGACGGTGCTGTCAGGAAGCCTGTTGTCGGTGCTGCCAGGCGTCCGAGGAGAACTGGCAGACCAATAGACGACTACAGCGGCCAACGCGAGTTGGCGCCCTCGGCACGGGCGGCGACCAGCAGCTTGGCCATGACCTGGTTGGGACCGTCCTGCGATGCCGTGCGCTCGATCTCGGCCCAATCGAACCGAACCGTGTCGGTGGTCCGGTCCCAATGGGCCACAGGCTGCGCAGAGGTCGCCGTGTTCTCGCTTGAGTCAGACGGCGCTGCGTCGCTTACGGCCGAGGCGAAACTGGTTTCCGGCGTTGCTGGCTCATTGCCAGATACCTGCTCTTGCCGATCCTGCTGACCATCTGCCTCGGCGTCCAGCATGCCGTCTGTGGCTGACATGGGTTCCGGAGCGGCGTCGGGTGCCTGAGCCTCGCGTCCGGGCTTTGCGTCAGCATTGTCTTGGGACGGAGCCGCCTCGGCCACGCCAGCGCGCTGCTTCGGCTTGGGGCCGGGCCGCTTGCGCACAGGCGGTGGAACCGGGTTGGCGATGCTGCCGTCGGCGTCAGCGCTGCCGCCCGCGGCATCGTCGCTGTCCATCATGGCCAGCGTTTCGGGCGAGGCAGCCGCCTTCGGCTTGCGTCCTCGGCGCGCCGGGGCAGGGGCGTCGCTCAGGACGGCCAGGACCTGCTCAGGCGAGACGGCGAACTCGTTGCTGCGGGCAGCCTTCGGCTTGCGAGCCATATGCAATCTTTCTGGTTCAGGACGGTGCTGATACGGCATCAACGGGTTGGTGAGAACCAGCCTGCTGCGAGAGGGGCTGTTCTCCTCTCCCTGGGGCGACCGCATCACGGCTCCGCAGCATGCTCCGGGGCAGGGTCGATGCCGAGTTCCTGGCGGACGTGCGCGAACTTGGCCGGGTCAGCAAAACGCCTGTCGGCCATCATGCTCCGCAGCGCCACAAGCCCGGCGTTGGTGAAGAACAGCCGCGGCATCCGCCCTGTCGTGTCCAGACGCAGCAGCCCGCGTTCGACCAGGCCAGTAGCCGCCAGGGGCACCTTGGGCTGGCCCGCCTGCGGCCCGCCCCGCCACGTCTTGATGTAGAAGCCCTCGGCGACGCTGGGCAGCGTCGAGAAGAACATGTCGAGCTCGCGGCGTATGTAGTCCCGCTCCGCCGGCGTGAGTGGGGCAGGGGTGGACGGATCGGGCATACTCATATGCTCATCCATAGCACGTCGCCGCCGTGGCGGGTGCCATCGGTCGGCCATCGTGACGACACCATCTGTCAACGCTTGTAGCCGATGTCGGGCGTGTGCTCGAAGCCCAGCCCGGCCTGATGCTCCTGCTTGTAGACGTCCTGCAGCACGCTCCGGCCTCCCGACCTGGTGCGGGCGCATAGGTGCAGGCCAAGCCTTGCCAGTTCCGCCTCGACAATGCCTGCCTTAATGACCACCAAATCGCGCCCGAATGCGCTGCACAGCACTGCTCCCCGGGTGACCCGTAGACTGTGCAGCTTGGCCACGATGCTCGTGCCTGGCAGCCGCGGCTCCTCTCCCAGGTTGTGCGCCATCCCGCGGCCGTCTCGCCCGTGACCAGATGGTCATGCTCGCGTGCTGGCACACGCCGCGTCGTAAGTTGCCAAGATGGTGCCTGTGTATTTCTACCCCGGGATACGGTGGCGACGATTTTGCCTCGAATTGAAGGGCGAGGCGGGCTTCCGCGATCAGATCAGGGATGCACTTCTTACGTCAGCTCACCCTGAGGCGCCACAAGCCACCTCCGTGCAACATGCCTTATTGCGCAGTGATGACGAAGGAAAACGGCCCGTTGCGGTCGGCTTCAAGCCCTCCGCGGCGACGTCGGCATGACGCTTGCTTACCATCCGTTCAACCTGAGTGTGCCGACGCCGTTTTCCGGGTGTTGCGCATCGGCCGTGCGGACTGATTGGGGGCTGATCGCTTGAGACTGATCCGCATGGCGGCAAAGCGTCTGCTCGGCGCCATACCAAGCCTGGCCGGCGTGGTGATCGTCACCTTCCTGCTGTCGCATGCGCTGCCGGGCGATCCAGCAGTGCTGTTTGCCGGGCCGGCGGCCAATGCGGAGTCGGTGGCGCAGGTGAGGAATCATCTCGGGCTCGACCAGAGCTTGCCGGTGCAGTTCTTGAGCTACGTGGGCGAGATGGCGCACGGCCATCTTGGGCAGTCGCTGACCACTGGCCAGCCCGTGCTGACCGATCTCGTGCAACGCCTGCCTGCCTCGCTCGAATTGACGCTGGCGGCCATCCTGTTGGCCGTTGCGGTCGCGGTGCCGCTGGGCGTGGTGGCGGCTCTGCGCGAGGGGTCCTGGGCCGACCATCTATGCCGCAGCACGGTGACGCTGGCGGCCGCCTTCCCAACGTTCTTCGTGGCACTTCTGCTGGTCTATGTGTTCTACTATGTGCTGCGGGTGGCGCCGGAGCCGTTGGGCCGGCTGAACGACGTCTATTATGAAGCCCCCGACACGGTCACGGGGTTTTACCTGATTGACGCTGCGATCGCCGGGCAGTGGACGATTTTCGCCGGCGCGCTGGGGCAGATGGCGCTGCCGGCGATCTCACTCGGCCTGTTCGCGCTCGCGCCGATCGCCCGCATCACGCGCGCGTCCATGCTCGCGGCGCTGGGCGCGGACTTCATCCGGACTGCGCGCGCCTGCGGCCTGCCGCGCCGCAAGGTCCTGATCACCTACGCAATGCGAAACGCCATGCTGCCCGTGATCAACACGCTCGGCATGGTGTTCTCCTTCGTACTCGGCGCCAATGTGCTGATCGAGGACGTGTTCGGCTGGCCCGGCGTCGGGGCATACGCGGTGAAGGCCGTGATCCAGTCCGACTACGCCGCCGTCCAGGGATTCATCCTGATGATGGCGGCCCTCTACATCCTACTCAACCTGCTCGTGGACCTGCTCAGCATCGCCGCCGATCCCCGCGTGCGGATAGAGGCCTAGACGATGCCAACTGCCGCCATGCTCCGCGCGACCCGGTATACCCTGGCGGAGAACCGGCTCACCCTCGTCGCCTTCGGGCTGTTCACCTTGCTGCTGCTGTGTGCCGTGTTCGGCGGCGCGCTGGCCCCCTATAATCCGCTGGCCACCGACATGGCGGTGCGCCTGCAGCCGCCAAGCGGCGCACATCCGTTCGGCACGGATGCGCTGGGCCGCGATATCCTCAGCCGGGTGATGGTCGCGGCCCGGCTCGATCTCGGCATGGCGGTCTCGGCGGTCGCGGTGTCGTTCCTGATCGGCACCGCGCTGGGGGCCATGGCGGGCTATTGGGGCGGCGCCGCGGATGCCTGGTTCGGCCGGCTGATGGATACCATCATGGCGTTCCCACTGTTCGTGCTGGCCATGGGGATCGTCGCCGCGCTCGGCAACAGCGTGCTCAACATCATCTTGGCGACCGCAGTGATCAACCTGCCGTTCTATGGCCGGTTCGCGCGCGCCGAGGTGAACGTGCGGCGCGACCTCGCCTACGTCGAGGCGGCGCGGATGGGCGGCAACGGCACCATCCGCATTCTGTCTGGGCACATCGTGCGCAATATCCTGCCGACGATGGCAGTGCAGGCGTCGCTGAACATGGGCTGGGCGATCCTGAACGCCGCCGGGTTGTCGTTCATCGGGCTGGGCGTACGCCCGCCGACGCCGGAGTGGGGCATCATGGTGTCCGAGGGCGCCAGCTACATCATCTCCGGCGAGTGGTGGACCGTCGTGTTCCCTGGTGCCGCGCTGGTGCTGGCGGTGTTCTGCTTCAACCTGCTGGGCGACGGACTGCGCGACGTGCTCGACCCGCGCCGGCGCACATGACGGCGCACGCCCGGCTCACCCTGGCCGATGAGGTGCCGCCGCCGGGCGTAGCGTCGCCGCCGTTGCTGAGCGTAGACGGCCTGACGCTCGACTTCCGCACCCGGCAAGGCGACGTGCATGCCCTCGCCGGCGTGTCCTTCGACGTGCGCCGGGGCGAGATCGTGGGTGTGGTGGGCGAGAGCGGTTCCGGCAAGTCGGTGCTCGCCTACGCCATCATGGGGTTGACGGACGCGGCCGGCTGGGTCCGCTCCGGCCGTGTCACCTTTGCTGGCCGCGACATGCTCGGCGAGACCGCGGCGCAGTTCGCCGACACGCTTGGCCGTGAGATCTCGATGATCTTCCAGAGCCCGCGCACGGCGCTGAACCCGATCCGCCGGGTCGGGCTGCAGATCGCTGACGTGCTGCTGAGCCACGGCGCTATGCCCCGGCGCGAGGCCCGCGCCCGGGCGGTCGCGGCGCTGGCGCAGGTGCGGGTGCCCGATCCGGAACGCAGGTCCGACGCTTATCCGTTCGAGCTGTCGGGCGGGCTGTGCCAGCGGGTGATGATCGCTATGGCGATCGCCTGCAAACCCTTCCTGCTGATCGCCGACGAGCCGACCACCGGCCTCGACGTCACGACTCAGGCCGTCGTCATGGACCTGCTGCAAGACCAGGTGCGGACGGCGAACACCTCCGTGCTGCTGATCACCCACGACCTGGCGCTGGCCGGCGAGTACTGCGACCGCGTGGTGGTGATGCACGCCGGGCACGTGGTGGAGGTCGCGCCCGTCGAGCGGCTGCTGCAGCACCCTGCTCACCCCTACTCCGCGTTGCTGATCGGTGCGACGCCGGGCGCCGTCACGCGCGTTGAGGACCTGACGGCGATCCCCGGCGAACTGCCGGACCTGCGCCAGACGCTGCCGCCCTGCCGCTTCCTGCACCGCTGCACCCGCAGCGACGCCCGGTGCGCCACGGAGCCGCTCCCGACTCGGCGGGTCGCAGAGGGCCACCTCGTGCGTTGCTGGAACCCGTTGTGAGCGCGCTGCTGGAGGCTGTGGGCTTGGCCAAGCGCTACCCCACCCGGCACGGCCTGCTGCACGCGGTGGACGGCGTTGACCTCGACATCGGGCGCGGCGAAAGCGTCGGGCTCGTCGGCGAGTCCGGCTGCGGCAAGTCAACGCTCGTACGGCTGCTTGCCCGGCTGATCGCGCCCACCGAGGGCGCCATCGTGTTCGACGGCCAGGATATCGCGCCGATCCCGCTCGGCCGCTTCGTGCACAGCAAGCAGCGGGTCCAAATCCAGAGCGTCTTCCAGGACCCGACCGAGAGCCTGAACCCGGCGCTCACGGTGTTCGGCGCCGTCGCCGACCCGATCCGGCGGCTCGGCCGCCCCGGCAATGCGGTGGAGCTGGCTCGGCAGGTTCACGAGGCGCTCTCCCTGGTCGGCCTGCCCCAGGAGATGGCCGGGCGCTTCCCGCACCAGCTTTCCGGCGGCCAGCGGGCGCGTGTCGGCATCGCGCGCGCCATCGTGCTTCGGCCGGCGCTGCTGATCCTGGATGAGCCCACCTCGGCGCTCGACGTTTCGGTGCAGGCGGTCGTGCTGCGCCTGCTGGCCGACCTGCGGCAGCGGCTCGGCA
>CAXSHI010000156.1:0-10999 GCA_964236755.1 uncultured Acetobacteraceae bacterium
TCAAGATGCGGCAGGGTCCCCCGCTCGCCCGGAAGGCGAATGGGAGACCCCAGGGGAGCGCCGATGCCGTCGAGGTCCGGCGTGCTCGTGATGTGCGTGTCCATGAACAGCTACCTGCTGGGTTGGAGAAGACTCTTCCAGCAGCTTCGACGCCCGCGTTGCGAACGCGGCAGAGTTATTTACTGGCGCCCACCGGCAACCAACGGTGCAAGGAATACGACACCGACGTTCACGTTGGCCTCGATCGAGACAGTCGGGCCTTTCGGTGCGGCATTTTGAAGGATCGCCCCGAGTTGGGCACCAGCCACGCCGGCGCCCACGCCGAACTGCTGACCAAGGTTGAGGTGCTGGACGCTGGTGACGCCACCCAGCGGACTGATGACGGATTGACTGTTGGACTGCGCGAACGCTTGCCCCAGCCCTGCCACGAATGCGGCAGCGACCGGAAGCACGAACCGGCTGGCGTAGTGCTGATCAACGGTGGACGCGACGGAGGTCTCCATGGTGTCCGGGGCGATCACCAGAGCGTCGATCGCCTGCTGCGTGCCGTCCTGCAGCGTGATGTTGTTGAGCTTTACCACCAGGCGCTCCTCGCGCCGCTCGAACGAGCCGGTCATGCGGTCGCCTGCAATCGGGCCAGACAGGGCCTCGACGATGACGGGGCCACCCTGGTCGGAACTGGCAGCCAGGACGGTGCGCCCATAAACGCCACGGCCCGCCGGCATCAGCACCTGTCCGGACGTCCGGCCACCAATGCGAGGGGCGTTCGGCACGGATTGCGCCGCCGCGGCGTTCTGTACGCCGTCGGTGGCACTGGCGCTGCCACGCCCTTTCCCTCCGCCGCCCTCCGATCCCGTTTCGTCGGACTTGAGAATCACTTCGGTCGCCTGCGCCTTGCCGTTCCAGCCGCTCAGGAGCGAGGCGATTGCCACCTGGTATGCCTTGATCTGGTTCTCGTCGGGCTTGGGCGGTGGCAGCGGGGCCTGCGAGGTCGTGGCGTCAGGGGCCACAAAAGGATTGGGAACGGGACGGACGGACGTAACCACGGGTGTTGTGACCGGAGGGGGGCGGACGCCGGTTTCGGGAGTGCGGGGCGCAAAAGCCACGACTGGCGGTGCCGGCGGCACCGGGACTGCCGTGTCGCTCCCGGGCATGGTGGCGACCGAGCTTTGCCCATCTGCAGCAGCCTGTGCTGCAATGGCCTTGTCATGACGATTGGCCAGCTCGGTGTAGGCTGGCGTGGTGTGACGCCCGCCAGGCAGGGGATCGACCTTGGGCGCTTGGGCGACCATGGCTGGCGTTTCCACCTGGTCGGTTCGCGCCCAGATCAGGCCAACGATCCCAAGCCCAGCCACGGCCACGCCAGCTATGGTGAACAGACGGCGCGGCCCGGCGCTGCCGGTGGTGTTCAGCACGCGGCCAAGCGGGTTCTTCAGGGTGAGGGGGATCATGGTCATTGCTCCGTGAGGCGGGCTGTGACGGACCGGCCGTTGGCGGACAGCAGGACGATGGGGGTGGAGGGGATGGCGTAGATCGCCATGTTGTTCGGACCGCTCTCGGTGGCTGTCCACTCGGGGGACAGGATGGTGTACTGGGTGCGGAGATAGACCTTGCCGCCGAGGCGCCATGCCCGGACATCATCCGGCGACACGCCGGAGACGGACAGCGGCACCGCCTCTGCCGGAGGTGCCCCGTCCAGCATCGCCGTAAGGTATGACGCGCCCGTTTCCGGCGTGTCCGGCCGCGTGATGATCTGCACGCGGGCGTTGGGGCCGCGCCCTGCCACCCTGACATCGACCCGCGCATCGTAGCGGTCGCGTCCGCCCATCATCATGAAGGTCAGCGGAACCGGCGCCCCCTGAAGGTTCACCAGTAGCCCGCCCCGTGGGGTGGACGAGCGGGGCGCCAGGTGCAGGACGTTGCTGCCCTTCACCGGCACCTTCACGTCGAAGCCGATGGCCTGCACCGCCGGGGCGCCGCCCCCGCCTTCGGACGCGGGATCGCTGTTGACCTCCCAGGCGATGGGCCAGGGTTGGCCGGTAGAGTCCACGAAGGCGATGGCGGTCGGATACCCCTGAACGGCCTGGATGATGCTGGTCGCACCGCCAGGGCCAAGCGAGGCGTTCACCGACCGGGTGACGGGCATGGCAATGCTTGGGGCCATGACCTCCTCCTGGGCGCCTTTGTTCTCGCGGTAGCGGCGACCGAGTTCGAGGATCATCTCGGGCGTCAGGGTGAGTTGCGGCACGCTGCGAGCGGCACTGCCGAAGCTGGGGTCATCGAGGCCGGGCGCCGCAGGCAAGGGAACGCCGGGCGCCTGGCCCGTGGCGGGCTGGCCCTGGGCGAGGGCAAGCAGCGGCAGGGCGACGGAGCCGGCCAGTGCGAGAGAGAAGATGCGCGTCGAGAGCATGGGTCGTCTCCTGGGTCAGGCGGGCGGGGCGTTGATCTGGTCGATCGCGACGCCATCGGGATGGGTGACTTCGATCGCGCGCACGACCAGCAGCGTCACCAGCAGCCGCGACGAGTTCTTCGAGTTCTCGTTCTCGTAGGTGACGATGAGCGGCAACTCGACCTTGTAGGTGAGCTGCCCGCCGATTACCGCCCGTTCCGGGATGGTGGCAGCGCGTTCGGGCTGCGCGGTCGCGACGAGGCGGGCGCGCTTGATTGCCTCGAAGTTGCCGGTCTTGATGAACGCCGTCCCGAAGCTGTTCCAGCCGCGGATGGTGAAGTGCGCCGCGGCCCGGGTCATTTGGTCGGCGTACTCTTTGAAGTTCACGGTGTAGGCGGCGACGACCGAGTTGACGGTCCACGTCAGCAGGTCGGCGTCGGACATCACCGGAGCGTCGAGGGGCATCATCTCGTACGGCGTGCCCTTGCCATCCGTGTAGAAGAAGTGCGGCGCTGGGGGATGATGGCCGATCCAGATGCGGTCGGCGACGAGGCCGGCGATGGCCAGGCCCTGCAGCGTATGGACCATGAAGGACCGGCGCAGCATCCGTTGCGTGAAGTCCGGATCGGAGAGCTTGCGGGCGACCGCATCGGATTGGTTTTTCATGCCCCCAGGCTAGGGGTGCATCTTGCGAACGCGACGGCTGATTTTCGCGGCGACAACGATTTATTCTGCGCGCCGGACCCAGAAATGGACGGGGATGACCCTCCAGCTTGGGCGGAGAGGTTGCAAATAGCACAGAAGACCAGTGGAACGGGCTGACCCTATCCCGGGCGCAGATAGTGGTGAACAGTACCTGGCCAGTCGCGCGCTATGGAACGTGCCGCACCGACTGGTCAGGACTGCCGGCGGTCAATGTCAGTCGTCAAGATAATCGCTGTCGGCATCGCCTTCGCCGGAAGCCAACCGGTCCCGAAATGCCTTCGATTTCTTCGTGGCAGGGGCGATGCGATTCCCCCTGCGTGGCGCCCAGAACCAGTGCTCCGGATCAAACAGGCACTGCTTGTAAACCCAGTCCTCGTCCTCGTATTTCTTGAGGACGGGGTCGGCGGGATTGTGATCCATCTTCAGCTTGCTTCCCATGAGGTGGCGGCCTTTCAGGCCAATTTGTCCGGTGCGGCTGCTAACTGGACAGAATCCCAGGCCGAGGTCCCTGGAAATCCCAGCTAGGTGCTGACCGCGAAGATACCGGTAGCCGATCTTGTATTCGAGTTCGGGTGTCCAGGACGTTGCCACAGGCACTGGGAGCGCGAGGGCCGACTTGACGACGATGGCTCGGCTCAACTCAGAGCGGTCGCGCTGGGGCAGGCCGAGCCACTTGGCCTTGTAGCGCACGGATGCTGGAGTGCGGTCGATGCGCTGGCCGATGCAGGTGGCATAAAGGTTCGTGGGCCAGAGCAGGATTAACTGCTGGATCTGATGCGTCGTCCATGGGTTCTTGCCGGAGGCGCGTCGCATGAGGCGGCTGGAGGGTGTCGGCAGGTTTTGCGCGACTGCCTGGTCGAGGACCCAGGTCTCGCCCACGCCAAGGCAGAACGCGATCGTGGCCAGGCTGAGGTCAGCAGCAATCAGGTTTGGGAGCACGGTGCTATAGGCAGTGAATGCGGTGTAGGCCGCGGAAACAGAGGAGCGCGACCGGGGACGACCGTGTGCGCGTTGGGCCTTGATCTCGGCCCAGTTGCATTCGGATTTGGTTCGTCCAACCTCACGTTGCAGCATGTTCTTGCTCCGTTCCCAACTTTCCCTAACGCAGACCTAACAGATGAAGATTCCGTGAGGCAAGCACTATGTTGGGTCGGAACCGGATTTCGTCGGCACAACCTGTCATCAGATGAAGTGAAGCCATTATTGTACTCATGGATCATTTTCCTGACTGCTTGCGAGTAGGCTGCAACTTCTCCGTGTCAGAGAAGGCGTCGAACAAGGCACCGAGCACCGAGGCAAGGTGGGCCTGCCTAAGGGTAATAGGGCCGTGCTTGACGAGCATGGCCTGCACACGACCATCAATCGCCCCCGTCAACCGGGCTAACGTATCCAGTGTCAGGCCGGTGCCGGTACCGACCTCGTAATCCTTGCCGCAGAGCAGGGCGTGGGGATCGACGCCATAAGCTGCTGCGAGGTCGCCCAGGGAGGTCAGCGTGATGTTGTTCTGGCCACGCTCCAGAGACCCGAGCGACGACAGACTCAGGCCCGTTCGTTCAGCCATCTTCTCCTGGGTAAGGTCCAGGGCCTTGCGGATCTCATAGATATTCTGGCCCACGATGGCGTTCAGGTCGGCTGCCGCAGAACCGGCGCTGTGAATGCCGCGCCTGGGCTTCATCCGGATTTTCCGTTCAAGCTTAGCCTTCCGGGTGTCCTCAAGCATGGGCGCCGCTACCTTTCGTGGTCGCAGGTTGATCTTACCTGTCCGGTTTACACGAGGCCGTGATGGCTTGCGAACGCCAACAAGAAAGTCGCAACCCACCCGCGGAGGCGTTCGCAAGCCGGCGCACTAGCCTGGTGCGACACGCAGAGGGGACGCCACAATGCGCCTGACCATCCTACTGCCAGGCATCCTGGGCCTGGCATTCTCCACGAGCCTCCCGGCCCGCGCCGACTTCCAGATCGGGCAGAGCGCAGCGGAGCCACCGATCGTTCTCAACAGCCCTGCTGTGGCAGCGCCGCCCTTTCGGACATATTGGGCGCCGAGGGCTAAGGTGGTGGCTCCGGGTTTCACGGTCGCCCGGGGTTTTGGCCAAGCCATCCCGCTGCACTTCGCCGCCCGGCAGATCGTGCCACCTGCAATCGCCATCCGATATGCGCCTGGTGTGGACCAGGACGCGGAGGTGGACTGGACTGGGGACGCTCCCTGGAACCGTGTGCTCCTGGCTGCCGTGCAGCCCTTGGGGTTGCACGTCGCGGTGGGCGCGCACTCTGTGCTGATCTCGCGGTAATTCGTAGGTCCGTTCGCAAGGCCCGCCTCCACCCTGACGTGACAGCAGGGAGCAAGAGGGATGTTGGACCTGAAAACGGAAGCGATCGCCAAGTGGTTGGCGACCCATGGTTCGGAGAACCTGGCGCGTTCGCCACCGCAAGCCGATGACGGACCTGAGCTGTCGGATGCGCTTGCCGCGTTTGGCAGCGCCCTGGACAGAAGCGTGCAGGAAGGCGTCGAGCCGCTCGAAGCAGCGCTCCACCAGGGACTGTCACCCTCCATGGCAGAGGTGATTGCGCGCCTGGGTCCTGCCCGGAGGCTGCGCTTGCTGCACTGGATCACCGAGGCCGGGTTCGACCAGCCCGATCGCGTCATCAACGGGATCACCGACCCTGGCACGCCAGGCGGCGCCGTCGTGCTGCGCTGGATGACGGCACTTCTGCGGCGGGAGCAGTTGGACCGCCTCTTCTCCGCCGAACGCATCGAAACCCTGAAAACCGCTTGCCGGAATGCCGGCTTCAAGGAGATGAACACATGATTCTTAAACACAAGCACTGTGTCAGCATGGCAGTTGCGGCCATGCTCGCCATCGCCCCTACGGGCGTCAGGGCCGGCGATGACACCGGCTGCACCGTGCTCGCCCAAGCCGCGGCTTCGGGCCTCGCGGCCCGCATCGCGGCCGACGACAAAACCATCAAGCCGCCGCAGAGCGTCACGGCCCTGTCCTGCCTGAACAACTTCTTCAACGGCGTCGGGCTGAACGTCATCACCAACCTGCTCGATCCGACCTCCCTGCTGGATTCGGTGCAGGGCAAGATCTGCTCGGCGGCGACCAGTGCGTGGCAAAGCGCGCTCGGCAGCATCCAGTGCGGACTGACGCTCACCGGGTTCGATGTCGGGTTCGGCGGCCTCGGCGGCGGCACCTTCTGCCCCAAGCTCAGCTTCGGAGGCGGCGGCGCCGCGCTCGGCAGCATCAGCACGGGCCTGAGCGCCGGGACGAGCGGCATGTACCTGAAGGGCGCTGGCCTGCCTCCGACCGGCTACACCCTGCCGAACCCCCTCAACTACTAAGCCGGAGCGACAAAAATGCGTGCAAAACTCCTCGGCTCCGTCGCGGTCGGCGTCATCGTCGGCGGCATCATGTTCAACGGCCCCAGCGCCAGGGCGGTCGGCGGCATAGGCGACATCGTGAGCGACCCTCAATCCTACCTGACGATGGCGGCCATGCAGGGCGCTATCACAAGCGTCATCAGCAAGATGCAGGATTCCCTGGTCAGTAAGTTCACTGACATCGGCAACCTGCTCGATGACAAGCTGACCAACGGCTTCACGCAGCTCACCAACTACTCCAAGGCCACGGTGGGCGCGCAGCAGCAGATCGCCGACGCCAACAACACCGTCATGACGACGTTCCAGAAGGACATCCGCAACGCCGAGTTGCGCGACGAGCACACGCTGTCGCCGCAAGCCTGCGCCGCGCTCAACCTCGGCCAGGCCATCACCGTCGGCGCAGGACAGGCGTGGAAGGTCCGGCAGGCGCTCGGTGCCGTAACCGATCCACGAGGGGAAGGCGGGCCGGGAACGCCGGCCTACGCGGGACAGGGGCAGGCTGCGGCAGCCATCACGCAGCTGCACCTAACCCGCTACTGCTCGCAGACAGAGGCAGCCGCCGGCCTTTGCACAGTCGATCCAGTGCGCGAGAACCTCGATCAGCGGTCGTCCAGCCTGATCGGGGTGCCGAGCTATGACGGGCAGCAAGGGGTGGACGCGGCCAACGACTACGCCACGAACCTGATCCAGCCCCTCCCGCCCGCTGCCTCCCGCGGGGACGGGCTGACCTCGGTCGCCGGCCAGGACGCGCAGGCGCGGCGACGGGGCTACAACGCCATGGTGTCGTTGTCGCGCGATGTCGTGAACGACATCATCGCGTCGCGCACCAACTCGGTCACGCTTACGGCCGACCAGAAGGCGCAGCAGACGAACATGGGGCTGACGCCCACGGACCAGTCGTCTTGGTATGGAGCGCTTGAGCTGGAGGTGTACCGCCGGGCGGGCGGGGTGGAATGGGCGGCAGCGTTGCAGGCCATGACGCCCAAGTCGGTCGGGATCGAGATCGCCACGGGGCAGGCGATGGGCAACTACATCAACTTGGCCAATCTGAAGCTGAACCAGCAGATCGCGGCGATGATGGCTGCCAGTAATGCAGCTACAGCAACCCGCGACGTGCGGTCGGTCGGCTCCATGCCAAGCCCGCAGATGGCCTCGCAATAATCTCAGCCGGGAGAACCCCCATGTCAGAAGCCATCAGCACGCCCAGGGAACCCTCTGCGCGGGTTCCCGCATCGCCACCAGAAGGCGAGCGGCCTGCATCCGCGGCGGTGCCGCCAAAGGAGGCCGAGCAGCCCAAGAAGGAGAGCGATCCGATGCTCGAACTCCTCGGCAAGCTTGAAAAAGTCTCGACGGTGATTGCCGCCCGCGATCCAGGGATGGCGAAGGGCCTGAACCAGCTCGTGGAGCAATCGGCGGAGCCAGGCCGGACTGAGCAGCCGGTGTTCCGCACCCAGGTCGCCTACATGCTGCAGGATGTGGAGAAGCTGGCCGGCACGACGACCATCTCTGTCCCGCCGGAACTCCGGGCCGAGCTGTCGAAGCTGGCCGCGACCAGCCCGGGCCTGGAAAACCGCCAGATGGAGGCACTGGTCAGGGGCACGCCGGACATCGACGACCGCAGCGTGATCCGTGACGTTCGGCGCGCGGCGGCGACGGTCGCTGCATCGGCCGACCAGACCTCACCGCAGGTGAAGGAGACGATCGAAGTCCTGGAGAACCGGATGCGGCTGGCAACAAGGTTCTCTGCACAAAGCGACGCCGGCGGCGGCCCGAGTATAGAGACGACCCGCGCCGCCTCTGCCGAACGCCCGGCCGCGGCGCCTGAGCCGGTTGTAGCAGGGTCAAAATCAAGCGATGTGGCGCAAGGCAAAAATGCGGAAAGTGGCACACGTTCGGCGGAACTTAGTACTCCGGAGAAAATACGAACAGCAGCCTCGCCCGGCGATGACACTCGGCGAACCGCACCTGAACCGCCTAGACCCCAAGAGCCAGCAGCCAATGAACGCCTGGCAGGCTCAGACACTCCAGCCGGCGTCGTGGGCAAACCCAAAGGTTTCCTATCGAGCATGATGGACAATGCCCGACCGCCATCTGGAGGGCGTAGCCCGTGGGAGCCGCCGCCGATCAACATGAAACTGCGGGTGGCATCGTTCGAGGAGACCATGGCGAAAGGCCGCACGGACCAGCACATCCGGGCGGCCGAGAAGTCTGGCGTCGCACTGATGCAATCCATGGAAACCTTCATGACCGGTCCCGGTGCCGGCGTGCTGGGCAAGATTGAAGCAGCAGCCAGCACTGAGCCTGGCGGCATGAAGACGGTCATGTCGGAGATGCAGCCCGGCGGCCGGTATGCCAGCCTGCGGTCGGAGTTTGACAATGCGCTCCAGCAGGATCGCGTCTTCGCGGCATCCTTCAACGCAATCGAGAAGGCGGCCGGGCGATACGGAGAGGACCGCCTGACCCTGGCGTCCAACTTCCAGGCCCGCAAGCTCGATGCAGGCCAGCTCGATGCCCGCTTCCAGCAGGCTGACGCGGCGATCGGCGAAGCGGTCGAGAAGATCCCTGGTCGCGCGCCGGGGCAGAATGTCATGGCCGAGATGGCGGAGAAGGTAAGCGAAATGCTGTCCAAGGCCGTCGAGCGCGTGCGACAGGCTTTCGGCAAGGAGGTCGAGGCCGGACCGAAGGCGTCGTCCTCCCCTGGCATGTCGCCTTGATCCAGGGCCGCTGATCTCCCTGACGGCGTTCGCAACGCCAGCCCGCATCCTCGCAGGAGTATGAACCCTGCGAGGATGCGATGCGCCGTTCCTGGACACTCCTACTTGCCCTAATGCTCCTGTGCGTCGCGAACGCCGCGCATGCCCAGTCGGGTAACGCCTACCAGACCACCTGGTCGGCCCTTTCGCCCGGCAACGACTGGGCCGCCCAAGTCCTGCGGTCCCTGTTTCCCATATCGAACACCCCTGGCCTTCCAGGAATCGGCGCGGCAGCCACGGTCATCGGCAAGATGGTCGGCCAGCTCACCGGCTACATCATGGCCATCGCCGTGGTGTTCGTCGCCTACTCCACCATCCTGCAGATCCACCGGGCGGCCGAAACAGGACGGGTGCTCAGCAGCACAACCAGCTCCTGGGCGCCGGTGCGGCTCGTCCTGGCCCTGGCGATGATGTTCCCCCTGCCCTCCGGCTTCAGCTCGGGGCAGGCAGTGGTCATGCAGGCGGCCATGTGGGGCATCGGCATGGGGCGCGCGGTCTATACCAGCGCGATCAAGGCGATCGGGCCGGATGCGGTGCCGCTCGCCCAGCCGATGATGCCTGGCACCAAGCGCATTGTGGCGGGATTGATGGAAAACGAGCTGTGCCGCGCCCTCATCAACGTGGCCTCCAACAACCCCAACCTCGTCCCCGCTCCGCAGCCGGTGAGGAGCAACACTGCAGGGAATAGCGCCATCAGCGGCGACTATGTGACCTGGATCTATGGCATGAGCACCGGGGATGACATCGGCTCGCCCGTATGTGGGTCCGTCACCCTCCGTCAGCCCAATCCCGCCGCCACCAACTATGCCGGTGCCTCGGTCGATATGGCGACCCGGCAGCAAACCGCGCTGACGCGGGTCATCCAGACCAGCATCCGGCCCGCGGTCCAGGATGTCGCGCAGCAGTTCTGGACCAGCCGACAAGCCAATTCCCTCAGCCCGCTCATGGACACGATGGTGAGTGCCACGGCGGACTACGCCAACCAGCTGACCGCGGCAGCCACGGCGGCGATGCAGGCCCTGCGAAGCGGCATGGCTTCGTCGGATGATGCGCGCGGAGGTGCCCTCGGCTTAACCGCCAACCAGCAGAAGATGTCGGACCTAGGCTGGACCTCCGCCGGCGCCTACTACGTGGAGATCGCTCGCCTGAATGGGCAGACCCTCTCGCTGCTCTCCGCCGTGCCGACCGTGGGTGCGCCCAGCTACCAGGGTCTCGGCCCCAGCCTTGGCAGCGACCTTGCTCCACTCGTCCAGTCGGCTCTGGCATTCCAGACCAAGCTGAACAACTACGTCCAGACCGCCGACGCCACGGACGCCGCAGGAGGTAACTCCGAACTGTTCAGCGGGGCCACGCCGGGCGGTGACGGCGCCAGCACGATTGACCAGGTGTCGCGCAGCCTGCGCCTCAATGAGCGTGTGCTGAACGCCATCACGACCGCGATGTCGCCCTCGACCGGGACCGGCTGGACCGATCCGTTTGGTGCGCTCATCAACCTTGGCCAGACCCTCACCCTCACAGCCCTCTCTGCCTTGGGCCTGGCTGCCGTCCTCGCATCCACGACGGCCACCGCCGGCGTTGCGGTGTGGAACGTGCTGACCCTGAACTGGGCCGCCGCAGGAGCCGCGGTGTCCGGCCACCTGGTCATGAGCTTCCTTGGGACGCCGATCTTCTACGGCCTGATGTGTATGCTCGTGCCGGGCCTGCTCATCGCCTACGTTCTGCCGATGATCCCGTTCGCCATGTGGGTCGCCGGCGTCGCCGGCTGGCTCATCC
>CAXSHI010000157.1:0-10982 GCA_964236755.1 uncultured Acetobacteraceae bacterium
AGTCCGGGCTGATCCGCCCCACCGCGCCGAACGCCCCCTTGCGGCCCTTCCAGATGGCGACGCTTTCCTCGACCGACTGGCTGACCCGCAGGCTGATGGGGTGGAACGGCTCGCACAGCCCGGCGATGCGGCCCAGCAGGTCGTCCTGCTCGGCGACGCTGCCCTCGACCTCGATGATCAGCATGGCCTCCGCGTCGAGCGGGTAGCCGGCATGGGCGAAGGCCTCGCAGGCGTGGATGGCCGGGCGGTCCATGAACTCCAGGGCGACCGGGATGATGCCGGAGCCGATGATCGCGTCCACCGCGCGCCCGGCCGTCTCGTTCGCGTCGAACGCCACCAGCATGGCGCGCTGGCCCTCGGGTGCCCTGAGGATGCGGACGGTCACTTCCGTCACCATCGCCAGCATCCCCTCGCTGCCGGTCATCAGGCCGAGATAGTCGTAGCCGGCCGCGTCCAGATGCTGCCCGCCGATGTCGAGGACGTCCCCCTCCATCGTCACGATCCTGAGGCCCAGCAGGTTGTTGGCCGTCACCCCGTACTTCAGGCAATGCGCGCCGCCCGAGTTCATGCCGACGTTGCCGCCGATCATGCAGGCGAGCTGGCTGCTGGGGTCGGGCGCGTAGAAGAAGCCCTCCGCGGCGACGGCGTTGGTGATGCCGATGTTGGTCACGCCCGCCTGCACGGTGGCGCAGCGGTCGCCGTAATCGATGTCGAGGATGCGGTTCATCCGCATCAGCCCCACGACGACGCTGTCCGACATCGGCAGCGCGCCGCCCGACAGGCTGGTGCCGGCGCCCCGCGGCACCACGCGCACGCCGTTCCTGTGGCAGAAGGCCAGCACCGCCGCGACCTGCTCCGTGGTTTCCGGCAACACGACGGCAAGCGGGACCTGGCGGTAGGCCGGCAGGCCGTCGGTCTCGTAGGGCTTGAGGCGCAGCGCCTCGCTGATCACGCCCGACGCGGGCAGCAGCGCCTGCAGCCCGGCGACGATCTCGGGGCGCCGCGCGATGACGTCGGCCTTGGGCGGCGGTTGCGCGATCATTCTGTGTTCCCCCAGTGTGCTTCCCCTGAACATGGAACCGGACACCGAGGTCGGCAAGACGCAAAAAACCCTGGAGCGAGGCCCCGGGGGGCGTTCAGCGCAACAAAATTACGCGGCTCAGCCTTGGCGCGCCTTCATGCGGGGGTTCTTCTTGTTGATCACATAGACGCGGCCATGCCGGCGCACCACCCGGCAGTTCTTGTCGCGGAGCTTGGCCGATTTCAGGCTGTTGCGGATCTTCATGGCATGACCTTCGCGGCCCGGAGGCCCGGAATGGCGGTTGAATTGGACGGGTCGCGCTGGTTACTGAGCCGGGCGTGCAGTGTCAAGGCGCGGGCGCCTGCGCCGGGCCGCCGCCGCGCATCGGCGCCGCTGCAAGGGGCACGTCGTGCGCGGTCCGGCGGGCATCGTGGGCCACGGCGATGATCCGGTCAGGCCCTGTCCGCGGGGCTGCCGCGCCGACCTACCCAAACCGTCGTTCCTGTGCAGGAGGACGGGTCGCGACCAGCCGCTCCTCCACCCGCTTGATCGCCTTCACCACGGTTTCCCCCGCCTTCACCACCTTGGGGTCGGAATGCGCGAGCAGGCGATCGACGACGAGGAGCGCAGGTGCGAGCATCCCGCGCAGATCGTGGCGCAGCGTCGATGTCGTCGCCTCAAGCTCCGCGAGCCGGGCAAGCTTGCCGGCCATGTCCTGATCCGGCGTGTCCTGATCCGGCGTGGGCAGCGTTCCGCGGTCGGTCGTCATGTCGGGATCACCCTACGGTCTGCTGGGCCTGCATGCTGGTCTGAACGTGCAACAAGTCCCTGGGCTTTCACAAGCAAGGATATGTGCCCTGACGCGGCTGGGCACGCCCATCGCCGGCCTGGCGACAAGCGTCCTGGCCTGCGTCGCCGCCCTTTGCCGCTCCCGAGTTGACCACGGCGACGCGAGCGCCCCGCCACCGCAGTGCCCCCTGTTCGGCTTCAGCGCGCTACACCCTCACGAGTTCTTGTCACAACGCAACGAAAAGGTTCTGGATCAATTTTAAGAATTTGTTTACGAATTAGAAAGGAAATCCAACCCAAGGAGGCTCAGAACAATGTCCCGCATCCAAGCAGTCCTGATGCGTTTGAAGCGCGACGAGACGGGTGTCACCGCGCTCGAATACGGCCTGATTGCCGCGCTGGTCGCCGTGGTCGTCATCGGGGCGGTTGACACGCTCGGCACCAATCTTAGCGCAACGCTCACCGGAATCGCCAGCCACTTCAACGGCGGCAACGTCACTCTGTAGCAGTCCATAGCGACGAGTCCTGCTGGCCTCCTATATGATCCCCCGGTTGCCCGGCGTTGCCGATGCGGCGGGGGATCATAGGGAAGAACCGGGGCAGTCCGGCAATGGCTGGACCGCGTCCGCGCGCGGCTTGGACGGCCAGAACCGTCCAGACCTTCGGCGCAAAACCGTGCCCCGGCCGGCACCTTCCCTGACGGGCGCTGCGCGGGGCTTCGGCCGGAACCCGCGCCATCGCGCGTCATGTCGGCGGCCTGGCTTCCGATGCAGTCACCGTGGGCACCTGCGGCCTCCTGGCGCCCGGCCCATATCCCGGGTCCGCATCCGATGAGGCCCCCCCACGATGAACGACCGCGCCACCTGGACCGCGTTCCTGCTGATGTGCTTCGCCCTTGTCGGCCTGACCGGGCTGTTCGCGACTTACGCGACCACCATCCCGTGGGAGCGCGCGCTGATCCGCACCGGCGTGCTCGACCAAGTGCTCGCCGCCGCCCGCGCGCCGGACGCGGAGGCGCGGCTGTCCGCCCTCCGCCCCGCACTCGGCCCGGACGCCGACGCCGTGCTGTCCGGACCCGGCGACCTTTGGGACCGCGTGGCGGCGAAGCGGCTCGTCGTGCTGGACGAGCAAGGGCGGGAAGCGCGCAGCGTGACCCACCGGGTCCGCGTCATGGTCGGCATCGTGACGCTCATGGCGGCGCTGGTCGGCGCGGGGATCATGGCGCTGGCGTCGCGCCAGGCCGTCGCAAGGCGGTAGCGGCCCTTCCGCGACGCTTCGGACCGACGCACAGTCGCGATTTGAACGCATTCCCTGGAGCCGGCGCGATGCCCACGACCCGCACCTGGAAGCCGACGAACAGCGGCTACATCCTGGACGCCGTCAACTGCACGGACGGCGCGCCGTTCGCGCTCGGGGACACCCTGGTCGTCAACGGCGGCGGACCCAACGCGCAGAGCCTCAGCGGCAACGTGGCGCCGCTCGCCACCGGCAGCTACCAGATCAACCCCACGGGCGCGAGCACCGGCCTGAAGCTCGTCAACATGCGGCTCGACGCCGCCAGCACGCTGGGCGTCGTGGGGCCGCAGGTCCTGCCGTGGCAAAGCACGGGCCAGTTCGTCACTGACGGTGCGATCCAGGTTGGCTCCGCGGCCGCGCCGGGCAGTCTCATCTTCCAAATGAGTGACCTCAGCACAGGCGGGCCGCCCGCGACCATCACCAACACCGGCAGCATCACGCTGCAGAACGGCAGCCGCTTCCAGACCGACATCGTGCTGGACAACAACGACGTGTTCCTGAACGCCGCTGGCGCGGTGCTGAGCGTCAACGGCGGCAGCGTGTTCGACAACCCCGACCCGGCCGCGCCGCTTGGGGTCGCCAGCGCCTACAACTCGGCCAAGATCACCAACAACGGCCTGATCGCGGTCAACGGCGCGGCCGGGAAAACCACCAAGTTCTATTTCCAGGGCAGCTACTCGGGAGCCGGCCTGCTGTCCGTCCGCGGCGTGCCCGGCGCGGCGCGGACGGACACCTTCGCGTAGATCGAGTACCACGGCGCATCCGGCGTCTTCGACATCGCCAGCGGCGAGCGGGCGTTCACCAAGTCACCGACCCCGGGCGGACCGACCGTGGGCGGCACGGTCAACTTCCTGGACGCCAACGGCCAGCTGACCGCCCGCGATCCCAACTCGCCAGGAGACGGCACGGTGGTGAGCGCCACCATCAACGGCTTCTAGGCCGGCGACCGCATCCTGCTTGCGGCGGCAACGACGCAGCCTCGGCGAACTCGGGCAGCAACGTGCTGGATGGCGGCCTCGGCTCCAACTTCCTGACCGGCGCCTCGGGCGCGGATGGCGGGCGGGACACATTCTTCCTTGACGGCAGCGCCGGAACCAGCTGGGACACCCTCGCCAGCTTCCACCCCGGCGACAGCGTTACGCTATGGGGCTTCGTGCCGGGGACGAGCACCCTGGCTGGGCGGCCAACGAGGGCGCGGCCGGGCACACCGGGACGACGATCCACTCGGCCCTCGCCGGCCCGGGCACGGCGGTCAACGGCTCCGTCACCTTCGCCGGCCTCGGCCTCGCCGACGCGCAAAGCAGGATCACCCTGACCCCGGGCAGCGTCGGCGGGCGGAGCTACCTTCACGCGCACTACAACGGGTAGCCGATGCAACCTCCGCCACGGCGCGCGTTCTGAGGCTTTGCCATCTCAAAAGGAGCAATGCCATGAAGCAGCCGCACACCGAAGAGACCATCGACCACACCGACGGCCAGCAGGACACCGGCAACCACAAGAAGCCCGGCGCGCCGGACGCCGGCGGCGCGGATAAGCTCGGCGGCACCCGCGCCGGCGCCGAGAACCTGGAGCATCCGCAGGACCAGAAGCCGTCGGATACGCCGGCCTGAACCGCCTTTCCGGGACCGCCGGCCTGGGCTGGCGGTCCCGCCTTCCAGTCACCCTCCAGCCTATTTGCGTGCCGCCCTGGGGCGATACTTGAACCGGAATACCCAGGGGCCACGTCCATCTCATGAACCGCATTCCGCCCGTCATCGATATGGCCCCCGACGGCACGTTCCGCACGAAGCCACCCGGCATGCGTGCCCCGCTGTCGTTCAAGCTCCTGCTGGGAGCGACCATCGTGGCCGTCCTGGCCGGGGCCGCCGCGGTGGCGGCATTGGCGCTTTGGATCGCCGCCCTGCTGCTGCCGGTCGTGGTGATAGCCGCCGCCGTCGCCTACGGCGCCTACAAGTACCGCAGTTGGCGCCGGGGTGTGACTGGGACGCGGTCGATCTACCCGCGCTGAACGCAGGCGTGATCGGCGAAGAATTGATTTTGTAAATACAATGATCCATGAGTGCCGGCATGACCCGACACGCGCCGCCACCACAGCCTAGGATATCCACCGGGATCGCCGGCCTCGACGCCATCCTAGGCGGCGGGATTGACTCAGGGCGCGTGTACCTGGTCGAAGGGACGCCTGGCACCGGCAAGACGACGCTTGCGCTCAGCTTCCTCATCGAGGGCGTCCGCCAGGGCGAGGCTACGCTCTACATTACGCTTTCGGAGTCCGAGGACGAGTTGCGCACCGTCGCCGCGAGCCATGGCTGGCACCTAGGCGGCATTGATGTCTTTGAGCTTGTCACCGCGGCCGGGCTGGACGGGGAGGCCGAGCAGAGTGTGCTGCACCCGGCGGAGCTGGAATTGGGAGAGACGGCGCGCGCCGTGATGGCGCGCGTGCGGGCGGGAAGCCCGGCCCGTGTCGTGTTTGACAGCCTGAGCGAGATCCGCCTGCTGGCCGAAAACCCGCAACGCTACCGTCGCCAGGTCCTCGCGCTCAAATATTTCTTCGGTCAGCAGGCATGCACGGTGCTGATGCTCGATGACCGCTCGTCGGAACCGTCGTCGGCCAGCGCCGACCTTAAGCTGCACAGCATGGCGCATGGCGTCGTGACCCTGGAACAGGTCGCGCTTGACTATGGGGTGGAGCGGCGGCGGCTGCGCGTCATGAAGCTGCGGGGCAGCCCGTTCCGCGGCGGCTATCACGACTTCACCATCCAACGGGGCGGCCTCGCCGTTTATCCGCGCCTGGTCGCGAGCGAGCACCACAGCGCGTTCGATCACGCCCTGGTCAGCACCGGCAGCGCCGGCCTGGACCGGATGCTGGGTGGGGGCCTGAATCCCGGGACCAACACGCTGCTGATGGGTCCGTCGGGGGCGGGCAAGACGACCACCGCCATCAGCGTGTTGGTCGCAGCCCTGCGCCGGGGCGGGCGGGCGGCGTATTTCCTGTTCGACGAGGGGCTGCCGACGCTGATGGCGCGTTCGGCCGCGCTCGGCATGGACCTCCGCCCTTTTGTCGAGAACGGCCAGCTCAGCATCCGCCAGATCGACCCGGCCGAGATGTCTCCCGGCGAGTTCGCCCACCGCGTCTGCCTGGCGGTCGAGCACGGCCACGCGCAGTTCGTCGTCATCGACAGCCTCAACGCCTACCTGCAAAGCATGCCGGGTGAGAAGTACCTGCTGCTGCAGATGCACGAGCTGCTGACCTATCTGAACCAGCAGGGCGTGATCGCGCTCATGGTGCTGGGCCAGCACGGCATGATTGGGCGCGTCACGGCGGCCGTGGATCTCAGCTACCTCGCGGACGGCATCATGCTGCTGCGCTACTTCGAGGCCGACGGCGAGGTGCGCAAGGCGATCTCCATCATGAAGACCCGCACCGCAAACCACGAGAGCATGATCCGGGAGCTGGTCATCGGCCCCCGCGGTGTGTCCGTGGGCGTCCCGCTCAAGGGCGTGCTCAGCGGCATGCCGGTCTGGGACGGCTTGCTGATCTCCCCGGCCGACGAACCGGCCTGAACGGGTCGGGACCCGAGATGCCCGGCCTGCCCATCCTGATCCTTGCCCCGCGTGGGCGCGACGCCGAGGTGATTGGCCAGGTCCTCGCCCGTGCCGACGTTCTGGCTGCGCCGGTCGGCGGCCTTGCCGAGCTGATCGAGGGATTCGAGGCCTGCGCCGCCGTGATCGTAACGGAGGAGGCGCTGGCCGGCCCGGACCTCGACCGCCTGCTTGGCCTCGCCGCGGCGCAGCCTACTTGGTCCGACCTGCCGTTCCTGGTGTTGGCGACCAAGCAGCCCGGCCCCCGCTCCGCGCGCCACGTCGCGACGCTGGAGAGCCTCGGCAACGCCGTGCTGCTGGAGCGCCCGCTGAATGGGGAGAGCCTGGTCAGCGCCGCACGCTCGGCGCTGCGCGCCCGCAGCCGGCAGCTCGCGGTGCGCGACCTCAACGCCACGCTGGAAGCGCGGGTGCAGGAGCGCACGCAGGCCCTCGCCGCCAGCGAAGCGCAGGCTCGGGCGATCTTCGACGGCTTTCCCGACTGCATGTTCACCGTGCACGTCATGGAAAGCGGCACCTTCCTGTTCGAGGCCGCGAACCCAGCCGCCGGGCGCATGGCCGGCGTCGAGACTGCCGCGCTTCACGGCCGCCCGGCGGAAGCGTTCATGCCCCCGCCCGACGCCGTGGCGGTCGAGGCGCAGTTCCGGCATTGCGTCGAGGCCGGCGCGGGCGTTGCCTTCACCGCCGAGCTGCACTTCCCCAAGCTGTCCGGCACGTTTGAGACGACGCTCACCCCGCTGCGCGACGCCTGCGGGCGCATCGGTCGGCTGCTCGCGGTGTTCCATGACGTGACGGCCCGCAACGCGCTAGAGGCCCGGCTGCGCCAGGCGCAGAAGCTGGAAGCGGTGGGCCAGCTCACCGGCGGCGTCGCGCACGATTTCAACAACCTGCTGCAGGTGGTCCTCAGCGGCTTGACCCTCATGGAGCGCGCGGGAGAGCCGGAGCGCCGGGCGCAGCTGCTCGACAGCGTGCGCCGGGCGGCGCAGCGCGGGGGGGAGCTGACCAAGCGGCTGCTGACGGTGGCCCGGCGCCAGGCGCTGCGGCCGGAGGCCATCGACCTCGGCGCTTGGTTCGACGACGGCGCGGGCGAGCTGCTGATCCGCACGCTGCGCGGCGACATCCGGACCGAGCTGCGCGTGCCGGAGGGCCTGCCGCCGGTGCAGGCCGACCCAGACGAGCTGGAACTTGCGGTGCTGAACCTCGCGGTGAACGCGCGCGACGCCATGCCGGGCGGCGGCACGCTCACCATCACCGCGGCGCCGGCGACGCTTGACGGCACGACCGACCCGGACGGGCTGTGCGGCAAGTTCATCCGCTTGTCGGTCGGCGACACCGGCACCGGGATGTCGGAAGCCACCCAGGCGCGGGTGTTCGAGCCGTTCTTCACCACGAAGGGGGTGGGGCAGGGTACCGGCTTGGGCCTCGCCCAGGTTTACGGCTTCGCCCGGCAGAGCGGCGGCGTCGTGCGGCTCAGCAGCCGGCCGGGCCAGGGCACCACGGTCTCGCTCCTGCTGCCGGTGTCGGACGCGGCGCCCCCCGCGGCGGCCCCGGCCGGCGACGCCGCGGCGCCGCAGCCCGTGCTCGGCGGCGCCGTGCTGGTGTGCGAGGATAATGACGACGTGGCGGCGCTGGTGGTCGATATGCTGGAGCAGCTGGGCCACCGGCCGACGCGGGTGAGCACGGCGGCGGCGGCGCTCGGCGCGCTGGAGGACGGGCGGCCGGTCGATCTGCTGTTCACCGACGTGCTGATGCCGGGCGGCATGGACGGCCTGGCGCTCGCGCGGGAGGCCCGGCGGCGGCGGCCGGGCCTGCCGGTGCTGCTGACCACGGGCTACACCGGGGCGGGCGCCTCCGCGGTGCCGCACGGCATGCCCGTGCTGCGCAAGCCCTACAAGCTTGCCGACCTCGCCCTCGCGCTGCAATCGGTCCTGGCCGGCGTCCCGGCGCCTGCGATGGCGGGGTAGCCTGCCCTGCGGCCCCCTTTGAGGAAGGCGCTTCCCATGGCGAGCCTACTCGGCGGCCTGTTGCTCGGCGCCTGCTCGGCCTTCGGCATCCGGAGCGGCACGGAGGAGCCGCGGCATACGGTGGCCGAGCGCCTGGGCGACGTGGAAATCCGCCGCTACGCCCCCCGGCTCGCCGCCGAGACCACGGTGGCGGGCGGCGCCTATGCCGCCCGCGGCGAGGGGTTCCGCCGCCTGGCCGGCTACATCTTCGGAGGCAACCGGAAGCAGGCGCGCATCGACATGACGGCGCCGGTGGCGCAATCGAGCGCCTCATCCGGGGAGCGCATCGCCATGACCGCGCCGGTCGCGCAGGAGGCGGGGGACAGCGGATGGGTGATCCGCTTCTTCCTGCCGGCGGCGCTGTCCGACCCGCCCGCGCCGAACGACGCCCGCGTCCGCATCGTGCCGGTGCCGGAGGAGACGGTTGCCGTGCTGCGCTTCAGCGGCACCGCCACCGAGGCCGCCATCGCGGACCGCCGGGCCGCGCTGCTCGCGGCACTCTCCGGCACCGCCTGGCGCCCGGCGGGCGAGCCGGTCAGCTGGTTCTACGACCCGCCCTGGACCCTGCCGCCGCTCCGCCGCAACGAGGTCGCGGTGCCCGTTGCCCGCCAGGGCGACCGCTAAGTCGTCACCCGCCAGGGCGACCGTCAGAACGCAACATGCCCGAAGGCGGCGCGGAGCAGGAGGAACAGTGCCCCGCCCACCACGAAGCCCACCAGCGTGCCGTTCACCCGCACGTATTGCAGGTCCTTGCCCACCCGCAGCTCCACCCGGTCGGTGATCTCGTCCGCGTCCCAGCCCGCCACCACGTCGCCGATGAAGCCCGCGATCTGCGCCTGGGCGCTCGGCAGCATGGAGGCGACCACGCTTTCCGCCGCCCCTTGCAGCCGCGCCCGCGCCGCCGCGTCCTCGGCGAGGAAATGGCCCAGGTTGTGCAGCGCCGCCTCGATGGCGGCGAGCGCGTGGCCGCCGGGCCGCCGCGTGTCGGCTTCCAGCGCCAGGCGCATGCGCGCCCACACGTCCCATAGCCACGCCTGCACGGTGTCGTGCGCCACCACACGGCGCACCGCCCGACCGATCTCGGCAGCGCGCTGCGGGTCGGTTTCCATCAGCTCGATCTCGCGCTTCACCCAGGTGTCGAAGGCTTCCCGGATATGGCTGTTGTCGGGTCCCATGCGGTCCAGTTCTTCCCGCACCGTGTTCAGCACGCGCTCCGCCACCTGTGCGCCGAGCGCCCAGCCGACCAGCCGCCCGCCCTGGGCGCGCACCTTGTCCTGGATGAAGCCGTGCAGCGCCGCGTGCCGGCTGTCGAGCACCGTGCGGAGTTCGGCGAGCAGGAATCCCAGCACCTCCTGGTGCCGCCCGCCATCCACCAGGGTGCGGAGCGCCCGGGCCACAATGCGCCCAGCGCCGGGTCCACCGACCAGGCGGGGCACCAGGCGGGCCACCGTGCGCCGCGCGCGGCCGTCCTCGACGGTGGCGAGCACCCGGGGCAGCATCTCGGCCAAGGCGCGCGCGGCCGGGCGGGCAGCGGCGGGGTCGGCCAGGAAGCGCGCGAGGATTGCCGACAGGTCGATGCGGCCCAAGACGCGCGACACCTCCGCCGGCGTGAACACGTGCCCGGCGACGAAGCGGCCCAGCGCCCGGCCCAGCCGCGCCTTCTGGTTCGGGATGATCGCGGTGTGCGGGATCGGCAGGCCGAGCGGATGGCGGAACAGCGCGGTCACGGCGAACCAGTCGGCGATGCCGCCCACGAACCCGGCCTTGGCGCTCGCCTGCAGCAGGTCGGCCCACAGGCCCGGGGCCATGGCATAGCTCAGCAGCGTCAGCGCCGCCATCAGCAGCAGCAGCCCGGTGGCGAAGGCGCGGTGCTGGCGGAGTTCGCGCCGGGCCAGGCGGTCGTGCTCGGGGACGGCGGGGGGAAGGATGGCGGGGTCGGCGGCTGCGTCCATGGGGGCGGGGGATAGCACAGTTGGCCGGGGTGGCGAGGGGGGGGCGGGCCGCGCTAGGCTGCGCATGGAGCCGCGACGAAGGAACCCAACGCATGAACATCCGCCGCATCGCGCCGGAGGCCCGGCTGTCGGGCGCCGTAGTGCACAACATGACCGTGTACCTGGCCGGGCAGGTGGCCGATGACCCTCTGGCCAGCGCGGAGCGGCAGGCGGCCGACATCCTGCGCCAGATCGACGTGCTTCTGAACGAGGCCGGGACAGACAAGACCGGCCTTATGTAGCTGTCGCCACCGGCGAGATTGGGCTTGTACTCGGGGGCTG
>CAXSHI010000158.1:0-10969 GCA_964236755.1 uncultured Acetobacteraceae bacterium
CCGAGGTCGCGCTGATCATCGGCGAGGAGGACGGGTCCATGACCATCCGCGTCGTGCCGGCGCGCGAGCTGGAGGACGGCACGACGGACGTGCCCGAGCCGCACGAGATCGCCATCGCGCTTGCCATGCGCCTGCTGAACGACCCGGACTTCCACGACAGCGTGCTGGATTGGTACGAGGGCCAGGACGACGAGGAGCTGGAGGAGGACGAGGACGCGCACAGCGACAAAAGCAAACTGAAGGACTGACCCCGCCCGAGCACCGGGGGTTGGATCGGCGGCATCCGCCGCCTACAATCGCCGCCATGCGATACATCTCCACCCGCGGGCAGGCCCCCGCACGCGATTTCTCCGGCGTGCTGCTGGCCGGGCTGGCCGAGGACGGCGGGCTCTACATGCCTGAAGCCTGGCCGCACTGGTCGCCTGCCGACCTGCGGGGCCTGCGCGGCCTGCCGTACTGCGAGCTTGCCGCCCGCGTGCTGGCGCCGTTCGTGGGCGCGTGCATCCCGTTCGCGACGCTGCAGGGCATGTGCCGGGACGCCTATGCCGGGTTCAACCATCCGGCGGTCGTGCCGCTGGTGCAGCTCGACACCGGCCTGTGGGCGCAGGAGCTGTTCCACGGGCCGACGCTCGCCTTCAAGGACGTGGCGATGCAGCTGCTGGGCCGCATGTTCGCCCATGTGCTGACCCAGCGGAACCAGCGGGTGACAATCGTCGGCGCCACGTCCGGCGACACCGGATCGGCGGCCATCGAGGCCTGCCGCGACCGGCCCGGCATCGACGTGGTGATCCTGCATCCCGCAGGCCGGACCAGCGAGGTGCAGCGCCGGCAGATGACGACGGTGCACGCCCCGAACATCGCCAACATCGCGGTCGACGGCACCTTCGACGACTGCCAGGACCTGGTGAAGGCGATGTTCGCCGACGTGCCGTTCCGCCGGGACCTGCACCTGTCGGCGGTGAACAGCATCAACTGGGCGCGGATCGCGGCGCAGGTCCCGTATTACGTGGCAGCCAGCCTGGCGCTCGGCGCGCCGGAACGGGAAGTGGCGTTCAGCGTGCCCACCGGCAACTTCGGCAACGTGCTGGCGGCCTGGGCGGCGCGGCGCATGGGGGTGCCGATCACGCGCCTGGTGGTCGCGAGCAACCGCAACGACATCCTGGCCCGCTTCCTCGAAACCAACGACATGTCGATCCGCGGCGTGGAGCCGAGCCTGTCGCCCTCCATGGACATCCAGATCAGCAGCAACTTCGAGCGCCTGCTGTTCGAGATGCTGGACCGCGACCCGGCCGCGACCGCCGCCGCCATGCAGGGTTTCCGCAGCACGGGGCGCATGGACGTGCCGCACGCGGCCTGGTCCCGCGCCCGCACCCTGTTCCACGGCTTCCGCCTGGATGATGCGGGCACGGAGGCGGAAATCCGCCGGCTGCACGGCCTCGGCTATCTTGCCGACCCGCATACCGCCATCGGCATCGCCGCCGCCCGGGCGCTGCCGTGCCCGCATGTTCCCACCGTTGCCGCCGCCACGGCGCATCCGGCCAAGTTCCCCGACGCCATGGAGCGCGCCACCGGCCTGCGCCCGGCGCTGCCGCCGCGGCTTGCCGACCTTTTCGACCGCACCGAGATATACAGCACGGCGCCCAACAGCCTCGACGCGGTCGAGGCGCAGGTCCGCGCCTTCAGCCTCAGGAATGCCGCATGACGGACGCCATCCCAGAAAACATACAAGTCACCCGCCTGCCTTCGGGCCTCCTCGTCGCGACCGAGACCATGGAGCGGGTCGAGACCGTGTCCCTCGGCGCCTACGTCGCGACCGGCACCCGGAGCGAGACGGCGGCGGAGAACGGCGCGTCGCACTTCCTGGAGCACATGGCCTTCAAGGGCACCGCCCGCCGCAGCGCCGCCGACATCGCCGAGGAGATCGAGAACGTCGGCGGCCAGATCAACGCTTACACGGCGCGGGAGCAGACGGCGTACTACGTCAAGCTGCTGAAGGAGGACCTGGCGCTCGGCGCCGACATCATCGGCGACATCCTGACCCACAGCACCTTCGCGCCAGACGAGCTGGAGCGGGAGCGCGGCGTGATCCTGCAGGAGATCGGCCAGGCAAACGATACCCCGGACGACATCATCTTCGACCGCTTCCAGGAGATCGCCTATCCCGACCAGCCGATGGGCCGGCCGGTGCTGGGGACCGAAGAAGGCATCGCTGCCATGGAGCGGGACGTGCTGACCGGCTACATGCAGCGGCACTACGCGGCGGGCAACATCGTCGTCGCTGCCGCAGGCGCGCTGACGCATGACGCCGTGGTGGACCTGGCCCGGCAGCACTTCGCCGACCTGCCCGGCGCCATGCCCGGCCCGCTCGTCCCCGGCGCCTACCGCGGCGGCGAATTCCGGGAGACGCGCGAGCTGGACCAGGTGCACATCGTGCTCGGCTTTCCGTCCGTCGCCTATGGCGATCCCGACTACTACCCGGTGCTGCTGCTGAGCACCTTGCTGGGCGGCGGCATGTCGTCGCGGCTGTTCCAGGAAATCCGCGAGAAGCGCGGGCTGGTGTATTCCATCTACTCGTTCTCGGCGCCGTTCATGGATGGCGGCCTGTTCGGCATCTACGCCGGAACCGGGGAGGCGGAAGCCGAGGAACTGGTGCCGGTGACGTTGGAGGAGCTGCGCAAGGTGCAGCAGGGTGTCACCGAGGCGGAGCTGCACCGCGCCCGCGCCCAGGTGAAGGCGAGCCTGCTGATGTCGCTGGAAAGCACTGGCAGCCGCTGCGAGCAGGTGGCCCGGCAAATCCAGGTGTTCGGCCGCATCGTGCCCACGGCGGAGACGGTGGCCAAGCTGAACGCGGTCACGGTTGAGGGCGTGCGCCGCGCTGCCATGCGGGTGTTCCGCGCCGCTCCCACGCTGGCCGCCATGGGGCCGGCCGACAAGGTGCCGCATTTGCCTGACATTGCGGAGAAGTTGGCGGCATGACGCAGCTTGACCTCCTGGCGGACCTGATCGGCCGGGCCAAGGCGGCCGGGGCGGACGCGGCCGACGCCATCCTGCTGTCCGGCACCTCCATCTCCGTCGAGCGCCGGCTGGGCCGCACCGAGAAGCTGGAGCAGTCGGAGGCGCGCGACCTCGGCCTGCGCGTCTTCGTGGGCAGGCGGTCGGCGGTCGTGTCGTCCTCCGCCGCCGATCCCGCCGGGTTCGCCGCGCTGGCGGAGCGTGCGGTGGCGATGGCGCGCGTGGTGCCGGAAGACCCGTACGGCGGGTTGGCCGAGCAGGCGTCGGCGCCCGAGCCGGCCATGCTCGACCTCGACGACCCGGCCGCGCCCGACGCGGCGGCGTTGGTGGCCCGTGCATCGGTGGCGGAGGAAGCCGCGCTCGCAGTGTCCGGGGTGACGAACTCGGAGGGGGCGGAGGCGTCCTACAGCCGGTCGGACGTGGCGCTGATGACATCGGCCGGGTTCGCCGGGCAGTACTCGCGCACGTCGCATTCGGTGGTGGCGGTGGCGCTCGCCGGGGCGGGGGTGGACATGCAGCGGGACTACGACTCCGCATCCGCCGTGCACTTGTCGGACCTGGAGGATGCGGCGGGGATCGGACACGCGGCGGGGACCCGGGCGGTGGCGCGGATGAACCCGCGCCGGGCGCGTACGGCGCGGCTCCCCGTGGTTTACGACCCGCGAGTGTCCAGCAGCCTGCTGAACCACCTGACGGCCGCGATCAACGGCGCCACCATCGCGCGCGGCACCAGCTTCCTCAAAGACATGCTGGGCCAGGCGGTGTTCGCCGCCGGCATGGAGGTGCATGATGATCCGCGCCGGGTGCGCGGCCTGCGGTCCAAGCCGTTCGACGCGGAAGGGGTGCCGACCGCCGCCCGTGCCATCGTGGAGGACGGCGTGCTCACGACCTGGCTGCTGGACAGCCGCAGCGCCCGGCAGTTGGGCCTGCGCTCCACCGGCCACGCGGTGCGCGGCACGGGCGGTCCGCCGTCGCCCGCGCCGACCAACCTGTTCATGGCGCCGGGCATGCTGTCGCCCACGGCGCTGATGGCGGACATCCGCGAGGGGCTGTACGTGACCGAGCTGATCGGCATGGGCGTGAACGGCATCACCGGCGACTACAGCCGGGGCGCGGCCGGGTTCATGATCCGCGACGGCGTGCTGGCGGAGCCGGTGGCGGAAATCACCATCGCCGGATCGCTGCCAACGATGTTCCGGGAGTTGGTCGCGGCCGACGATCTGGTGCTGCGGCGCGGGACGGACGCGCCGACGGTGCGGATCGACGGGATGACGCTGGCAGGAGCCTAGGTCAGAACCGGTCGCTGGCCGCGGCAGCTGCGACGTAGCGGGCCGCGTCCTCAGGCAGGATCAGCCGGGCAGCAGCCAGGGCGTCGGCCGCTTCCCTCACCTTCGCCACGTAGGCCTCTTGCGTGCCGTAGCGTTCCTCAAGCGACAGCCGGGGATCGCCGGTGCGCTCGCGGTCGGCGCGGGTGCGGGCGAAGGGGATGAAGCTGCCGTCGCGGTCGCACAGCTCGGACGGGAAATCCCGATAAACGTTGGTCCCGGTGTAGGTGCCGAGCGGGACGGCCAGATGCGGCAGGCGTAGCCCGGCGACCTCGTTGCCGTCGGCGTCCACGGCTGGAACGACCGTGGGATAGGGCTGCACCGGGGCGGCGGGCGGGGCCGTCCAGTCCACCGGCTGGCCAATCCGGTTGTCGCCCGGCGCCCAGGTCACGCCGGGCACGGCGGGCATGTGGATGGCGGACGCCGGCACGCCGGTCTCGTCGTTGCGGCGCGGCACCAGGCTGTTGGGCGGGGGCGTTCCAGCGGCGACCCAGGCATCCAGGTTGGACAGCATGGCCCGCAGCGCCGGGCCGGCGCTGTTCGGGTTGCGCGGGTTGGCGCAGAAGCCCGGCGCACCCGTCACGCCGAAGTGCCCGCCGTGCTGCGTCCCCGCTACCAGCATCATGCGCACACCGGACGGAAGCGCCGCGTCGGCACCCGCCGCGTCCGTGTGGACGAGCGACGCGCCCTTTTGCCAGTATTCCGTGGACGTGTTGCTCTCGATCACCAGCGGGTCGCTGCCGTCCCCGCGCAACAGGCTCGGGCCGGGTCCGTATCCGAACGGCGGCCAAATCTCCGGGTAGAACCGGTCCTCGTGCTGCGTCGCGGTGCGGCCCGGCATGGCGAACGCCTCGTTCGCGAACACCTTGCCGGCGCCCGAGATGTGCGGCAGCACCCCGTCGAACACACGCTGACCGGCCTCGTCCCGGTTCATGCCGAGTTCCAGGAAGTGGCGCAGGTACCGCCCGTTGAGCGAGATGCCGATGGCGAGCGTGCGCCGGATGCCGGGTTCGGCGCGCAGGTGGCTGACCAGGTCGCGCGTGGCAGCGAAGCCGATGCCGTCCACGGCGGGCCGCGTGGCCTCGTAGGTCAGCTCATAGATGCGGCGCGGCGTCGGCACCGTGCCGAACGGCAGCAGCTGAATGGTGCTGCTGTCCACCCAGCCGAACTCGTCCGGCCGCAAGGGCGTCGGCGCGTCGGCGCTTCGGCTGCGCACGGTCAGGCGGGCGGTGTCCATGTTGGCGACGGGGTAGGGCAGGCGGATGCGCGGCACCGCCTCCGGGCCGCGGGTGCCGGCGATGAACTCGTAGCGGATGCGGCGCACAATCGGCAGCGCGCCTTGCGTCGCGACGGGCACGCGGATGGACATGCCGTTGTTGGCCCGGCCGGCCTCGGGTTGCCAGCCGGACCACACCATCGTGTCGCCGCGGCGGAAGGTGAAGGCGTTGCCGGCGTCGGCCAGGCTGCGCGGGTCGTTGACGGCGCCGGACGGCGGCTCCGGCGCGTCGTTGACCCAGGACATCAGGAACTTGTTGCCGCGGTTGGTGACGTCATACAGCAGTGCGCCGCTGCCGCGCGCCGGGTCGGCCGGGCGCAGGATGAACACGTCGGCGTCGTATTCGACCATGCCGCGGGCGTTGCGGGGCGCCTGGTCCAGCAACGTGATCACGGCGTTGGCGGGGTCCTTGGGGTCCAGCTCGCCGTGGGCCACCGCCTCCATGCGGACATACGGCCCGGCGCTGCCGAAGCTTGCGCCGTCGGCGAACGGCTCCTGCGACACGATGGCAAGCTCCATCAGGCGCGCGGCGGCCGGGTTGACCAGCAGCAGCGCGCCAAGGCCGAGCGCGGCGAGGACTGAGCGTCGCATCCCGTTCCTCCGTGCCGGTGCCCCCGGCTGAGGATTAGGCTGTGCTGGCGGCACCAGGTTTGTCAACGCGCCGGGTCGGGCACCCCTCTATTTTCAGCTCTGGATCGGACTATATTCAACCTTGCTCACTGGAGACCTATTCAAATGCGTCGTTCTTCCTCCCTCATCGCTGCCGTCGCGGTCGCTGCCCTGGCGTTCGCGCCCTCGCTCGCCGATGCGCGGGCTGGCGGCGGAAGCTCGTTCGGCAGCCGTGGTGGCCGTACCTTCTCTGCGCCGCCCACGACCAACACGGCGCCCTCCATGGCGGCGCCGATGGAGCGCAGCGTGACGCCGCGCCCGGCCCCATCTGCCCCGGGTTACGGCACCCCAGCGCCGGCCTCGCCCGCCTTCGGCGGCCGTTCCGCTTTCGGGTCCGGCCTGCTCGGTGGGCTGCTTGGGGTGGGCCTCGGCAGCATGCTGTTCGGCGGCGGCCTGTTCGGCGGGTCGGGCGGCTTGGGTGGCATGGGCTTCCTCGGCCTGCTGCTGCAGGGCGCGCTGCTGTTCTTCGGCATACGCTGGTTGGTGCGCCGGTTCACAACCCGGCAGCCGGCCATGGCGGGCGGCCCCAGCTTCGCGCGCATGCAGCAGCCTTCCGGCCCGGTTGCTGGCGGCGGGGGCACGCGCCCGGCGGCGGCGTCCGTGCAGATCGGCAAGCCGGACTATGAGGCGTTCGACCGGCTCCTGCACGAGGTGCAGGCCGCATGGTCGGCGCAGGACCTGAACGCGCTACGTGCAATCGCCACACCGGAGATGGTTGGCTACTTCGGCGAGCAGTTGGCCGAGCAGGCAAGCCGTGGCGTGCGGAACACCGTCACTCACGTCAAGCTGGAGCAGGGCGACCTGTCGGAAGCTTGGTCGGAGGGCGGCCGCGAGTATGCGACGGTGGCGATGCGCTTCTCCGCCATGGACGTGACGCGCGACTCGGCCGGGCGGGTGGTGGACGGCGACATGGCGCTGCGCAGCATGGCGACGGAGCTTTGGACCTTCATGCGGTCCCGCGGCGGCCAGTGGATCCTCTCGGCGATCCAGCAAGCGCGCTAGGCGAGAAATAAGCATGCGATTTCAAGGGCCGTCGGGGCAACCCGGCGGCCTTTCGCTTGTACGGCTCTCGCGTCTGGGGCGAATGCCGTCGCATCATCGAAACTTCACGTGCAAACGCGGGTTCACAACGTCATAGGCATTTGCGAGAGCCAGGTCCTGACAAAGCGAGGTTCGATCAGTCGCATGAACGCAACCCTCCCAATGCCGAATACCCGCCAATACCGTGCCGTGTTCATTTCCGACACTCATCTGGGAACACGCGGCTGCCGCAGCGACTTCCTTGCGGACTTCTTGGCCCAGATGTCGTGCGAGCATCTGTTCTTGGTCGGCGACATCGTCGATGGCTGGCGTCTGCGCAAATCCTGGTATTGGGACGCGAGCCACGACAAGGTCATCCGCCTGATCCTGCGCCACGCCCGCAACGGCGCCGCCGTGACCTACATTCCGGGCAACCACGACGAGCTGTTCCGCGCCTGGCTGCCCACCGCAATCGACCCGCATACGCTGGAGGTCGCAGGCATCGCGCTGCGTCCCGAGGCGACGCACGTCACCGCGGACGGCCGGAAGCTGCTGGTCATCCATGGCGACGAGTTCGACAGCGTCGTGCGCTACGCCCGGTTCCTGGCGGTCCTCGGCGACGGCGCCTACACCACGTCGCTGGTCGTCAACCGCTGGTTCAACTCGCTGCGCCGCCGGATGGGCTATCCCTACTGGTCGCTGTCGCAATGGCTCAAACGCCAAGTGAAAGGCGCGGTGAAGGCCATCGACCTGTTCGAGACCGCGTTGGCGGCGGAGGCCGGGCGCCGCGGCTTCGACGGCGTCGTCTGCGGCCACATCCACCATGCCGAGATGCGCAAGGTGAACGGCGTCCTTTACCTGAACGACGGCGATTGGGTGGAAAGCTGCACGGCCCTCGTCGAGCATCGCGATGGGCGATTGGAACTTCTGGACTGGGCTGCCATCAACAAGCTGTCGTTCTTCACTCCGCGCGAGCCTGTGGCGGAGGCGGCCTGACCGGCTTTCCCTCTGACGCCCATGCCCACCGCACCCCGCAGACCTGGCCATGCGCATCCTGATCGTCTCGGACGCCTGGCACCCCCAGGTGAATGGCGTGGTGCGCACCCTGTCCATGGTGGCGGCGGAGCTGACGGCCCTGGGCCACCAGGTCGAGGTGATCGGGCCTGACCGGTTCCGCACAGTCCCTTTGCCGACCTATCCCAGCATACGCATCGCCGTGGCGCCCGGCCGCCGCACGGCGGCGATGATCGAGGCGTTCCGGCCCGATTCGCTGCACATCGCGACCGAGGGGCCGCTCGGCCACGCCGCGCGGCGCTGGGCGCTGCGGCGCGGCGTCGCCTTTACCACGTCGTTCCACACCCGTTTCCCGGAGTACCTGCACGCGCGGACGCGCCTGCCGCCCGCAGTGGCGTATGCCTGGCTGCGCCGGTTCCACAACGCGGGCGCCGCGATGATGGTCGCGACCAGCAGCCTGCAGCGCGAACTGGCCGGCCGCGGGTTCCGCCGGGTGTGCGCCTGGACCCGGGGCGTCGATCTCGCCCGGTTCAGGCCGGGGCTACCGGGCGAGGCCGCCGGCGATGCGGCCTGTTCCCGCCCGGTCTTCCTTTATGTCGGCCGGGTCGCGGTGGAGAAGAACCTGGCGGCGTTCCTTTCGCTCGACCTGCCGGGCACGAAGCTCGTCGTCGGCGACGGGCCGCAGCGGTCCGGGCTGGCGCAGGCCTACCCGGACGCGCAGTTCGTGGGCGAGCGGCACGGCGCGGCGCTGACGCGGAGCTACGCCGAGGCCGACGTGCTCGTGTTCCCGTCGCTGACCGACACGTTCGGGCTGGTGCTGCTGGAAAGCCTCGCCTCCGGCACCCCGATCGCGGCGTTTCCGGTGACTGGCCCGGCCGATGTCCTGGAGGGCGCGCCGCCGGGCGTAGGCGCGCTGGACCATGATCTGCAGGCGGCGGCGCTGCGTGCCTTGGCCACGGGGAATCAGGCGGCCTGCCGTGCCCATGCCGAGCGGTTTTCCTGGCGGGCCTGCGCCGACGGGTTCCTCGCGAACCTCGTGACCGCCGGGCCTGGCTGCTGAACGGCGGCCGACGTTTGCGGCACCGCGGGTCGCATGCTACCGCCGCGCCATGCCGGCCGGCCCCGTTCCTTGATTAAAACCCTGCTCCGCCATCCCCGCACCCTGGCGCTGGGCACGCAGGCGCTCGGCGCCTATCTGCGCTTCGCGCTCCGCACCACGCGCTGGACGATGCACGGCGTCGAGCTGGGCCGGTTCATGCACGGCAGCCCCGCCGTGTTCGCGTTCTGGCATGAATGCCTGCCGCTGATGCCGGCGCTCTGGACCCGCGCGCTGAGCGAGCGTGCGGCGGCGCGGGGACGGCGCGGGCGGATGCACGTCCTGGTCAGCCGCCACCAGGACGGCCGGCTGATCGGCGACATGATGCGGGGGTTCGGCCTGGATCTGGTGCATGGCTCTTCCGCAAAAGGGGCCGCGCAGAAGGGTGGTGCGTCCAGTCTGCGCGCCCTGATGGCGGCCCTGGCGGCGGGCGACCAGGTGGTCATCACCCCGGACGGCCCGCGCGGTCCGCGGCGGCAGGTTGCCCGCGGCGTCGCGCAACTGGCGGCGCTGGCCGGGGTGCCGGTGCTGCCCTGCGCCGCGCGCTGCACACGGCGCCGGGTCCTGCCGACCTGGGACCGCATGCTGCTGCCGCTGCCATTCGGCCGCGGCGTGCTGGTGTGCGGTGCGCCGATCCATGTGCCGCGCGACCGCTGGGCCGAGAGCCTCCCCGACATCGCCGCCGCCCTGACCGGGGCTGCGGACGAGGCTGAGGCGCTGTGCGCGGCCTAGTCGCGGGACTTTGGCATGGCGGCGCGACCCTGGCGGCCCCTGGCCTGCGCGCGATGCTGCGGCGCCGGGTGGGGCGAGGCAAGGAGATCGCGTTCCGGCTGCCGGAACGGCAAGGCATCGACCCGACGCCGCGTCCCGCCGGACGCCTGATCTGGTTGCACGCCGCCAGCGTGGGAGAGAGCCAGTCGATCCTCCCGGTGCTGTCCGCCCTGCACAGCCAGGCGCCGGACGGCACCACCCTGCTCACCACCGGGACGGTCAGCTCCGCTGCCCTGTTGGCCGATCAGTTGCCGCAGCTTGGCCTGCACCGCGTGCTGCACCGCTTCGTGCCGCTTGACGTGCCAGCCTGGGCGGGGCGCTTCCTGGACCATTGGCAGCCGGACGCGGCGGGGTTCGTGGAAAGCGAGCTGTGGCCCAACCTCCTTGCGGGCTGCCAGGGGCGGGGCATTCCGGTAATGCTGGTGAATGCCCGCATGTCGGCCCGCAGCCTGCGCGGTTGGCAGCGCGTGCCGGGCTTCGCGCGGCAGGTCGTGGGCGCGTTCGACCAAGTGCAGGCGCAGTCGGAGGCCGACGCCGCGCATCTGCGGCTGCTGGGCGCGCGCCATGTGGATGCGCCGGGCAACCTGAAGCTGGCCGCGCCGCCGCTGCGCGCCGACCCGGTCGAACTCGCCCGACTGCGCGGCCTGATCGGCGGGCGCCCGGTCTGGATGGCGGCCAGCACCCATCCCGGTGAGGAGGCGGCGGCGGGCGAGGTGCACCGTGCGCTCGCCGCCGCGCATCCGGGCCTGCTGACGGTCGTGGCGCCACGCCATCCGGAGCGGGGCG
>CAXSHI010000159.1:0-10923 GCA_964236755.1 uncultured Acetobacteraceae bacterium
TTGCCTACGTGGTACCTCCATGATTTCAGCAGGAAGTCAGCATACACCATTGCATTCCTCCGGAATGCCTGGCGGCCGTCTCCGCCGCCGCGCGCCGTCCAGGCCCGCCACAACGGCCAACGCCAAGGAGGGTGGTCCAGCGGCGGGCGTGGAGCACACATAGGTTCCGGCACGGATGTCGAGGCCGCAATATGGAGCGGCTCAATTGCGGGCTACAGAGGGCAACCCTGGCGCACCCGGAAGCTTCCAGGTGATGGATTGGGCACTCCGCAGTCACCTTCCATCCGGAACCGCGTCGCGTTTGGAAGAAGCCGAAGCCTTTGGTGTAGTCCGGAGCAGTTCCGGGAAGATGCGTTCGAGTTGCTCCGTCACCGTCGCCGCCAGACCTGGGCAGTTCACGTGAACGCCTATCTCGCTTGCTGGAAACTCATCGTCGCTGGAAGCCGACGCCCAGTTCAGGCTAGTCACGATTACGTCGTCGTCGTCCCAGAGCACAAATTTTCCGTGTAGCGGCACCTTGTCCGTCTGAAGCAGGCGGACGCCGAGCGCGGCCGCTTCCTGTTCAAGGTCTCTTGCATGGCGCTTCTTCATCGGCCCGGTCAACCGGGTATACAGCACGGTGACCGACACGCCGTCGCGCTCCGCAGCGAACTCTCCGGGAATTAGCGCCCCGGTCCGTGCTGTGGAACCCAGCATGGCGCTGCCGATCAGAAGGCGCCACGTCGCTTGGCCGCTGGCAACCCGCATCGCGGCATCGTGCGCCTGTCCCGCTATCAGCCTGACGTTCGCCGTTCCCATGTCGCCACATGAAATGCGCCCGTATCGACGCAGATTGTTGGCCTGAATGCGAAGCTCGTCGGCCAGACCGTCGGCCAATGGGCGGCGTCCGACCAGTCCACGAACGAGATCGACTGCGTCCGCCACCGCCAAAGGGTGACGCAGGATGATGGACAGCTCGGCGGGACCGAACTTTGTCGATAGCCAGTTGCAGGAGCTTATGACCGCCAACCAGCTTCCATCCTCACGGTCAGCAAGGAGCATCTTCGCGTGCGAGCCAGTTGTTCTCATGTGCATGGTTATGCGGCCCCGCATGGTCGCGTCGGCCCTCACGATCTCCGAGATCTTTTCGGCCTCTCCAGCATTTCGTGCATGGTTGTCGGCGGTTTCGCCGGTTCCCCAAAGCAGATCGATGGTCACACCTCTCGCCACCGCGTTTCTAAGGAGATCAGCCGACTCCTTGAAGCGGTCCGCATCGAGGAACGTCGAATGGATTACAAGTCTTGAGGTCGCGTTTCCCACGATGGAAGTAAGCAGGGCGCTTTGGGCTTTTCCGCCTATAACAATGTCGGCAGGATCGAAATTGCACCGCACGGGCGGATGCGCTCCGCGGGCCTCTGCCTCTGCATGAATTGGGACGACGGGCAGTTCACCCTTCGCCATGATGCCTGCGCTTCCAAGGACCGCACGTCGAAGCGTTTCGGCAGCCCCATCTGGGAAGTTGCGGACCGCATTTCCCGCGATCCTCAGCCGCATGTATCGGTCGCGGATGACGACGGTCTCTCGGGTTGCAAGCCGCAGCAGCCGTCGGTTCCCGCCACGTTCTATCAATTCGTATATGCGCGCGATGCTGGTCTCTGGAATGTCGGTGGTGTCCGGTGAGCCCGCAGCCAAATAGCGCACGTCTGCCCCCTGACGCCCGTCCTCCTCCAAATTACTGGACCGGACGACCCTCGCGTCGTGTGCGGCGAAGCAGGAACCTGTCACATGCTCGACGCCAAAGCTGAACCTTTGCAGGACTTCTTGGGGAAAGTGGGGCAGAGAATTACCGCCCAACGCCAAGGAGGAGCCGACGGCACTCGCGACAAATGCTGCACCTCCGCCGCCAGTCGATATTTCAACGAGGCGAAACCGCATCAGCCTCGCGAGCGAGGCCACCACAACCTGGTGCTGCAGTCCGGACGAGAGGACGAGCGCCGACACGGTATTGCTGCCTTTTTTCAACGCTAGTGCGAGCAGCACGGCTTCATCGATGACGCTCCAGCTTCGGGAGTGGTCAATCCAAGCCCGGCAGTGGATCACGCTCATCGGCACCGCAATGATGACGGGCCGCTTCATGTGCCGGCCTCCAGGCTGTCGGGGCGGATGATCGCAGCAAGCGGGGTTCCGTTGTCGGCACGCTGCATCGCGAGGCGTTGGATGACTTCGAGCATGGTTGTGAGAAAGCGGAGGTCGTCCTTCTCGCCGCCGGGATCCACGCCGCGCACCGCCTCACGGAGGAACCGCAAGCTGCCCACCAGCACCAGTTTCGACTTAGCCCGGCTGAGCAGGACGTTCATTCGCCGCGGGTCCGAGAGGAATCCTAGACCCGAGCGCCCCGTCCTGGAGTTGTTTCGGACCAATGAGACGATGACCACGTCCGCCTCCGAACCCTGGAAGGAGTCGACCGTCCCGAAAAACCCGACCGCGTCGCGAACGGGGCGAAATCCCCCGAAGTCAGGCAGGAGTCCATCTCGTTGAACGGCGTCGAAGGAGCCACGGATTCGGCTCACCTGCTCTCGGTAGGGCGAGAGCACTGCGACGGTCGGCGGAGGCCCTCCCGGTAAGGCCCGCATGAGACGGAGGACATCCATTACGGCGCGGACCTCCCCGGGGTTGTGGAAGCCTCGAACCCGGAACTCCGCCGCTGCAGACCGCCCAGTGCGGCTTACATGCTCGAAATCGACCACCACCACGGGGGAGGCCGGAAGCGGGGTCATGCACTCGATCGGCGACGATGACGCCGTGCCGGCAGACGTAGTCAGCTTGCCTCCGTAGAACGCATGCGAAACAACTTCGGCGATGGCCGGGTTCATGCGGCGCTGCTCTGTTAGGACGGCGGACAGCCTCCGCGATGGGACCCCTGAAACGGAGCGCTGCTCGTCCCCCTCTACAATAGCCCGGAACGGCTGGACCATGCGGGCCGCCAGTCTCTTCAATCTCTCGAAAGAAAGACCGTCGTGGACGGCCCCTTGAAGTTCGGCCAACTCCCCGTCCGCGAAGAAGCTGCCCACAATGTCCGGGGCGCCCTCGATAACCTTTCGGACCAACTCGTCATTTGAGAGTATCTTTTCCATGCGGTCGGCGTCGAAGGGCGGAAGCTGGCGGTGATCCCCGATCAGAAGCTGCCGACCGGACAAGCCGAGTGCGCCGACCAACTCGGGCCCTGTCGCCTTCGCCGCCTCCTCGACAATGACGAGGTCAAAGTTCGCGCGTTCGGTCACCATCCGGCCAATCGCCGCAGAGTTGGTCGTGGATACGACCACGTTGGCGGCGTCTAGCAAAAGGTCGGTGGAAGCTTGGTAGGAGCGCCGCATTTCGGGATCGCGATCCTCGACGACAGCGCCCCTTGCGTGCGCCGCTAGTCGCGCACGGACGGGAGGTGGGAAGCTGGCACTCAACGCACTGCCTGATAGCGCCGCCAACATTTCCGACACCTTGGCCCGAGTGGCGTCATATTCCGGCTCGTCCTCGTCCCGAGTACGGGCGCCGTCCGATTCAGGTGGCCTGCGCTCCACTGTCGTGCGGACGATCAGGGCGTCTGATCGGCCAATGAAGGCGAGCGCTTCGGTTACCTCCTCTTGCAAATGGTCGAGGGCATGATGCCCCTGCGCTGTGAGCAGGAGGCGTGAAGACGGCTCGGCCTCGAAGCGTCGGACCACTACCTCCCGGGCAAGGCTGGTCTTGCCAACGCCGGGCGGACCCACAACCGCGAACAGCGGAAGCGTCAACCAGATGCGCCGCATAGCCTCCTGCTTAGGGGCGTCCAGCTCGCGAAAGGAGTCGTTTTCTACGAGCACGTCACGGCTGGTCCTGCGGATAAGCCAGGGGTCGTCCAGCATGTCAGCCACGGCGGGCTGATCCGCCATGGCTGCGATATTCCGGAGTCGCCGGCGGATGACGGCACCCGTTCCCTGCTCCTGTTTGCTTCTCAGGAAGAGCGACGGCCCAGCCGGGAGGTTGTCGTCAAGTTCGAAGCGGTATCCGGTCGTGCCCTGCGCGTCGATGACATCTAAAAAGGTCGCTGCGACATCCGCTGAGCGGCCGCCATCCAGCCTGTTCGAAACTCCAATTAGCCAGTTGCCGTCACCCTGACGCCCGTCATCGTCGAACAGACGGCGGAGCGCAGCGTCCGTCGCCGCGAGGCCGATCGGGACGGCGATGGCGTCCCGGGCATCCTCCCGCGCACGAAGTGTAACGACCCTGCGGCCGTCCTCGCGATCAATGTCCACCGCTTCGACGGGAAGTATCTCCATCGCCTTTGTGAACGCTTCGAGGGCCTGCACCAGCGTCAGTGCCCGCCGCACCTCCCGACGCCCGTCTGCCATATCGACCGGAGCCGGGCCTCCGAACACGCTCCAGTCCAACACGGCTGCGCCCAGCCTCGCCCTCATGTCCCTGGCTTCCCGATGGGTCGGCAGGAAGGTGATCGGCTGCACCAGCTCGTGTGGGGCGCCCCGCCGCCCCCTGACGACCTCGGTTTCACGGAGGGAAGCACTTTCGCAGAACGCGATGTCCCAGGACGCTTCCCCGCTGGGCTCCGTGAATGCCTTGAGCACGTATGACATCGTGTCGGTTACCAGGGTCAACCGCTCAGCGACCCCCGAGATCTTTGGCTGGACGAACAGGGTGGCCCCGGCCGCCACGTCCGCGGCGGCCCATTCGAGTTGGTGCCTCCTGTCGTCGTTCTCGATTGCGTTGTCCGTCGCCTGCGCTGCGGCTCTGGCCAAGCCGCAGGAGTCAGGGATCAAGACGATAAACGTTCCGGTGCGGACAGCCCCTGCACGCGCGATCTCGGCGATGATGTCGCCAATGGACCGTGTCACGGTCGGGCTGTCTAGCGCCTCGGCTGCCCCTGGATACACAAGGTGTCGCAGGAGCATGGCTTCAGGGGTCGACAGGTCCACGTCCGTGCCGGCCTTTGCCGCCTTCACCTCCCCAGTCGGGGACAGGCGTACGCCGAGAAGTTCGGCCACCAGCTGGCCCAGGGCGCGCCAATCCGCCGAGAATGAATACGCCTGTTGTCTGTAGAGCGCGGCGGCGGGCAGATCTGGATGGGACGGAACATTCGCGGGTGCCGCAAACCAGAGGCTCCATTCAAACCCAGTGAGGCGGAAATCCGGGTCCAAGGCGCCATGCGTCATGACCGCGTTCGCGGACAGCGTCCCATGGATGAGGCCCTGTCCATGCACCAGGCCCAGCGCCCGCGCGAGCCTGCGGACGTTGCCCCAGAGCAACGCGCGCGATCGCCCTGCGCGGAGGTTCCGCAGCCAGTGGTTCTGACCCGCTCTGGACCGCATCAGCGCAAGGGACTGCCCGCTGTCCTCAACGATAATGCCGAACTCCTCGTCGTCCTCGACCAACTCAACTAGATCGACGATGACCTCGGGGGCGCCCGCGCTCGCCATAAGCCTGCGCACCTGTCGCATCTCGTGCAGCCAGAGCTCGCGGAGGTCCGCGTCGATGGGCGCGCCCGTCTTGCGCCACACCCGGAGGCCGCGGTCAATCTGGGCTACGCGGTCGTAGACAGCGACGACGGGCGCTCGAAGGACGCTGGGGTCACCAGGCGCTTTGACGTCCTCGTCAATGTAATCGAACCGCTCGCGAAGGGGGGAACGCTTTTTCTGTGCCGTCTGTTTCTTGGCCACTGCAGCCCTCGATTCGCAAGGCGCCATGATGGCACAACCATTGACGCACGTTTCAGCCCCAATCCATTTCTCGTGGGCCAAGTTGTGGTGCGCGCCTGGTTCGATCGACACGGTCGCGCGGTGCAATCGGGCCGACGACGAAGTCCTTGTGGTTGAAGGCTGCGGCTTGATGGAGCCAGAGCCACCAACCGCTATACCGATAAGGTGGCCCCTAATATGACGCACTCACGGCGGCAGCAGCGCGTCCACCAGCGCCTCCATCTCGGCTGCCACCCCGTCTTCTGCCAGCGCCGCCCGGATGGCCCGGCGCTTGGTGGTGAAGTGCTGAGTATCCAGCAACGGCGTGGCTGCCGCGACCGCCTCGGCCCGCACGGCGAGGGCAGCGAGGTCGCAGTGCAGGGCGTCCTTAGGGTCGTACTCGGGGATGGGCAGGGTCCAGACAAGGTTGTCGAAGTGGCGCTTGTCGGCCTGGCCGTGCGGTTGCAGGTCCGTGACCTTCGCCAGCACCGCGGCACTGTTGAGGATGGAGGTGAGATAGCCCGCCTCCTCGACGGAGCGGGCCGGCGCCCAATAGGCCATGTGGTCCACCAGCGCCTCGTCGGCTGCGATAGTGACGGCGCTCAGCCGAGTGCCGGCCTTGGTGTAAAGCACCCGCATCGTCGGTTGCCCGGCTTGATTGGACAACTTTCGCATGTGGTCAACCTGTTGAGACAGCGTCATCCGCGGTTGCCCGTCCGTGCCCTTGTTGCAGTCTGCCGCCCACTTTGACTCGGTGTCGCGCAGCCATGCGGCCAGAAAGCGGTGTCCCTCGTCGCTTGCTGCCTCCGCGTCCAGCAGCCGCGTCCCATCCAGCGGGATCACTGCTGTCACAGTGTCTAACAGCCGAAACGGTGCGACCGTCTCGCCCAGCACGACCTGACGCAGAAACTGAGCCTCCACCGGCCCGCGTGGAGGCTCTACTCCAGTCCATGGCGCCTTATCCAGCGCCCCGGCTCGGCCCACCATGCGCGGGGCATCCCGCCGGCCGCCGAAGCGCCCCATCGGCTCCGGGTCTACGATGAAGAACCGCCGCGGAAAAATAGAAGCTCCGTTGCGGAACCGCGTCCGGTATGGCGATACGCCGACCAACGTTCGAGCTTGCGGCCAAGCCACCCGGCTCTGCGTCAATGCCAGCGCTGCCTGTCTCTCATCAGCGTCCCTTTGTGGAAGGTGGCCCACCCAGCGGTCCACCTCCGCTGGGTGGGCGTGAGGGAACTCCTTGCGTCCGAACAGCACGCAGGTGCTGGTAGTGCTGCTGCCGGACTGCGCGCCAAAGATCGGCCACACCCGCTCCAGTGACCACCCGCCCGTCACCTGCACCCCCACCTGGCCCAGCACGCCCTTGCGCAATCCCGCGAACACCGGGGCGTTCAGCACGGCGTAGGGCAGCACGAATGCCAGCGTGCCGCGCATCCTGAGATAGCGCTCCGCCCCGCGCGCCCAGAACAGCGCGCACATGTCCTGCTGCGTCGCCAGGTTGCCGCCCAGCCACAACCCATATTCGGCCAACCCGGCTTTCAGCCGGTCCTTCATGCCGGGGCTGAGGTGGCGGTAAACGATCCAGGGCGGGTTACCCACCAGCACGTCCGCCCGCTGCTCTGTGCGGGATAGCCACACCGGGCGCACCAAGTTGCGGAACACGAAGGTCCAGATCCCGTTGCGCCCGGCCCGGTACAGCGTCTGCAACTGGGCAAACGTCGCCGCCAGGGCGTCCGCGTCGGCCGGGGCTGCGCCTTGAATGCGGCGGAGTGCTGCGCCCACTGCCTTGGGCGTCGCACCGTTCATCAGGCCCTGATTCAGCGTGTCTAGGCCATGCTCGAACACCGCCTGGTTCTCCGCGAAGCCGGCGGGGATCTGCAGCGGGCGGTCGCCGGGCACCTCGACTAGCACGTCAGCGCCGGTCATGGTGCGGGCCACATTCCACTGCATGGCGTCGCCCAGGAACACCGGGACCGTAAGGGTGCTGCGCCGGTCCTCCAGCAGGGTGCCCAGCGCCAGTAGCCATGTGACGCGCGCCAGCGTGACGGCGACGGGATGCACGTCCAGCCCGCGCACCTGGTCGGCGCACGCAGCGAGGATGCGCGGCCCGTCCCATCCCGCCGCCCGCCCGGCCGCTACCAGATGCCGCACCGCATGGAACAGGAACGTCCCGGAGCCGCAGGCCGGGTCCAGCACGCGCTGCGTGAGCGGGGCGTCCACGGCCGTGGCCACGACACGCCCGGCCAGCCAATCCGGGGTGTAGTACTCGCCCATATCGCGCCGCTGGTCCGGGTCCACCAGGCTTTCATAAAGCACCTTGAGCACGTCCGCCTCGACCTGCTTCAGGCTAAAGCGCGCGGCTTGCTGCGCGATGTCCGTCACTAGCGCCGTACCTTCCGGCAGGCGCAGCGGCCAGTCGAAGAAGTCCGCCTCCACCGCCCCGGCCAACCCGGCCTCGGCCAGGGCACGCCCAGACAACAAGGCGCCCGCGTCGTTGACCGGTAGGTCCAGCACGCGGGCGGCGATGGCCTTCACCACGATGGTTAAATACGTGTGCTGCAGGAACAGCGCGTCTTCACCCACCGGCGCACCGTAGGCCTCGCGCAGCAGGCCGTCCCACAGGTCACGCTTCAGGCGCACCTCCGGGTCGTGCCGCAGCGCCTCCCACAGCGCATCGAGTTGCATGCGGGCGCGTCCGAAGGTGAGGCTCGCGCGTCCGAACGCCTGCACGATGGCGCGCGGCTCCGGCATGAGGTCCGGCCGGCCCGTGACTAGCAGTTCGAGCCACGCCATCAACTCGTCCGGGCGGTCCGCGTCGGTGTTGTAGCGGGCCAGCTCGGCAAGCATGCCATCGCGCAGCGCGTAGGCGATGAAAGTCGCGCCATCGGTGGCGAGGCCCGTGACCGGACGCGGCGAGCGGGACCGCTCCGTGGCGTCGGCAAGGTAGGCCGGCATCCGGGCTAACACGTCCCCGAATTCGCGCCGAAGGTCGGATTTCAGCTCAATGACGGTGGCGCCCCACATGGTGTCTATACGTCCGCTGCCGTCCAGGAGGTACAGCTCGTGCTGGAAATCGGAGTAGGGCGCGTCGAAGCCGGACCGAAGCAGCTCGGTGATGTGCCCGCGCAGCGCCTCGTGCCGGGGACGGGCGGCCATGGCGCGCACCAGTTCGGGAAGGGTTTCAGTGCGCCAGGTCATTGCAGTAAGATGCGCGGACGAACGGGGTTCGGCTAGGCCTGCCCCTCTTCCAAAGCGGGACGGGAGGCAGAAAGTTCGCCTGGGCCGAATCGGGTGGCTTCTGCTAATGTTCGAGCATGTCAGCCGCACAGTCCGACCTGTTCGCCGCGCCTACCGCGCCCAGCGACGAGATCCTGGCTATCGTGCGCGCTCGGCTACATGCGGCGCTAGCGCTGGTGCAGGGTGCTCCCACCATGCCGTGGGCCGGGCAGTTAGCGTGGATACGCGAGGACAATGCCTTCCGCTATGGCGTGAGCCTGTTGCCGCCAAGCGAGGGCGCCGCGCTGTGGGCGCAGTTCGATGCCGAGATGGACCGGCTGTATGCTGTCGTGAACGAGGGCAAGGGGCCGGACCCGCGCGATTGACTGTATCGGACCACTTCGACGGCACCCGCTTCCGCAGCTCCGGCGTGCCGCTCTTTCGCTGCGGCGATTATGTAGTTGACAAACACGCCGGGCATTTCTGTTGCCAATCACATACCCAAGTGAGGCTGCCTATGGCCCGCTCTTCACCAAAGCCAAGCAAGGATGACGTGCAAAAAGAGCGCTTCATCGAAGCAGCCTGCCAGCTAGGCGCGGATGAGGACGAAGCCGCTTTCAAGGCCAAGCTGGCACAGATCGCGCGGCAGAAACCAACCATTCCCATGCCGCTCCATGAGAATGACGCAGCCAAACGCAAGACAAGGAAAGCGCAGTGATGCGTCTCCTGATCCTTGCTACTTTGCTACTGGCCGGTTGCGGGCAAGCCAAGGACCAGTGGGGGTATGGCTACATCTACCGCGAGTATGGAGCGTTCAGTCAGGAGAAGCACCGCGACAAGGACTTTGCGGAATGCACGCGGGACACCCTAACTGCGACCTCTACAGGCGGTATCCGCCGCTTTCAGGAGCCAGCTTACATGCAGCAATGCATGTGGGACCGAGGGTGGAAGACCATAGGTTCAAACATCTAGGCCCAGCGTAGCGGGTAGGACGCTTGTCCTAGCTGCCATCCTGTGTTTGTCAAGTGCATAATCGCTTTCGCTACGCCCTCATCGTCCACTGGATGCTGACCCGGCGCAGGGCTGAATAGCGGAAACGTTCGACCAGAGAACCGTCACGACAGCTCGCAACGACAATCAGCTTTGCCCAGGTTGGTGGCATCGACCAAGCCGTTCGCATCCAGACTTGCCATGCTCCCGGAGACCACGGGAGCGCACGCAATGGACATCGAGGCAGACGACACGCTGGTGCAGATCAGCAAGGGCGTCCGGGGAGCGAACGGCGGCATCGCCCTGATCGCCGGCGTCCAGCGCCAGCACGGCGAGAGCCTGGAAACCATCATCAGGCTGGTCACGCCGGAGAAGAAGGACGCGCCGGACGGTCCCTCCTTGGAGGAGCTGATCGGCGCGCTGCTGGTCCGCCTGGACAGCCAGTCCGCCTACCTGAAGAACATCACGGTCGGGCTGGCAAAGATCACACGCGACATGCCGCTCGATGTCGTCCAGGCCATCGCCGACAACTTCGGCCTCGATCCCACGCGGGACGCCAAGCCGTGATGACCTTCCGCAAGCTGGCCGCCAACTCGGACGGCAAGCTGATCCGCGCCTACCTCACCGAGCACGCGCCGGAGCCACAGCCCGGTGCCGACCTGGAGCCTGGCGCCCGGCCGGACGCTGGCGGCAGGCTGACCGCCTACTACACCGGCCGGGACAGCCGGGCGGCCTGGCGCACGGACATGGCGCCCGAGGCTGCCGACGCCCTGGGCATAGATCCCGCTCGGGCACCGACCGACGCCGAGCTGGATCGGCTGTTCGAGGCCAGGCGGGCGGACACCGGCGAGAAATGGCCGACGACCCGGCCGCGCGAGATCAGCGCCTACGACCTCACCCTGGCGCCGCACAAGTCAGTGTCCCTTGCCGCCGAGTTCGCCGCCTCGCCGGCGGAGGCCGCGGCGATCTGGGCAGCCATCGACGGGGCCAGCGACGACACCATGCGCTACGTCGC
>CAXSHI010000160.1:0-10909 GCA_964236755.1 uncultured Acetobacteraceae bacterium
CGGCTTCGTGCAGCCGCAGGCCGGGCGGATCGTGCTGGGCGGGCAGGACATCACCGCCCTGCCGCCGCACCGCCGCCCGGTGAACACCACGTTCCAGTCCTATGCGCTGTTCCCGCATATGAACGTCGCGGACAACGTGGGCTTCGGCCTGCGCCGCCAGGGAATGCCGCGGGCCGACATCGCGCGGCGGGTGGCGATGCTGCTCGACCTCGTGCGGCTTGGCGAGTTCTCGGCGCGCAGGCCGGATGCGCTGTCGGGCGGGCAGCGGCAGCGGGTGGCGCTGGCCCGCGCGCTCGCGCCGCGCCCAAGGCTGCTGCTGCTGGACGAGCCGCTTTCGGCGCTCGACCGCTCGCTCCGCGAGCAGACCCGGCAGGAGCTGCTGCGGGTGCAGCGGGAAACCGGGACCACCTTCGTGCTGGTCACGCACGACCAGGACGAGGCATTGGCGATGGCGAGCCGGATCGGCCTGTTGCACCAAGGGCGGCTGGCGCAGGTCGGCACGCCGGCCGAAATCTACGAACGCCCGGCCAGCCGCTACGTCGCGGCGTTCATGGGAGCGGCAAACATCCTGCCCAGCACGGTGCGGACCGCAGCGCCTAACGCCATTCTCGACCTCGACGGCATCGGTCCGGCGCAGGCCGCGGGACCTGCGCCGGGCGTGGCCGGCAGCGCGCTGCATGTCGCGCTCCGGCCGGAGCGGCTGCGCATCGCACCCGGGGCGGCCCAAGGTGCGGCTCATGGCGTGAACACGGCGCCGGGCACGGTGACGGACAGCGCCTATCGTGGCGGCACCATGGACCATCATGTGCGGCTGCAAGGCGGCGCCACCCTGCTGGTGTCGCAGCCGCTCGGGGACGGGGTGGGCGCCGGGCTGCTCGCGCCGGGGAGCGCCGTCGCAGTGTCCTGGCCGCCCGAGGCTTGCATTCTGCTATCGGAATGAACCGCTCCGCCGTGTTGGCGCCGGTCTGGCTCTGGCTGCTGCTGTTCGTGGCGCTGCCGGTGGTGATCGTGGCGGCGCTGTCGTTCTCCGCATCCATCCCCGGCGTGCCGCCCTACACACCGCTGCTGCGGTCGCCCGATGCCGCCAACTATGCGGCGCTGACCGACGACACCTTCTATTTGGACGCCGCGCTGAAAAGCCTTGCGGTGGCCGGGGTATCGTCCGTGTTGTGCCTGCTGATCGGCTACCCCATGGCGCTGGCCATCGCTCGCGCGCCGGACCGCTGGCGCTCACTGCTGCTCTTGGGCGTCATGCTGCCGTTCTGGACCGGGTTCCTGCTTCGCATCACCGCCTGGATCGGCCTGCTGCGCGACGAGGGCTGGATCAATGCCGCTTTGCAAGCCGTGGGCCTTCCGGCATTGCGCCTGCTCTATACCGACTTCGCGATGTATGTCGGCGTGACCTACGCCTACCTGCCGTTCATGATCCTGCCGCTCTACGCCCGCCTGTCCCGCCGCGACCCGGCGCTGGAGGAGGCCGCCGCCGACCTCGGCGCCAGCCCCTGGACCACGTTCCGCACCGTCACCCTGCCGCTTTCCGTGCCTGGCATCGTCGCCGGCCTCGCCCTCGTGTTCATCCCGGCGATGGGCGAGTACGTGATCCCGGAACTGCTGGGCGGACCCGGCGCGCAGACCATCGGGCGCGCTTTGTGGAACGAGTTCTTCTCCAACCGCGACTGGCCCATGGCGGCGACGGTGGCGAACGCGCTGCTGCTGGCGCTGCTCCTGCCCATGGTGGCGCTGCGGGCGCGGCAGTGAGGCCCGGACGGTGAGGCGGGGACGGTGAGGCGCGGCTGGTTCCTCAACACCTGCCTGCTGCTCGGCTACGCTTTCCTGTATGTGCCGGTGCTGCTGCTGGTGGCGACCAGCTTCAACCCGAACCGGCTCACGACGGTGCTCTCCGGCTTCTCGCTCCGTTGGTATGCGGCGCTGTGGGCGGACGACAAGCTGATCGAGGCGGCGCTGCTGTCACTGCGCATCGCGGCGTTGTCGGCGACGGGGGCCATGGTGCTGGGCACGCTGGCCGGGTTCGCGCTGGCGCGGTTCGGGCGGTTCCGCGGGCGGGGCGCGTTCGCCGCCCTGCTGTCGGCGCGGCTGGTGCTGCCGGACGTGCTGGTCGGGCTGTCGCTGCTGCTGCTGTTCGTGCAGATGGAGCAGGTGGTCGGCTGGCCCGCCGGGCGCGGCGCGCTGACCATCACGCTGGCGCACGTCTCGGTCAGCCTGTCCTACGTCGCCGTCGTGATCGAGGCGCGGCTCGCCGATGCGGGATCGGATTTGGAGGATGCGGCGATGGACCTTGGAGCGTCGCCCTGGGCGGCCTTCGGGCTGGTGACACTGCCGCTGCTTGGACCGGCGCTGCTGTCTGGCTGGCTGCTGGCGTTCACGCTCTCGCTCGATGACTTGGTGGTGGCGACCTTCGTGTCCGGACCGGGGGCCAGCACGCTGCCGATGGTAGTGTTCTCGGCGCTGCGCCTAGGCGTGACGCCGGAGCTGAACGCGCTGGCGACGGTGATCCTCGCCGCGGTGTCGGTATCGCTGGGTGGCGCATGGTTTTTGCAACAAAAAGCCGGGCGCGCGGTTGTGCCGGGGCGGGCGGAGGCATAAGGTCCGGCCAGCGCTCTTACCCCTGAAAGCCCTATGATGTCGCTCATCGCCGAACGCCTGGACCGGATCAGCCCGAGCCAAACCATTGCCATCTCCACCAAGGCGCGGGCGTTGAAGGCACAAGGGCGGGACATCATCAGCCTGTCGGCCGGGGAACCGGACTTCGATACCCCGCAGAATGTGAAGGACGCGGCGATCCGCGCCATCCAGTCCGGCGACACCAAGTACACCGACGTGGCGGGCACCAAGGCGTTGCGCCAGGCCGCCGCCGACAAGTTCAAGCGCGACAGCGGCCTCGACTACACATCCGAAGAAATCATCATCTCGACCGGCGGCAAGCAAGTGATCTTCAACGCCATGGTCGCGACGATGAACCCAGGCGACGAGGCGGTGATCCCGACGCCGTGCTGGGTCAGCTATCCCGACATCGTCTCGCTCGCGGACGGCACGCCGGTGTTCGTGCCGTGCGGGCAGAACAACGGCTTCAAGCTGCGCGCGGAGGACCTGGAGGCGGCGATCACGCCGCGGACCAAGTGGTTCATGCTGAACAGCCCGTGCAACCCGACGGGCGCTGCCTACTCGGCGGAGGAGCTGCGCCCGATCTGCGACGTGCTGCTGCGCCACCCCGACGTGTGGGTGTTCACCGACGACATCTACGAGAAGCTGGTCTATGACGGCTTCAAGGCGGCAACGGTCGTGCAGGTCGAGCCGCGGCTGCGCGACCGCACGGTGACGATGAACGGGTGCAGCAAGGCCTATGCGATGACCGGCTGGCGCATCGGCTTCGCCGGCGCCCCCGTGCGGCTGGTCAAGGCGATGGACAAGCTGCAATCGCAGAGCACGTCCAACACCAGCAGCGTCAGCCAGGCCGCCGCCGTCGAGGCGCTGACGGGTCCGCAGGGTTTCATCGACGAGATGGTCGCCACCTACAAGACCCGGCGTGACCTCGTGGTGTCCATGCTGAACAAGGCGCCGGGCATCAACTGCCACTCGCCGGAGGGCGCGTTCTACGTGTTCCCCGGCGTGCACGGCTGCATCGGCAAGACCAGCCGCGGCGGCGCCCTCATCAGGGACGACGAGAGCTTCGTCACCGCGTTGCTGGAAGAGGAGGGCGTCGCCGCGGTGCACGGGGCGGCGTTCATGTATCCCGGCCACTTCCGCATCAGCTATGCGACGGACACCGAGAGCCTGGCGAACGCCTGCGGACGCATCCAGCATTTCTGCGAGGGGCTGCATTAGCCCATGCCCGGGTTAGCGCAGCGCCTGGGCCGGGCGCCGGTCGCGGCCACCGTCGCCATGACCGCCAAGGCGCGGGCCATGCGGGCGCAGGGGACCCACGTCATCGCGCTGACCATCGGCGAGCCTGACTTCGACAGCCCGCCGCACGCCATCGAGGCCGCGCGCCAGGCGGGCCTGCGCGGCGACACCAAGTACCCGCCGCAGGATGGCCAGCCCGCCTTGAAACAGGCGATCCAGCGCAAGTTCCAGCGCGACTCCGGCCTGGAGTTCGCGCTCGACGAGATCATGGTCAGCAACGGCGGCAAGCAGGTCATCTTCAACGCCCTGATGGCGACGCTCGACGACGGCGACGAGGTGATCATCCCGGCGCCGTATTGGGGCGCCTATCCCCTGATGACCCGCGTGGTCGGCGGCGAGCCGGTCGCGGTGAGCTGCCCGCAGAACAACGGCTTCAAGCTGCGGCCGGAGGACCTGGAGGCGGCGATCACCCCGCGCACCAAGTGGCTGCTGCTGAACTTTCCCAACAACCCGACCGGCGCCGCCGCGACGCGGGATGAGCTTGCGGCGCTGGCCGAGATCATGCTGCGCCACCCGCATGTCTGGATCATGTCCGACGACATGTACGAGCACCTGGTGTACGACGGTTTCGAGCACAGCACGATGGCGGCCGTAGCGCCGCGGCTGCGCGACCGGGTGCTGACGGTCAGCGGCGTGTCGAAGACCTACGCGATGACCGGCTGGCGCATCGGCTTCGGCGCCGGGCCGCGCGGGCTGATCCGGGCGATGACGAGCATCCAGGGCCATGTCGCCGCCGGCGTGTCCACGGTCGGCCAGGCCGCCGCCGCCGCTGCGCTCGACGGGCCGCAGGACGAGGTGCCGCGCATGGCCGCCGCCTACCGCCGCCGCCGCGACCTGGTGCTTGATGCGCTGGCGGAGGCGCCCGGCCTCGCCTGCCACCGGCCGGAGGGCGCATTCTACATCTATCCCAACGTGGCCGGCTGCCTGGGCAAGACGACGGCCGCGGGCACGCGGCTCGGCACGGACGAAGACTTCGCCCTGGCGCTGCTGGAGGAGCAGCATGTCGCCGTGGTGCACGGCGCCGCCTTCGGCATGTCGCCCTATGTCCGCATCAGCTACGCCACCGACGACGCCTCGCTCGCCGAGGCTTGCCGCCGCATCGTCGCGTTCTGCGCCAGCCTCCGCTGACCCGGCGCCATGCTGCTGAGGCCAGGCCGGGACAGCGACGCGGAGGGCTTCATTGCCCTGATCGGCCGGTGCTGGTCCGACTATCCCGGCTGCGTCCTGGAGACGGAGCACGAGGAGCAGGAGCTTTTCGCGCTGGAGTCGTACTGCGCCGCACGCGGCGGGGCGCTCTGGACGGCGGAGGACGGGGGCGCCGTCGTCGGCATGGCGGCGATCCTGCCGGCGGAGGGCGATGCCTGGGAGCTGAAGAAGCTCTACGTCCATCCGGACGCCCACGGTTCGGGCCTCGGGCAGCGCCTGCTGCAAGCCGCCGAGACGCACGCGGCATCCGCCGGGGCGTCTCGCCTGATGCTGTGGTCCGACACGCGGTTCACCCGGGCGCATCGGTTCTACGAGAGGCAAAGCTGGGTGCGGGACGGGCCGATCCGCGCCTTGGACGACATCTCCCGCACGCTTGAGTTCGGCTATGCGAAGCCGCTGGACGGGGTGCTGCCGCTCACCGTGTCCGCCGCTGCCTCGGCGGAGCGGCGGCTGGCCGAAATCCTGGTGGCCTGCGTCGATGGCGGCGCGTCGGTCTCGTTCCTGGCGCCGCTGCCGCTCGACGCGGCACGGACATACATGCGCGACGTGGCGCAGCAGGTCGCGGCCGGCCGGTGCATCCTGCTGGCGGCCTGGGCCGGCGGCGTGCTGTCCGGCACGGTGCGGGTGCAGCTCGACACGCCGCAGAACCAGCCGCACCGGGCCGAGATCTGCAAGATGCTGGTCCACCCCGACGCGCGCCGCCATGGCCTTGGGCAGACCCTCATGCTGGCCGCGGAGGCTGCCGCCGCCGGCGACGGGCGTACGCTGCTGACCCTCGACACGTTCACCGGCGGGACAGGGGAACGGCTGTATCGCCGGCTCGGCTGGACTGAGGCCGGGGTGATCCCTGGCTACAGCATCGACGCCACGGGCCGCCCGGAAGCGACCACGCTGTTCTACAAGCGGCTCGGGGGTTAGCCGCCCCAGACCGGCGCGCGCTTCTCCAGGAATGCGTCAATGCCCTCATGCGCGTCCTGTTCCTGCATGTTGCGCACCATGGTGGCGGCGGCATACTCGTAGGCGTCGGCCAACGGCATCTCGGCCTGCGCGTAGAACGCCAGCTTGCCCAGCCCGACCGTCACCGGGCTTTTAGACGCGATCCTCTGCGCCAGCGCCCGCACGGCGTCGTCGAGCATGGCTTCCGGCACCGCATGGTTGACCAGGCCGAGCGCCGCCGCCCGGGGCGCGTCCAGCGCCTCGCCGGTCAGCAGCATCTCCATCGCGGCCTTGCGGCCCACGGCGCGGGACAGCGCCACCATGGGCGTCGAGCAGAACAGGCCGATGTTGACGCCGGGCGTCGCGAACTGCGCAGTCTCCGCCGCCACCGCCAGGTCGCAGCTCGCCACGAGCTGGCACCCGGCCGCGGTGGCGACGCCATGCACCCGGGCGATCACCGGCACGCGCAGCCCGACGATCCGCTGCATCAGGCGCGAGCACTGGGTGAACAGCGCCGCCTGCGCTTCCCGCGGCAGGCCGCGCAGCTCCCGCAAGTCATGCCCGGCGCAGAACGCCGGCCCGGCGCCGGCGATGACCACGGCCCGGATGGCGGGATCGGCCTCGATGTCGGCCAGCGCCGCCTCCAGCGCCGTCATCAACGGCACGGACAGCGCGTTGCGGGCAGCCGGACGGTTCAGCGTCAGCCAGGCGATGGCGTCCTGGTCTTGATGGAGCAGGAGAGCTTCGTTGGACATGACAGCCTTTCAGCGTTCAGGACAGGAAGCCGCGCAGGCGCGCCAGGACCTCCGCCGGCGCCTCCTCGGCCAGGTAATGCCCGCTGTTCACGGCGCCGCCGGTCACGTCCGCGCTGCAGTAGCCGCGCCAGATCGCCAGGGGATCGTACCATTTGCCGATGTGCCCCTTGCTGCCCCACAGCACCAGCATCGGGCACTCGACCCGGCGCCGCTCGGCGCGGCTCGCGCGGTCATGCTCCAGGTCGATCGAGGCGGCGGCGCGGTAGTCCTCGCACATGCCGGTGATCGCCTCGGGGTTCCGTGCCGCGGCGAGGTAATCCGCCAACGCCTCCCCCCGGAAGAAGCTCGGCGGCTTCGGCTCCCGCGACGTATGCGCGTGGAACCACGTCTCCGGCGCCGCATTGATGAGGCTCTCCGGGAACGGGTGCGGCTGGGCGAACCAGAACCAGTGGTAGTAGCCGAGCGCGAACGCCATGTCGGTGCGCTCGAAGTGCTCGACCGTCGGCACGATGTCCATCACCGCGAGCGACCGCACACGGTCCGGGTTGTCGAGGGCCAGGCGGTGCGCCACCCGCGCGCCGCGGTCGTGGCTGACCACGCCGAACCGCTCGTGGCCGAGCGTGGCCATCAGCTCCGCCATGTCGCGCGCCATGGCCGTCTTGGCATAGGGCGCGTGGTCGGCGGTGGGACCAGGCTTGAAGCTGCCGCCGTAGCCGCGCAGGTCCGGGCAGACCAAGGTGTGTTTCTCCGCCAAGGCCGGGGCGACGGCATGCCACATGGCGTGGGTCTGCGGGTTGCCGTGCAGCAGCAGCAACGGCGGGCCGGAGCCGCCGCGGCGCAGCCGAAGCGCGCCGCCGCCCACGCGGGCGGTCGTCAACTCGAAATCCCGGAAGAAGTCGGCCATCCAAGCCTCGTGCGCAGCCGGGGCGAGCATAGCACTGCGGAACGCCTGCCGACAGGCCGGCGGCGCAGCCTTGCACGTCTTTCATTGGCGTGGCGACAGCGAAATGGTATCGGACATCCGATGCTGCCGAATACCGGGACTCGACCTCAGCAACAGCGTTCCGCACTGCGGGCCGCACGGTGAGCGCGTTTCGGGATGGCGGCGTGGCGGTGGTGGGCGCCGGGGTGGCCGGGCTGTCCGCGGCGCGCCACCTGCGCCGGCGCGGCGTGCCGGTCGTGCTGCTGGAAGCGTCCGGCCGGATCGGCGGGCGCGCCTACACGTCGCGCCCGGCGGTTCTGGGCCACGCGGCGTTCGATCATGGCGCCTCCTGGCTGCATGCGGCCCAGCGCAATCCCTTGGTGGGGTTCGCCCAACCCGCCGAGGACGCGCTGACCAACTCCGATGCGGCCCGCACCGAGCGCCTATACGTCGCCGGCCGCCCCGCCGACGACGGCGAGCATGCCGCCTATGACGCCGCTTGGGACCGTCTCGACGAGGTCGTTGCCCCGGCGCTGGCGGCGGATCAGCGGGACCGCAGCCTCGCCGAGGCGATGGTGCCGATGCAGGACGATCCCTGGGCCGCGACGGTCGCAGGCTGGGAGGGCGCGATCATCGCCGCCGCGGACGCGGACGCGCTGAGCCTTCGCGACTGGCACCGGAACCGGCTGGACGGCCCCAACCTGACTGTGCGCGGCGGGTTGGGCGCGTTCGTCGCGCGCCGCCTGGCGGCCGATGTCGAGCTGGACACGCCCGTGACCGCCATCGCCTGGGACGGCGCGGCGGGCGTCCGGATCGAGACGGCGCGCGGGACGATCCACGCGGCGGCCTGCATCGTCACCGTATCGACCGGCGTGCTGTCGTCGGGTGCGATCCGCTTCTCGCCGGCCCTGCCGGCTGCGGTGCAGGCTGCAATCGCCGGGCTGCCGATGGGGCTGCTGTCGAAGGTCGCGCTGCCGGTGGCCGGGCGGGACCGCCTGGGGCTGCCTGCGGACACCGGCCTGGTTCGGCAGATGACCGCTGGGCGGGCCGGCATGGCCTTCATCGCTTGGCCGGAGGGAGCAGGCCACGTGATCGGCTTCGTTGGGGGACGGGCCGCCTGGGCCTTGGCCGGCGATCCCGCCGCGGCGGAGGCGCTGGCCCGGGCCGAGCTGCGGGCCATGCTGGGCAGTGCCGCCGCGCGCTTGGCAGATGGCGCCGCGGTGACGGGCTGGGCCACGGACCCGTTCGCGCTCGGCGCCTACGCCTACGCGCCGCCGGGCCAGGCCGGGATGCGGGGCGTGCTGGAGGCGGCGTTCCCGGCGGAGCGCCTGCTGTTCGCCGGCGAGGCCTGCCGCACGGACGGGCTAGCCGGCACGGTCGGCGGCGCGTTCGCGAGCGGCCGGGACGCCGCTGTTCGGCTAATGCAGCTCCTGCAGCCGGGCCAGCAGGAAGTCCCGGAACACCGCCACGCGCTTTGAATTGCGCAGTTCCTCAGGATACACGAAGTACACCTCGACCTTCGGCGCCTTGAGGTCCGGCAGCAGCCGGGTCAGCCCGTCGAGGTCGTCGGTCATCCAGTCCGGCAGCACGCCGATGCCCATGCCGGAGCGGATCGCCAGCGCCATCGCGTGCAGGCTGTTGACCTCCAGCAGCGCCCGGCGCGGCTGCCCGGCGCGTCGCCCGGCCTCTGCCAGCCAATCGATATCGGGCACCGGCGGGCGGTAGTCGCCGAACAGGATGATCTTGTGCTCGTCCAGCTCCTCCGGCCGGGTCGGCACGCCGTGCTGCTTGAGGTAGTCCGGGTGCGCCACCACCAGCCAGGTGATCTGCATCAGGTGCCGCTGCACCAGGTCCGGCTGCTTCGGCGGGTGCATGCGGATGGCGACGTCGGCCTCCCGCATGGCCAGGTCGAGGTCGGTGTCGTCGAGCAGCAGCGTCATCGTCACGTCGGGATACATGTCGAGGAAGCCCTGCAGCCGAGGCGCGAGCCAAGTGGAGCCGAAGCCCACGGTGGTCGTCACCTTGAGCCGCCCGGCCGGCTTTTCCTTGCTTTCGGTGAGCAGCGCCTCGGTCATCGCGAGCTTGGCGAACACCTCCCGCACCGTGCGGTTCAGGCTCTCGCCCTGCTCGGTCAGGATGAGGCCGCGGGCATGGCGGTGGAACAGGGGTACCTGCAGCGCCTCTTCCAGCGCCGAGATCTGGCGGGACACTGCGGATTGGCTGAGGTTCAGCGTTTCGCCTGCATGGGTGAAGCTGCCGGCCTCGGCGACGGCATGGAATACGCGCAGCTTATCCCAGTCCATGGCCTTGCCCGTCCCCAATCGACCCGGTGCCGACTCGGCGCGGGACTTCGGGGTAGCCTAAACCGGAAAATGGGCAAGTGGCTATCGGTTGTGGGGTGGTTTGAGCATCGGGATCCGGCCATCCAGGCGGAACCGAGCGCATGCGCGCTCGGGGCCGGGTGCCGCGGCAGCGGTCCTAAGCACGGTTCTCTTGACCACGCCGCATTTGGCAGACGTTGATGCTGGTGTCGAAGTCAGCGGTGGGTTCGCTCCCGGCGTTTTGACAGCGCGTGCTTGATGCGGGAGCGATGATGCGGGCCTGTCCTGTTGAAGGCTCTCGCCATGCTGCGCCCGCAAGACCCGCCCATTGTGCCTGAAGAGACCCGCCGCGTTGCCCGCGCCGCTTTCCCCAAGGGCACGCTCTGCCTGCGCATCGCCGACGCGCTTGGCGCCGTGTATCAGGATCGCCAGTTCGCGGCGCTGTTCCCGAGCCATGGCCAGCCCGCGGCGGCGCCGGGCCGGCTCGCGCTCGCGGTGGTGCTGCAGTTCATGGAGAACCTGTCCGACCGCGAGGCGGCGGACGCCGTGCGGGGCCGGATCGACTGGAAGCATGCGCTCGGCCTGGCCCTCACCGACCCTGGCTTCGACCACACGGTGCTGAGCGAGTTCCGCAGCCGCCTGGTCGCGGGCGACGCTGGGCTTCTCCTGCTCGACAGCCTGTTGCAGCGCCTGCAGGAGCAGGGCCTGGTCAAGGCGCGCGGGCGCCAGCGCACGGACAGCACGCACGTGCTCGCCGCCGTGCGCACGCTGAACCGGCTGGAGCGCGTGGGCGAGACGATGCGGGCGGCGTTGAACGAGGTGGCGACGGTTGCGCCGGAGTGGCTGCG
>CAXSHI010000161.1:0-10864 GCA_964236755.1 uncultured Acetobacteraceae bacterium
CGCGAGCTTCACCTTGTGCATGTGTTCTGGATCGTTCATGGCGGCACCTCGTCATTCCAGCGCAGTGAACGCCGCAGCCGCCCTAAACGTGCCAGCAACCCGCCCGAAAGTTGATGGTGTTGTAGGTCCCATGCTTCCTCTCATTGCGCTTCAATGACGGAAACCCTTGGGGGTCCCGCGCCGGTTCGGGCTGGCTTGCCTGACGGACCGGTCGTGGCAAGCGCCTAATGGCCTTGCAAGCGGGGCCGAGATGCGGTTCTAGGCCTTGTGATTCGACGCATGGGGCTGGACGATGCCGACCAGAACGCTGCTCTTGTTCGAGGGCGTCCAACAGTTCCTACGGACGCGGTTCCCGGAAGGCCTGCCTGCCAGGCGCGTGCTTTCGCTGGCCGAGGCCATCCTTGGGTGGATCGAGTCTGCCTCGCTTGCGGTTGCCATGATCGGCCAAGGTCTGGCGCTGGCTCAGCCTTGGCCTATTTGCAGGGTTTGTCGGGTGCAAGCTCCGCAGCGGGACAGACCGGGGATGCTGCCCAGCATCGCAGCTGGCATGCTTTGCACGGTGGTGAAGGAAGCTTCCTGTCCAGCATTCTCGGGAGTGCTCCCGGGGTCGGCTTCGACCCCCATTGCCTGGTCGCCGCCGTGGTCGGCGCGAGCGTGGTCCTATGGATCGGCCGTGCCATGGCTGGACCTCGGTCGCCGTAAAGTCCGAGGCGGCTTGGCTCGGGCCAAACCGGCCGGGGCGGCTTGGGGCTCGTCCATCTGCGCCAGCCGCCACCTTGCAGGGTTGCATGCTTTGGGGATTTCTATGACCGCGGGCCTTTCTGCATCGACGCGCCCCGAAAACACCGGCATCAGCGGTTTGCGGAGGCAGCTGGACAGCTTGCTTCCCGACCGGGCCGGCTCTCCGCCGAGAACAGGCACAGCCTACCCGCTGCATCGCTCGGACGGATCTCCCTTGATCTGCCGCTGATGCGGGGGTTTAGAGGCTTGATCGTGCGGCCGCTGCGCCGCCCGCCGGCTCGCAGTTGGGAAACAGGCTGCCAGACGTGCCTCGAAAACCGGACGGAGGCGGCGGTTCGGGCAGCTAAACCTGCAAAGGTCTGATCCATGCGTGGCCTCGGGCCAAGACATTGAAGCCGCGTGGCCGCAAGTCGCCTTCGGGCGTAACGTGGCAATAAAGTGTGGTGTAGCAAATCCCAAGTTCGGCACACAGCTTGTCGACCCTGGTGCCGGGCTGCCTCCATGGCGGCTTGGATGAGGCGAAGCATGGCAACAGTCACTTTCGGCTCGCCACCGTTAACGACGCGCACGGGATCTGCATTCGCATCAACGCGCCTTGAGCTTCGTACGACAGACATCCGGCTTGTACCAGTGGCTTCTTGCACTGACCGCTTTTCTTTGTTGCGAGAAGCGCAGCGGCGCGGCGATACAGGACGGCCAGGACCGTACTGGCGGCCTTGTATCGCCGCGCCGCGAGGGCGGCTCGCGATAACGGAGCGGTCGGAGCAAACGGCTGCTGGTGTTAGGCTGACCCGGTGTTTCTGGCGGAAGTGTCGAGCAAACCTCCTTCCCACCGGAATGCCGTAGCGCGCAGCCACTTCAGCCTGGATTTCGGACACGCTACGCTGCTTGCGGCGTCTCTTGGCATCGGCTCCACCCTGTTTCACCCAGCCCGCAAGTTCGGCCATTTGCTCTGCCGTGAACTGCTTCGGGATGCGAAACTGCAACACGGCTTCCAGCCCATGTTGAGCACCAATGCGGAGCCAATTCTTGATGGTGCAATCCGAGATGCGACGCTCGCGTACGACTGCCGCAAGCTGCTTGCCTTCCACCACATCCGCTATCACGAGCAGGCGGTCGCGACGCAATTGCAGCGGTTCCTGAGCTGCTCGAAAGCCAAGCTCCACCGGGTCGAGCGCGGACAGCCAAGCCCTCCCTGGCTCGGAAGCCACATGGCGGGCATGACGAGGCTGGCTCAAAAGGTTGAACAGCCGCGTACGCGTCTTCCTGTCGATGTCTTCCAAGTGGGACAAGAATGTCTTGATCCGCGCCGGGTCCAAGCGCTGCCCAAGCATGCGGCCCCTTTCGGGCCAGTCCTCCAGGAACCATGCCGCCATGGCCAGCCCTGCATGGCTATCAGCTTCGCCCGGCCGCAAGGCGGCAAGGCCGACGTCCTTCCCGATATGGCGGAGCAGCCTTCTCTGGATCCGGGCGTCATCGTTGCTCCAGAACGCACCGAGTATGGCGTCCACGATCATCATCGCGGACGACCCATCGACAGCGCCCATCCCGAAAAACGAAGCCGTGCCGTACTGCTTGCATCCCCACAGAACGGCCTGCATGCGCATCGCGTGTTGGCTGGCGGCAGGCATCTCGGCTTCGAGGACCTCGAAGCCGCAACCCCGGCATCGTTCCGGGGCGAACGGAGTGTGCGATGCCAGCCCAGGCAGCGTCAGCTTGCGGCGGCATGACGGACAGCCCGACAGCAACACTGCCTGATGATCCGGGCAAACCGCGACCCAGCCGAGGGTCCAGGCCCGACGCACGTACGGCTCCACGTCGCCTCGCAGGCATCTCGGGCAAACAGCAAGACCCTGGCTCTTCACTGCGCGTGAGCGCTTCCGGCGGAAGTACCTCATTGCGAGGCGGCCGGCCATGTTCTCCAGGCGGCTTGCAAGAGCCCAGTCCTGGAACGTGAGATCGCGCACCTGCCCGACGGATAAGTCGATCAACTCCGCAAGCATGCCGATCGCCTCCTGACCCGGGCGCGCCCACCACCCTTTGTGGCGCTGGCGATGGTCGTCCGGTTGCCACCCAAGGGCCTGCTCGACAAGCATAAGCGGCGAACAATGGAGCCGGTTGGCCAAGCGCGCGAGCAACGACACCAAGGCCTCGTCCCGCAGCGGCTGGACGTGCACCGGCAGATGCCGGAGCACATGCGGCGCGGGTTTGGACGCATCATACGGCAACGCGCCTGCGCTCCGAAGGAGGGGCGAACGTCGTCTTGTCGATCACCTCCAGGGAGATCGATTTCTTGCCAGACACCACGGCGCGTTCGGCCGCGCGCGTCACCAACGTGACGACCTCGCCGAGGACGCCCTCGCTCACGGCGAAAATCCTCCGGGCCAGCGCGGGCCTGGCCAGGTCGGATGGGCTGCGAAGCGGCAGCACCGCCTCCAGCGTGTTCAGCACGCGGCGGAACTGCTCGTTGTCCTGCCACAGCGGCAGCGTGAACGGCTCGAAACGGTTTGCGAGCTGGTCGTCGCTATGGACCGCGTGCAGCGCTTCCGCTGTGCCGGCCGCAACAACAGGGATCTGCAGCTCGTTGCCAATCCAGCGCAGCACCGTGAGGAGGTGCTGCTGCTGGATGGGCGAACCCGTCAGCAGGTTGCCGGCTTCGTCGATGATCAGCATGAGAACTCCGGTCGCGCGCATCATGCGGACAGCAAAATCCTGCTGGACGGCCGGTCGGGCGCTTGATCGTGTCGGCATTCGCAGAGCATCAAGGATCAAGCTGAAGGAGCGGCTCTCGTTCGGCGCCGACGGCATCTGGATCTTGAGGACCGGCATGCCGGCGATCCCGCCGCCTGCCCGCGCCTCGACCGGCAGGTGGGATCGCCGGAACTTCTCGACGATCATGCTCTTGCCGTTGTTGGTCGGGCCGACGAGCAGCAGGTTCGGCATCCGTATGCGCTTCGGAAACGACAGCAGCTCTTCGAACGCCGTCAGGACAACCTCCGCACGCGGATAGCCGATCCAACGGTCCGTCCGGATGCGCCGGATGCGGACATCGTCAGCCTCGTCCGCCATCGCGCGCACAGCCGGCAGAAGGTGGGCGTAACGGTCGGTCCCCATCACCATTCCTCGACGGAGAACATGTGCTCGTGCGGCTGCCCCTGGCTTGCATCGCCGGCAGGCTCCGGTGCTGCAACGGCCGGTGGCTCCGGCGCCTGTTGCTCCACATGGACGACCTGCATGGTGCGCCGGCGACGTTCCTGCTGGCGGCGGACCTTCCTGGTCTCGGCCGTCGCTGTCTCGGCAATCTCACGCATCGTCGCGACGATGCGGAAAATCGCATGCTCGTCGACGAGCACGCGCCCTTCCGCGCGCAGGCGTGCCAGCGCCAGGCGCCGTTCCCACAGGCTGATCGGCGGACGGCGCAAGTCGCGATAGGGAAGGTCGTAATAGACGCCGTCCGGGGCGAGCAGGTAGATGCGGCTCAGGTCGCGCGGGTCGGAGCGGACGATCATCTTGTCCGGCTGCTTCACCCAGACCCGCAGCACGTCGGACCAGTATGCGATGGAATGGAGCGCCACCCCCTCCCGGCGCACCAGGCGGCGCTCCAACGGCAGGAAATCGATCAGGAACCGTCGCTGGTCCGGCACGCCGGCTGGCGTGCCGGTCTTCGGCTGGCCGTTGGCTTCCTGAACTCCACGCTGCCACTGGGCGACCGGGGTGGTGTCGATACCTCGGTGCATGCTCCCGTGGTAAAGCCCGCAAATTGCGTGCGCAAGCCAGCGCTCGACCTCGTCGAGCGTCATCGCCGCGGTCTTCGCGGGATTGTAGTCACCCTTCTGCCGCGGATCGGAAAAGGTGGTGCCGGGCAGCAGGTGCACCTTGCCCATCACCGTGCCGATCAGCCGCTCGATGTGCCCGCCGTAGTGGGGTGTCCGGACCGGGCGGTAGTCGATGGCGATCCCATACTGCTCACAGCCGCGCCGCAGGGCCTCCGAATGGAACTCCTTGGCATTGTCAAGGTGCAGGCGCTCAGGGATGCCGGCAACCGGCCAAGCTGCGTCGACGACGCGTGATGCAAGCCATTGCTTCTTGGGCAGGCACGCCTGGGCCAGGCAAAGCGCCACCGATGTCGCACAAGGAGGCTCAAGGGACAGGTGGAAACCGGCAACGCAGCGCGAGTGCACGTCGATCGCGAGCGTCAGCCAAGGGCGCTGGATCGGCCGGCGGGCCACGCTGTCGACGACCATCACGTCCACAAGGGTGTGGTCCACCTGCATGAGCGACAACGGCCGCGGCGCCTCGAGCGAGCCTGTGACTGGGGCATAGAGGGCTCGTGCGGTCCTGCGTTTGTGGCGCCGCGCGACGAGGTCGGCAGGTGCGATGATCCGGAGTCGCCGCACGATCGTGTTGCGGCTTGGCATGCAAACCCCGGCCTTGCCGCACCGTTGCTTGACCTCAGCAACAAGTTCGGAAGTCGGCACCTGCTGCCGCGTCAGGTAATGTTCGTCGATCGATAGCCGCACGATCTCGTCAATTGTGGACGAGATCATCGACTTGCCTCGTTTGCGGCCACGACGGCTCGGCAGCAGGCTCGTCAGCCGTGGGCTGGCCCGGTATCGGCCAAGCAGATCATACGCCAGCGTTGTGCCGCATCCGGGCTCGGCAGCCGCGGCCGTCACGTCGGCGCGCGTCCTATCCTGGTTTTCGCAAAGGCGGCGAACGATGGACAGCCGACGCCGCGCGACGTCCCAGTCATGCTCGGCAACGCCGGAGAGGTCAGGCGCTGCGGGCAAAGTCACGGCACACGTCGACAAGGAACAGATGGGTCAATGGCCGATAGGCAGTCCTGAATCCGGGTTGATGCTTGCCCATCCCACTTCCAGTAAACTAAACTTGGAAAACAGAAATCCTTTTTCAAATCAATGTCACAAACGCAGGCACGTCTAAGTGTGCGTGTTGTTGGTTCAGAATTACCGCACATCAGGCGCTTGGTCCAGCAATTAACGGACATCGTCTATGTCGATAGAACGCCGATCTTCGGCGTTTTTGGGTGCTCGCCCCGTTCAGGAATTAGCGGACACCGACAGCAGCAACCCCATTCAGGCAGGAGCGGCCTGGTATATCCAGCACCCGCCGGATGCGGTCGAGCGTGGCGCTTTGCGCTGCAGGGAACCGCCACCTATAACATGGGCGCATCGCAACACGGGCTTCTCATGGATCAGCCGTCTGCTTTCCCCCCCGCCGACTTTGCCGCGGCGCGCGACCACATGGTTGACGGCCAGGTGCGTCCCAACAAGGTCATCGATCCCCGCATCATCCGTGCCATGCGCGCCCTGCCACGCGAGCGTTTCGTGCCGCCGCATCTGGCCAGCCTGGCGTATGCCGACGAGGACGTGCCGCTCGGCCGCGGCCGTGCCCTGATGGAGCCGATGGTGATCGCCCGCCTGGCGCAGCTCGCCCGGGTGCGCGAGGGCGAGCGCGTGCTGGTGGTCGGCGCCGGCCCGGGCTACGGCGCGGCGCTGCTGGCGGCCTGCGGCGGCCGGGTAACGGCGCTGGAGGAGGACGAGGCGCTGCTCGCCATCGCCCGCCAGACCCTGTCGGAGTTCGCGCCGGGCGCGGTGCTGGTGGCAGGCCCGCTCGCCGCCGGGCAGCCCGACGGCGCGCCTTGGGACGCGATCCTGATCGAGGGCGCGGTCCGCGCGATCCCGCCCGGCATCGCGCTGCAGCTTAATCCTGCGGGCGGTCGCCTGGTGACGGTCCTGACGCCGGGGAATGTCGCGTCGGGCGGGCAAGGCGTGCTGGCGGAGCCGGGCCAGCACGGCGCACCAAATGCCGTGTTGCGAGCGCAGCCGATGTTCGATTGCGCGACGCCGCTGCTGCCCCCCTTGCTGACCAAGCCAACGTTCCAATTCTGAACGGGGTGGCTCTTGATGCGCGGCAATGGTGCCGACGGGATGCTTATGGCATAATTGCCCTTGCGGCCGGATGCCACGACCTATCAGGAGCTTTGCGCATGCGCCTTCCAAATCTATGCGTGCCAAGTCTATGCATGATCGGCGCCGTCGCCCTTTCGTCGTTGCTCACGCATGGCGAGGCCATGGCGCAGGCGCGCACATTGCAGGAGGCACTGTCGGCGGCGTACTCCAACAATCCGACCCTGCAAACGTCGCGCGCGCAGCTTCGTGCCACGGATGAAGGCGTGCCGCAGGCGCTGGCCGGTTGGCGCCCGACAGTGATCGTCGCCGGGACGACCGGGTACGGCTTCGGCACCCTGACGCTCGACAACGGGGGCCGAGGCTCTAGCTCGGTCCGGGAGAACCGCCCGATCTACACGGCGACCCCGACGATCACGCAGCCGCTTTATCGCGGCGGCGGGACCCGGGCCGGGACCAACCAGGCCGACAACCGGGTCTTCGCCCAGCGTGGGCGCCTGATCGCAACCGAGCAGCAGGTGTTCAACGACACGATCAACGCCTACGTCAACGTCATCCAGACCCAGCAACTGCTTCAGCTTAACATCAATAACGAGCAGGTGCTGGCTCGGCAGCTCCAGGCCACCAACGACCGGTTCCGCGTGGGCGAGATCACCCGCACCGACGTGGCCCAGGCAGAGGCGGCGCTCGCCGGCGCGCGGGCGACGCGGCAGACCACGGAGGGGAACCTGCAGACCGCGCGGTCCAACTACCGGCGCTTCGTGGGCGAGCTGCCCGACCAGTTGGTCGAGCCGCAGCCGCTCAAGCTGCCGGTCAGGAACCAGGACGAGGCCGTGCAGCTCGCGTCGCAGAACAACCCGAACGTCATTGCGGCGCTGTTTGATGCCGCCGCCTCCCGCGATGCAATCGACCTGGCGTTCAGCCAGCTGATGCCGCAAGTCAGCGTGCAGGCGCAAGGCGGCTACACGAACGGCCAGCAGGTCGTCGGACAGAGCACGCTCGGCGCCACCGTGCTGCTCAATGCCTCGATCCCGCTCTACCAGGGCGGCGCCGAATACTCGCGCGTGCGCCAGGCCCGGCAGACGGAGCAGCAGAGCCGCAAGATCGTGGACGACCAGCGCCGCCAAGCCATCCAGCAGGCCACGCAGTCCTGGGAAACGCTGGTCGCCGCCCGCTCGACCATCGACAGCACGCGGTCGGCGATTCGCGCCAACCAGATCGCGCTGGAAGGGGTGCAGCGGGAGGCGATCGTCGGCAGCCGCACCACGCTCGACGTGCTGAACGCCGAGCAGGCGCTGCTGAACTCCCGCGTCACCTTGGTGCAGAACCTGGCAAGCCTGGTGACGGCGTCCTACTCGGTGGCTGCCGCCATCGGCCGGCTGACGGCACGGGACCTCAACCTGAACGTGCCGCTGTATGACGAAACCGCTTATTACAACGCGGTCCGCCAGCGCCTGTTCGGCACTGGCGATTACGCCACCAGCCAACCGGGGCGCTAGCAATGGCAATGCAACCGACCGGCCCTGCCACGCCGCCCCCAGCGGCCGACCCGGCGGCCGACCCGTCGATGGAGGACATCCTGGCCTCCATCCGGCGCATCCTGAACGAGGACGAGGCCCCAAAGCCTGCGCCCGAACCCCACAAGGCGGACCACACCCCGGACAACGAGGTGCTGTTGCTCGACTCCTCGATGATGGTGCCGGAACCGCCACGCGACACGTCCCCACGCGACGTCCTGCAACCAGCCTCCGCAGAGCCGCCGGCGATCCTGGAGCATCCTGTTTTGCCCGAACCCGAACCACTTGCAGCCTTTATGCCGCCATCTCCGCCACAGCCGACGCCCGCCCCGGCGGCGCCCAGCAAGTCATCGAACCCGTCCAACTCGCTGCTCGTCGCGCCGGAGGCCGCCGCTGCAGCCGGTGCGTCGGTTGATGCGTTGATGCGGACGCTGGCGTCCGAACGCAACGCCGCCGTCCATCGCGGCGGCCCGACCATCGAGGATCTGGTACGGGTCGAGATCCGTCCACTACTGAAGGATTGGCTCGACCATCACCTGCCGCCCCTAGTCGAACGCTTGGTGCAGGCCGAGATCGAGCGCGTCGTCGGGCGCATGGCACCCTAGGCGCCGAGCGGCTTTCCGGGGCCACGTCGCCGGGTTAGAAACAGGGTCATGCTTAGCAAGTCCTTCAACTCAGCCGAGGTCGAGCCAGCCCTGTACGCGGGCTGGGAAGTCGTTGGGGCGTTCAGCGCCGACGCGGGCGCCGCCGCGTCGCCCTACACCATCATGATTCCGCCGCCCAACGTCACCGGCAGCCTGCATATGGGCCATGCGCTGACGATGACGTTGCAAGATGTCCTGATTCGCTGGCGCCGCATGCAGGGCCGCGACGCGCTCTGGCAGCCTGGCACCGACCACGCCGGCATCGCCACGCAGATGGTCGTCGAGCGCCTGCTGGCGCAGACCAGCAACCAAACCCGGCAGGAGATCGGCCGCGAGGCGTTTTTGGAGCGCGTTTGGCAATGGAAGGCGTCCTCCGGCGGCGCCATTACCGAGCAGCTTCGCCGGCTCGGCGCATCGCTCGATTGGGCGCGCGAGCGTTTCACGATGGACGAAGGCCTGTCCGACGCGGTGCGGGAGGTGTTCGTCACCCTGCACCGCGAAGGCCTGATCTATCGCGACCGCCGGTTGGTCAACTGGGACCCGAAGTTCCAATCCGCGATCTCCGACCTTGAGGTTGAGGCGCGCGAGGTCCGCGGCAGCCTGTGGCATATCCGCTATCCCATCGAGGGCACGGACAACGCCATCATCGTCGCCACCACGCGGCCGGAAACCATGCTGGGCGACACCGCTGTGGCCGTGCATCCCGACGATGAGCGGTATCGTAGTCTGGTCGGGCGTCATGTCATCCTGCCACTCACTGGCCGCCGCCTTCCCATCGTGGCTGACAGCTACTCCGACCCGGCCAAGGCCACCGGCGCGGTGAAGATCACCCCGGCGCATGACTTCAACGACTTCGCCGTGGGCCAGCGGCATGGGCTGCCGATGCCGTCCGTGCTGGACCGCGAGGGCCGGGTCACGCTGGATGACCTCGAACTGCCGTCTTCCGCGGACTTCGTGCGCAGCCTTGCCGGCCAGGACCGCATGGCGGCGCGGGCGGCCATCGTTGCGGAGCTGGAGCGGCTGGGCTTGATGGACCGCATCGAGCCGCACACCTACCAGGTTCCGCACGGCGACCGCTCCGGCGTGCCGATCGAGCCACGGCTCACGACGCAATGGTATTGCAACGCCGCCGAGCTGGCCCGCCCGGCCGTCGCCGCCGTCGAACAGGGCGACACCATCTTTGTGCCCCGGCAATGGGAGAACACCTTCTTCGCCTGGATGCGCGACATCCAGCCCTGGTGCATCAGCCGCCAGCTTTGGTGGGGGCACCGCATCCCCGCCTGGTTCGGCCCGGACGGCCACGTGTTCGTGGAAAGGACGGAGGCCGAGGCGCACGCTGCCGCCCGCGCCCATTACGGCTGGGACGAGACGCTGGAGCGCGATCCCGACGTGCTCGACACCTGGTTCAGCTCGGCGCTCTGGCCGTTCTCGACCCTGGGCTGGCCGCAGGAGACGCCGGAGCTGGCGCGCTACTACCCCGGTGACGTGCTGGTGACGGGCCACGACATCATCTTTTTCTGGGTGGCCCGGATGATGATGATGGGTCTGCACTTCCGGAAGCAGGTGCCGTTCCGCACGGTCTACATCCATGGTCTGGTGCGTGACGAGCGCGGGCAGAAGATGTCGAAGTCGAAGGGCAACGTGATCGACCCGCTCGACCTGATCGGCACCTACGGCACGGACGCACTGCGCTTCACCGTCTGCGCGCTGACCGGGCCGGGCCGCGACATCAAGCTGGGCGCCGCGGGCGTCGAGAGCAACCGCCGCTTCGTCACCAAGCTGTGGAACGCCGCCCGGTTCTGCGAGATGAACGGCGTTGCTCCCGTCCCGGATTTCGACCCGGCCGACGCGCGCTCGCCGCTGTGCCGCTGGCTGCTGGATGCCGCCAACCAGGCCGTGGCCGATGCGGACGCGGCGCTTGAGGCCTACCGCTTCAACGACTATGCCGCTGCCGCCTACCGCTTCACCTGGAACACCTTCTGCGACTGGTTCCTGGAGTTCGCCAAGCCCGTCCTGAACGGCCCCGCCGGCG
>CAXSHI010000162.1:0-10847 GCA_964236755.1 uncultured Acetobacteraceae bacterium
CAAACCCATGAGACCCAGCACGCCCAAAATCCAGGACCGCGCCGAGGCACCAAGCGCGACGCCGACGTCGGCGGCCCGCTTGCCTTCACGGGCGTTGAACGTGATGTCGTCCTGCAGCGCCTTGCGGAACTCGTTCATCGCGGGGTTCATTTGGTCCAGCATGGCCACCGCCTGCGGGATCTCGTTCCTGGCGATTAGGGCGCTCAGCGAGGCGGAGAACGCCTTATAGCTGCTCCATGACGCCACGATCGCCTTGGCGAGCGCCTCCTCCTCGCCAGCCGACACCAAAGGCAAGTAGGCTGCCTGCGCGGCGTCGAAGCCGGCTACCAGCTCGGCGCCGGTCTCACCGACGACTCGCCGCCGTTCCGCCGATTGAGTCGTCGCCACGATATACTGGCCCAGCCGCAGCCGCTCGGCGATCTGCGACATCCGACCCAGAATCTGGGTGCCCGGCAGCCAGTTCTCCCGTATGTCGGCGGCGGCTGCATTGACCGCTGCGAGGCGCTGGATGGCGAACACGCCCAGCCCGGCCGTGCAGCAGAGCACAAGCGCAAACGCCGCAATGATCCTGCCGCGGATGCTGGCTCGAACAAGCGGGTGACGCATGGCTCTCCTCGCACTCAGACCAACGAGGCGCCATTGTCGTCCGAAAGCATGAAGAAACGTTTAACGAATGAACTTCCGCATACAAGGCGTCTGCGACAACCGTCCGGTGCTGTGGAAGGTCGGCCCGGGGTGCCCGCCTCGATGCCTGACACCCCTTTGCACGGCCCGCGACCGCGCTGGCGGTGCCTGGGTTGCGGCCTGTCTCGTCACCACTTCACTTTTCCAAAAACCGGACCTTCCGGACCCGATCCGCCCCATCTGGGCCGCGGCGTGCCTTATGTGATCACGGCGGACAGGAAGGCGCGGGTCCGCTCCTCCGCGGGCGCGCCCAGCACCTGTGCGGCCGGGCCGGACTCGATGATCGCGCCGCCGTCCATGAACGCCACCCGGTGCGCCGCCTCGCGCGCGAAGGCCAGCTCGTGCGTCACCACGACCATCGTCATCCCGCTCCGCGCCAGCTCCTGCATCACGGCGAGCACCTCGCCCACCAGCTCGGGATCGAGCGCGCTGGTCGGCTCATCGAACAGCATCAGCTCCGGCCGCATCGCGAGCGCGCGGGCGATGGCGACGCGCTGCTGCTGCCCGCCCGAGAGCTGCGCCGGGTAGGCGTGCGCCTTGCTGGCCAGGCCGACGCGCTCCAGCACCGCCATCGCTTTCCGCACCGCCTCCGCAGGCGTCCGGCGCAGCACCTGCACCGGCCCCTCGGTCACGTTCTGCAGCGCGGTCAGATGCGGGAACAAGTTGAAACGCTGGAACACCATGCCGGTGCGCCGGCGCTGCCGGGCGATCTCGGCCTCGCCCAGCCGATGAAGGCGCCCGGCAGCCACCCGGCGGCCCAGCAGCTCGCCGCCCAGCCAGATCGCGCCCGCGTCGATGTCCACCAGCTGGTTCACGCAGCGCAGCAGCGTCGTCTTGCCGGAACCGGACGCGCCGATGATGCACAGGACCTCGCCCGCCGCCACGTCGAGCGACACACCGCGCAACGCCTCCAACGCGCCGAACCGCTTCTCCACGCCGCGGATCGCCAGCATCAGGCTGCGTGCCCGCGCGAGAACCGCCTTTCCAGCAGCATCTGCAGCGGCGTCAGCAGCGACACCACCGCCAAGTACCAGAGGCCCGCGACCATCAGCAGCTCGATCACGCGGGAGTTGGCGTAGTAGATGTTCTGCGCCGAGTGCAGCACCTCGACATACTGGATCACGCTCGCGAGCGAGGTGAGCTTCACCATGCCGATGAACTCGTTGCCGAGCGGCGGGATCACCACGCGCATCGCCTGGGGCAGCACGATGCGGCGCAGCGCGCGAAGCCGGGTCATGCCGATGGCCTGCGCCGCCTCGTGCTGGCCCTGATCGACCGACAGGATGCCGGCGCGCACCACCTCGGACGTGTAGGCGCCCTGGTTGATGCCGAGGCCGAGCAGGGCGGCGACGAACGGCGTCATGACATCGACCGTGCGGGCTGACCATACGCCGGGCCAGCCGAGCACGGGAAACACCAGCGCGAGGTTGAACCAGAGCAGCAGCTGCAGGATCACCGGCGTGCCGCGGAACAGCCAAACGTAGCCGGCCGCAACCGCGCGCAGCACCGGGTTGGGCGACATGCGCAGCACCGCCGCCCCGACCCCGAGCGCCACGCCGAGCGCCATGGCGCACACCGACATCAGCACGGTGTTGCCGACGCCCAGCAGGACCGAGCGGACGGTGAGGAACCGCCACACGTAGGCCCACTCGATCTGCCCGGCGGCGAACGCCCGCGTCAGCAGCCCGAGCAGCGCCAACAGCGCCGCCGCCGCCAGCCAGCGCCGCCAATGCAGCGGGCGCACGGTCGGCAGGCCCGCAAGGTCCGGCCACGCATCGGGCGGCGCGCCGTCCGGAAGCGCGCCCGCAGGGGCGCTCACGGGCGCGGGCCGCCGTTCAGCAGGGGCGCATCCACGGCGTTGCCCGACAGGCCCCACTTGGCCATGATCCGCCCATAGCTCCCGTCCGCGATCAACGCCGAGAGCGTGTCCGCCACCGCGTCGCGGAACACGGTGTCGGCCTTGCGGAACGCGATCCCCTGCAGCACGGCCGAGAACGGCTGGCCCACCGCGCGGTATGCGCCGGGTTCGAGCGACATGGCATAGGGGATCGTCTCGCTTCCCTGCACGGCGGCGTCGATGCGGCCCTGCTTGAGTTGGCTGCGCGCGTCGGCGGTGCTTTCGGCCGGCACGACGGCGATGGCGGGCTTGCCGGCCGCCTCGCAGGCGGCGGCGCTGAACCGGGCGATCTCGGCGGGGAAGGAGGTGCTGCGGCTGGTGCCGACGCGCTTGCCGCACAGGTCGGCGGGCGCCTGCGCCGTGCTGGCCGCCAGGGTGTAGAACTGCGCGCCGGACCGCATGTAGTCGATGAAGTCCATCGCCTCGCGCCGGGCTGGCAGATCGCTGAGGCCGCTCAATATGAAGTCGGTGCGCCCGGTGGCGAGCGAGGGGATCAGCTGCTCGAACGCGCTTTCCTGCCAGGCAACCGCGAGGCCGAGCTTGGCCGCGAGCGCCTGCCCCAGTTCGATGTCGAGGCCGGCCAGCCGGTCGGTCGCCGGGTCCTTGTACTCCATGGGCGGATACACCGCGTTGGTGCTGAGGTGCAGGGTGCCCGCGGCCCGGATCGCGGGCGGAGCCTCCGCCGCGTGGGCGCCGCCGCACAAGAGCATGCCCAGGAGCGGCAGGGCGGCAAGGGTTCGGATCGGCGTCACAGGGCCTCCACGGCGGGTTCGTTCGGTCAGCGCCGGAGGTTGGCGACGATGCCGGTGGCGAAGCCGGTCATCGCGTCGCCGGCGATCACGCCGCCGGCGAACACCTCCATTTCGGACTGACGCTCCGCGTCTGGCCCGGTCTGCGACGGGGCGCCGCGCAGCCGGGCGTAGGCGAGGCGCAGGGCGACGCCCGCCAGCACGGCCCAGCCGGCGGCCGGGGACCCGATCAGCATTCCCGTCGCGAACAGCACGCCCATCTGCCGCCGCGGCCCGCCCAGCAGCTGCAGCGCGGCGCCCGGCACGGCCCAGATCAGCAATTGCCACGCGGCGCCCGGCGTCGCGCCGGCCTTGATGGTGGCGACATAGACCTTCGCCACCGGCGCCACGAGGCCAGCGGCGAAGTAGCCCTTGTAGGATACAGTCACGACGACGGCCGCTACGGCGAAAGCGAACATCGCGGCCAGGTATTGCTGGAACCGGCCGTCGGCCTCGAACGCTGGGTCGGCGCCCTGGCTCCGCAGCATGTAGCCGGCCTTGAGGTCGTAGCCCATGTCCGCGAACGCCGGCCCGGTCGCGGCGGAGAAGCCGACCAGCAGCGCCAGCGGCACCGCCGGGAACCCGGCCAGCATGCCGACGATCAGCGTGATCAGCGCCACCGCGAACGCCGGGAACCAGCCCGAGTGCATCGCTGCCAAGCCGACGATCAACTCGTGCACCAGCGCCGCGAAGGCGGCATACAGCACGAACGCCACGAGCATCGGCGCCGAGAGTTCGCCGAACAGGCCGCCGCCTGCCACGATCAGCACTGCCACCGCGACATAGGCCACCGCTCCCGCCCCGAGCGCCCGGCCCGCTCCCCGGCCCGTGCCCGCACCGGCCGGCTGCCGTGCCGTCATCACCAGCGCGACCTGCACCAATGCGACCAGCCCGGCGCCGATCATGATGCCGTGCGGGATCAGCGCGCGGCCGATATCGCCGCCCGGCAGCAGGCCGGAGAACAACGGGGCCGAGTAGCCGCGCAGCAGCAGGCCGACCCCGAACATCGCCAGCGCCCACACGTTGCCGATAAAGGCGACGCCGAAGGCCGACATGGGGATGCCCAAGACCCCGGTGCCGGCGGCCCCAGCCACCACGCCCGCGCCCAGCAACGCCATGCGTCGCCCGCCCTGGTCCCCGGCCAGGATCGCCTCGGCCGCGGCGACGCCCGGCGGCCACGCGCCCTCCGCCGGGAAGGCGCGGGAGCCGAACAGCCGATACAGCATCGTCGCGTCCACCAGCATCGCCAGCGCGACCCCGCCCAGCAGCGGCAGCACGAGGTCGCCGCGGCCGAGCAGGAAGGGAATGCCGATGGGCAGCAGCAGGCTGTTGGCGGCGCCGAACGTGGCGGCCGAGATCGCGCTCTGCGCCAGGTTCTGCACATGGATCGAGCGGAAGCGGGCGAACGGGCGCAGCCGCACCCGAGCCAGCCCCATCGCGACCAGCGCGCCGACGATGGAGGTGTTGGCCGTCACCCCCAAGGTGACGAGCAACTGCATCCCGATGACCGCGCCGACGATGCACAGCACCGTGAGCAGGATCAGGGTCGCCGCCTCGAAGATGGTCGGGTGGCGCCTAGCCTGCTGGGCCAGGGTGGGGACGGTATCCAATGCGGCTACTCCGCGGCGTCGGGCACGAGATGTGCAAGCGCGATGCCATACGCCTCCCGGGCCGCCGCCGCGGTCACGCGGCCGTCGCGCACGTCCGCAGCCAGCACCGCCTCGTCGCGCTCTCTGGGGTTGCCGTAGCCCGCGCCGCCGGCGAACACGATCTCCGCCACCTCGTCCGCGCGGGTCAGCGTCACCAGCTCGCCCGCGCCGCAATCGCGCAGCAGGGTGCCGTCCGGCGCACGCACGCCGGCGAAGGCGCGGGCGCCGGGCTGGCCGCCGGCGAGGCCGGGCAGCACGGCCTTGGCGCCCTCGGGGAACAGGGCGGCGAGCGTCGGCAGGCCGTCATCCCGCAGCTTGCGGAAGCGGACGCGCTGGCCCAGGCCGCCGCGCCGCCGCCCGGGGCCGCCGCTGCCGGGCAGGAACACCTTCCCCACCACCAGTACGGGCACCCGCGCCTCGAACACCTCGACGGCGGTGTTGGCAGCGGAGGTCGGATACAGCAGGCCGGACTTGCCGTCCGCGCCCTGGCTCGCGCCCTGGCCGCCGCCCATGAACAGGTGGTCGGCATACAGGGTGCCGCCCGCGTCGCGCCCGGACACGTTGACCGCGACCGGCAGGCCCGTCGGCGACTGCACCAGACCCGGCGCCGCGCCGGCCAGCGCCCCAAACACCGCTGGCCCCAGGTACCAGCCGGTGCGGGTGCGCGCCGCGACCGCCGCGGGGCGCACGCAGTTCAGGATCGACCCCTCCGGCGCGCGAACCGTGAAGGGCCGGTAGCAGCCGGCATTGCCGCGCACCCCGGGCGTCAGCATGCATTTCAGCGGATAGGTCGCGTGCGCCGCCGTGTAGTTCAGGGTCGAGTTGACGCCGCCCTGCGCCAGCTGCGGCGGGGCGCCCTCGAAGTCGAGGTCAATCGCGTCGCCCACGACGGTCAAGCGGAGCGGCACGGTCAGCTCCCCATCGACCGGGCTGAACCGCACGCTGCTGCGGTAGGTGCCGTCCGGCAGGGCGCGGATGGCGGCGCGCATCGCGGCCTCAGCCCGGTCCTGCACGATGGCGGCCAGCGCCGAAAGGTCGGCCAGCCCGTACTCGTCCATGAACGCCAGCAGGCGCTGCGCGCCGATCCGGTTGGCCGACATGAAGGCTTGGATGTCGCCGACCACCTGGCTGGGGTTGCGCACGTTCTCGCCGATGAGGGTGAACAGGTCCTCGTTGTCCACCCCGGCGCGGGCGAGCCTCATCGGCGGGATCTGCAAACCCTCCTCGAAGATCTCCCGCGCCCGCAGGCTGTCGCGCGTGCCGCCGATGTCGGCGACGTGGCCGACCGTGCCGACCAGCGCCACGACGCGGCCCTCGCGGAACACCGGCGCCACCACCGCGATGTCGAACAGGTGCCCGGCGCAGAGCCACGGGTCGTTCGTCACCAGCATATCGCCGGGCTGCAAGGTATGGGCGGGGAAGCGCGCCAGCAGCGCCTTGACCGCGCGGGGCAGCGTCAGGTTGAACACCGGCATCGCCCGGGGGAATGGGCCAACGTTTCCCCTTGAGGGTCGAGCAGCTCGCAGGCGAAGTCCTGGGACTCGGCGATGATCAGCGAGAACGCCGTGCGGATGATCGTCAGCCACATCTCGTCCACCACCGTGGTGAGGCGGCTCCACATCAGCTCCAGCGCGATGGGGTCGCCTTCGATGGCGGCGCGGGCGGCGGCGGCGGACATGCCGGGCTGCACGAGGGCGATGGCGCTCGCGGCGCCGAGCGCCACGCGGAGGTTGCCGGCGGCATCGACGGTTAGCCTATCGCCGGGGCCGATCACGGTGGTCGCTTCCCGCTCCTCGACGATGGCGGGACCGGCGATCTCCGCGCCGGGCGGGAGGGCGTAGCGGTCATACACCGCCGTCGGCTGGAAGCCCGAGCCGAACCAGGCCGGCCGCTCCCCCTTCCGCGCCGGCCCAGCGGACAGGAGGCCGCTGTCGAGCGCCAGGGTGGGCACGGGGCCGGTCGCGGTCACGCGGAGGCTGACGGCCTCGACCGTGGCGCCCGGCTGCAAGGCGGCGTAGCGGGCGGTGTAGGCGGCCTCGAACGCGGCGGCCACCACGACCCGGGTGATGGCGCCCGGCGGCAGGGGGACGCCGATCTCGTGCATCTGCCCGGCGAGGCGCATGTCCGCCGTGCGCTCCACCTGCACGCCGTCCGCGACGCCGCCTGCAGCAAGCTCGGCCCGCGCGTCGGCCTCCAACGCTTGCAGCACGTCTTCCACGCCGGCCAGGTCGGCATCGGCATCGGCATCGGCGCCGAGCCGGACTGGCACCGAGCGCACCCGGTTGGCCGAGAGCGGCGCCACCAGGAATCCGAGTGCAGACGCAGCGCCCGAAGCGGGCGGCACCACCAGCTCCGCCATGCCCAGGGCGCGGGCAACCTCCGCCGCATGAGCCGGGCCGGCGCCGCCGAAGCCGACCATGGCAAAGCGGCGCGGGTCCTTGCCGCGCTCCACCAGATAGACCCGGGCGGCGTCCGCCATGCCCTCCACCACCACCTTGTGGATGCCCCATGCCGCCTGCTCGACCGACAGGCCCAGCGGCGCCGCGACCGACCCGATGGCGTCCCGGGCCGCGTCCACGTCCAGCGCCATGGTCCCGCCCAGGAAGAAGCCGGGGTCGTAGTAGCCGAGCACCAGGTTCGCGTCCGTGACCGTCGACTGCCGCCCGCCGCGCCCGTAGCAGGCGGGGCCGGGTGATGCGCCCGCCGAGTGCGGGCCGACCCGCAGCAGGCCCACCTTGTCGATGGCGGCGATGGAGCCGCCGCCGGCGCCGATCTCGATCATGTCCACCGTCGCCGCCTTGATCGGCAGGCCCGACCCCTTCTTGAACCGGTGCTCCCGCCCGGCTTCCAGCATGGGGGCGATCTGCGCCCGGCCGCCCTCGATCAGGCAGGCCTTGGCCGTGGTGCCGCCCATGTCGAAGGCCAGCAGGTCGGCATGGCCCGCCCGCGCGCCCAGCAGCGCCGCCGCCAGCGCGCCGCCGGCCGGGCCGGACTCCAGCAGCCTGATCGGCACGTCGCAGGCCTGCGCCGGGGAGACTAGGCCGCCCGCCGAATGCATCAGCCGCAAATGCCCGGCGAACCCCTCCACCCGCAGCGCGCCCTCCATCCGGCGAACGTAGGTCGCCATCAGCGGACGGACGTAGGCGTTGGCGCAGGTGGTGACGAAGCGGGCGTACTCGCCGATCTCCGCCACCACCTCCGATGAGATGGAGACGGGGATGCCGGGCAGTTCCGCCGCGAGGACCGAGGCGGCGGCCTGCTCGTGCACCGGGTTGCGATGGGCGTTGAGGAAGCAGACCGCGACGGCCTCGACGCCCGCTTCCCGCATGGCGCGGGCGGCGCGGCGCACGCCGTCACCGTCCAGCGGCACGACCACGGCGCCGTCGCGGTCGATGCGCTCCGCCACCTCCAGCCGGCGCCGGCGCGGCACTAGCGGGTCGGGGTAGGTGAGGAGCAGGTCGTAGATGTCGTAACGCTGTTCCGTCCCGGCCTCCAGCACGTCGCGGAAGCCTTGGGTGGTGAGGAGGCCGAGGCGGGCGCCCTTGCGCTCGATCACGGCGTTGGTGACGAGCGTGGTGCCGTGCAGGATCTCGCCCACGTCCCGCAGCCGGGCGCCGTGGTCGGACAGGATCTGCTGCACCCCATCGAGCGCGCCGATTGCGGGGTCCTCCGCCGTGGTCAGCCGCTTGTGCAGGCGCAGCGCGCCCGTCCCGGCGTCCGACAGCACGAAGTCGGTGAAGGTGCCGCCGATGTCGAAGCCGATGCGCAACGGGCTGGTCAACGCGGAGGTCCTCGTCCTGGCATCACGGGGTCAGATCGAAAGGTAGCGGCTGACATTGTCGCGGTCCATGTCCGCGCCGGCGCCCTCCGCCGCGACCGCGCCGCGCTCCAGCACGCCGTAGCGGTCCGCCAGGGTGCGGGCGAAATCGTAGTACTGCTCGACCAGCAGGATCGCGACCCGGCCTTTCAAGGAGGAGATCGCCTGCTCGATGGATTTCACGACGGAGGGCTGGACGCCCTCGGTCGGCTCGTCCAGCACCAGCAGGCTGGGGCGGCCCATCAGGGCGCGGCCGATGGCCAGCTGCTGCTGCTGCCCGCCCGACAGGTCGCCGCCGCGCCGGCGCCACATGGTGCGCAGCACCGGGAACAGGGCGCACACCTCGTCCAGCGCCGCGCCATCGCGCACGCCGTGCGACTTCGCGGCGATCAGCAGGTTCTCGCCCACCGACAGCCCGGTGAAGATCTCCCGCCCCTGCGGCACGTAGCCGATCCCGCCGCGCGCCCGGCGGAAGGACGGCCAGGCGCCGATGTCCTGGCCGTCCAGCAGCATGCGCCCGCCGCTCGGCGGCAGCAGCCCGACCAGGCAGCGCAGCAGCGTCGTCTTGCCCGCGCCGTTGCGCCCCAGCAGCGCCAGGCACTGGCCGCGCCCGATCTCCAATGACACCCCGCGCAGGCTCTGGGCGCTGCCGTAGCGGTGGTCCAGGCGGCTGATGCTGAGGCATGCGGTCATCGCCCGATATAGACCTCGATCACGCGGGCGTCGGCGCGGGCGTCCGCCATGCTGCCGTCGAACAGGGTGCGGCCCTCGTGCAGCACCGTCACCTGGTCCGCCACCTGCTCGACGAAGTCCATGTCGTGCTCCACGACCACGATGCTGCGGCCGGGTTCGCGGAGCGAGCGCACAAGCTCGGCGGTGCGCTCGACCTCGCGCTCGCCGAGGCCGGCCACCGGCTCGTCCAGCAGCAGCAGCTTCGGGTCCTGCACCAGCACCATGCCGATCTCCAGCCACTGCTTCTCGCCGTGGGACAGCACGCCGGCCAGCGCGTGCCGCCGGGCGGCAAGGCCAACCGTTTCCAGCAGGCGGGCGATGGTGGCGGCCTTGCCCGCCCCATCCGCCAGCACCTCCCGCAACAGCGACCGGCGGTGCAGGCGGAGCGCCAGGTCGAGGTTCTCGTGCACGGTCAGCGCCTCGAACACGCTGGGCTTCTGGAACTTCCGCCCGATGCCGGCGAGCGCCCGGGCCACCTCGCTCATGCCCGCAAGCTCGGTCGTCCCGTCCAGCAGCATGCGCCCGCGCCGGGGCCGGGACTTGCCGGTCAGCGCGTCGAGCAGGGTGGTCTTGCCGGCGCCGTTCGGCCCGATGACGCCGCGGACCCGGCCGTACTCGGCGACGAAGCTCAGGTCGTCGATGGCGACGAAATCGCCGAACGCGACCGTCAGGCCGATCACCTCGACGGCATAACTGCTCATCGCCGGGCCTGGCCCGGCATAACCACTCATCGCCGGGCCTGGCCCGGCAGGGCGGCGGCCATGTCGGTCAACCAGGACCGCGACCGGTTGCGCAGGTCCAGCAGCCCGTTCGGCAACAGCAGCACGACGCCGAGCACCAGCAGGCTCAGCACGAACGGCCACAAGGCGGGCGCCGCCCCGGCCAGCCAGAACTTCAGCAGGTTGACCAGCACTGCGCCGAGGATCGCGCCGACCAGGCCGCCGCGCCCGCCGACCGCGACCCAGACCGCAATTTCCAGAGAGAGCGCCGGGTCGAGCAGGCCCGGGTTGATGATGCCGACCTGCGGCACATACAGCGCCCCGGCGGCGGCGGCGAGCGAGGCGGACAGGCACCACGCCGCGAGCTTCAGCCAAAGCGTGTCGTAGCCGAGGAAGCGCAGCCGCGGCTCGTCGTCGCGTATGGCGGCGAGCAGCCGCCCGAAGCGCGTGGCGAGCAGGGCGCGCCCGGCCAGCAGCGCCGCCAGCACCGCGGCGGTGGCCAGGGCCGCCAGCAGCACCGCGGACGCGGCGCCGCCCGCCGGCAGCCCGGCGATGTCGCGG
>CAXSHI010000163.1:0-10821 GCA_964236755.1 uncultured Acetobacteraceae bacterium
GCTCCCGCTCCTGCGCCATGTAGTCGGTCGTGGTGTTGCCGTCGTGCACCTCGCCGATGCGGTGCGACACGCCGGTGTAGTACAAGATGCGCTCGGTCGTCGTCGTCTTGCCGGCGTCGATGTGCGCGGTGATGCCGATGTTGCGGATAAGGGCAAGCGGGTTGGCGTCGGTCTCGGACACGGTGCTACTCCATTCGTAAGCCGGGCATGCCACGGCGGGCGCCGCCCGGCCCCTGCCCGGCGCGCCCTGCCATGCACCCCTCGCCACGAACAGCGCCCGGCGGGGGCCGACTAGATCACGCGCTTATGTGCGGCACGGACCCCGAAAATGCAAGCCGATCCTACGCCGCAATCCACCCGTCCGGCCCGTCCTGCGCCCGCCCTTCCGCCCGCAGCTTCAGCAGGTGCGCCAGCACGTTGCGCTCCGCGGCGCGCCGCAGCCGCTCGTCCACCTGGGAATACAGCGCGTCCGTCAAGGCCCGCGTGCCGAGCGGCTGGGGGCCGAGCGCCGCCAGCACCGCCGCCTCCCGCGCCTCGCGGTGCGCCAGCAGGTCCCGCACGAACGGGCGCGGGTTTGGCAGCGGCGGGCCGTGGCCGGGCAGGTACACGGCGTCGTCGCGCTCCAGCAGCCGGCGCAGGCTCGCGAGATACGCCGCCATGTCGCCGCCCGGCGGGCTGACGACGCTGCTCGACCAGCTCATCACGTGGTCCGCGCTGAACAGCACGCCGCCGGGACCGGCGAAGCATAGGTGGTCGGCCGCGTGCCCCGGCGTGAACACTGCTTGCCAGCCCTCAACGATGTCGCCGTCCTGCAATCCGACATCGGGCACGACCTCGGGCGCTGCCGGGGCGTGCCAGGCATGGACCGGCGCCCCCGTCACCGCCCGCAGCGCCGGCAGCGCGCCGACGTGGTCGATGTGCGTGTGGCTCAGCAGGATGCGCGCCACCGGCCCGCCGGCGGCGGCCAGCACGGCGGCAACGTGCGCCGGGTCGTCCGGCCCGGGGTCCAGCACCATGACGCCGCCCGGCGCTTCAATCAGGTAGGTGTTGGTGCCGTGATAGGTCATGGCGCCCGCGTTTCCCGCCACCACCCGGCGGATGCCGGCCGCGACGTGCTGCGCCACGCCGCGCGGCGGCTCCGGCTCCGTCAGGAACGCCATCAGGCGCCGCCCCGGACTTCAAGCATGGGGGCGTCACGCAAGCGCCGCCTCCGCCACCATGCAGGCGCGCCCGCCCTCATCCAGGGTGCGGAGCCGCCACGTGCCGTTGTCCCCCCAGGCCTCCGTTGCCAGCCTCGCCCCGTGGAACGCCGGGCGCAGGCCGCGGAAGCTGAACGCCGTCACGTCCCGGTCCGCCAGCAGCCCGGCGAGCCACGTCGCCTGCAGCGGCCCGTGCACCACCAGGCCCGGGTAGCCCTCGACGCCCCGCACGTAGTCCATGTCGTAGTGGATGCGGTGCCCGTTACCGGTCAGCGCGGAGTAGCGGAACAGCAGCACCGGGTCCGGTTTCATCGCGCCGCGCCGCGCGCCCGAAGGCGCCGGGGCCGCGGGGTCGGTGGGCTTCGTGGCCACGCCCTCCGCGCCGCGATAGACGAGATCCTGCTCCTCCTCGATGGCCGGGCCGCGCGGCCCCTCGATCCCGTGGGCCACGGTGACGAACACCAGCCGGCCGCTGCCGCCCTGCTTCTCCTTGACGGACAGGATCGTGCTGCGCCGCCGCACCGCGTCGCCGGCGTGCAACGGCCCGAGGAACCGCACCCGCCCCCCGGCCCACATCCGCCGCGGCAGGTCGGGCACCGGCGGCAGGAACCCGCCCCGCCGCGGATGCCCGTCCGGGCCGAGCCGGTCCGGCGTTACCCACTCCTGGAACAGCATCCAATGCCATAACGGCGGCAGACGCCCCGGCGCGTCCACCCCGAGCGCCGCCGCCATGCCGTGCAGCAGATGCGGCGCCACGATGTCCGTGCGCGTCTCGGTCCGGCCGACGTAATCCTCATGCGTCATCCAGGCAGCACAGGCCCGGCGGGCAACAGCGTCAAGTCACATCCGGCCGCGACGCGATCTGGGGGACCTGACCGCCGACGGGAGGGAGCAGCCCTCATTCCGCCTGGCTGCCCGGGGGATGCCTGGGCGATGGTGACGGCGGGTGCGCGGCGTCCGTCCCGCCCGGCTCCGGGTGCGGCTCGGCGGCGAACGGCGAGGAGATCGCAGCCTCGCCGTGGCCGTCCGGCTCCGACGCCAGGCCCACGTCGGGCGAAGGCGGGTGCGGGGCGTCCGTCTCGTCCGGCGCCGGTTCCGGTCGCGACGGGACGGGCGGCGAGGGCACCGCGGCGGCTTCGTGAGGGTCCGGCCCAGGTGCCGGAGCCACGGCGGAGGGCTTAGCACCTTCCGGGTCGGCTGCCGGCACGTCGTGCCACTCCGGAAGGGCAGGAGCTGCGGCGCCCGAACGGGCCTCCATGGGCGCTGGAGAGCGCGCGTCGGTGATCCTGGCATCGTACCGCAGTGCGGGCGCCGGCAGGCCGGCCGCCGCTGCGGGCCTGAGCAGTCCGTGGACGTAGGGCGCGCGCATGGCGATGATCGCGAGCAGCACGATCAGGAAGAGCAGGCCAAACGGATAGCCCCCCTGGATGGTCATCTGCATGTTGATGGCCCCGGCGATCACGAGGATGGCCGGGATGATCCAGAAGCGGGTCTTCTCCGGCACGGCCTCGTACCGCTCGTTGATCCCGGCGATCCAGTCCGCGCCGGCCCCGCCGATCTCAAGCTTCGGAGCGCCAGGCCGGCCGGACGGCAGCGTTTGGGCTGGCGTGATCCACCCGAGGCTGTAGGGCGCACGGACCGCGGCCACGAACAGTACGCCGAGCAGCACGAGGAGGCCAAAGGGAAACCGGACCGAGAGGCTCAGCAGCATGTTCAGGGCACCGACCATGATCAGCGGCCAAAGGATGATCTGGAACCGCCACTCCTGCGGCAGCCCGTCATACCAGCGATTCCAGCCATGCAGGCGCTCGGCGACCGTCATGTCGTGCTCCCCCCGAATATTATTGTTGCGGCAACTCCAACAAGCCCTGGCGTTGGCGACCAGGGTGCACGATCACCGTCGAGAGTCTAGGGCGTGACGCATCGAGGCCGCCAGGGCCCGATCGCGACGGTGATCAAGCGCCGTGACGGACCGCGCGGGCCGGGGCCGGGGCATTCCATCCGCCGCAACCGTGCGCAAGCTGGCCATCTTGCGCCAGTTCCTGCACTTACTCGTTACAGTGACAACTTATGCCCCATAATGACAGGTTATGCCCTAACGGACACGAAGTCATCCGCCCAGCCCCTGCCGCGCCGCCGTCGCCAGCACGTCCGCGCGCTCATTCATCGCGTCGCCCGAGTGGCCGCGCACCCAGCGCCACTCCACCGCATGCGGCTTGGCCGCGTCCAGCAGGCGGCGCCACAGCGCCATGTTGGCGACGGGATCGCCGGACGCATTGCGCCAGTTGCGGCGCACCCAGCCGGTGCTCCAGCGGGTAACGCCGTTGCGCACGTACTCGCTGTCGGTGTGCAGCACGACGCGGCAGGGCCGGGTCAGCGTTTCGAGCGCGGCGGCGGCGGCGGTGAGTTCCATGCGGTTGTTGGTGGTGGCGGGGTCGGCGCCCTGCAGCTCCCGCTCGTGCGCGCCGAAGCGCAGGATGGCCGCCCAGCCGCCCGGGCCGGGGTTCGGCTTGCAGCCGCCGTCGGTCCAGATCTCGACCGTCGCAAGATCGGGGTCCGCGGGGGCGTCAGATCCCATAGGCATGCTCGTCCCGGGCGGCGAGGTGGAAGCGGAGGCGGCGCAGGTACTCGACCGGGTCCTTGCGCGTCACCAGGGCACCCGGCGGCGTGTGCAGCCAGTCGTACAGCCGGGTCAGCAGGAAGCGGAGCGCCGCACCTTGGCATAGCACCGGCAGTGCCGCGCGCTCCTCCGGCAGCAGCGGGCGCACCCGGTCGTAGGCGGCCAGCATGGCGCGCGCACGGGTAACGTTGAAGCTGTAGTCCGGCTCGAAGCACCAGGCGTTCAGGCACACCGCGAGGTCGTAGGCCAGCAGGTCGGTCGCTGCGAAGTAGAAGTCGATCAGCCCCGACAGCCGGCCGTCCAGGAAGAACACGTTGTCCGGGAACAGGTCGGCATGGATATGCCCGCACGGCAACCGGCCCGGCCAGGCGGCGGCGATGCGGCGCAGCGCCGCCGCCAACTCTGCGTCGAGGCCCACCTGGATCTCGTCGGCGCGTCCGCCGCTGCGCGCCAGCAGCGGCGCCCAGCTTGCCGGTCCCAGGGCGTTCGGCCGCGAGGGCGCGTAGTCGGCGCCGGCCCGGTGCAGCCCGGCCAGCGCCTGGCCCACGGGCGCGCAGTGCTCGGGCCGGACGCGCCGGGGCCAGACGCCGGGCAGGAAGGTGGTGACGCAGGCCGGCCGGCCCGCAAGCTGGCGCAGCGCCTCCCCGTCCCGCCCGCGGACCGGCTGCGGACAGGTGATGCCGCGCGACGCCAGGTGCTCCATGAGGCCCAGGAACCAGGGCAACTCGGCCGGGTCCACCCGCTTCTCGTAGAGCGTCAGGATGAAGTCGCCGGCGGTGGTGCGAAGCTGGAAGTTGCTGTTCTCCACCCCCTCGGCGATGCCGCGGAAGGCCACGGCGGTGCCCAGGTCGTAGCCGGACAGGAAGACCGCCAGCGCCTCGTCCGTGACGTCGGTGTAAACCGCCACTGGTCAGGGAATCAGCAGAGCGGGGCCGGCAGCTTGAACACCACGTCCTCCTGCGTCACCTGCCGCTCCTCGATCCGCATCGCGTACCGCTCGCCAAGGCAGCCGAGCAACTCCTGCACCAGGCTCTCCGGCGCCGACGCCCCGGCGGTGATGCCGAGCGTCCGCACCCCCTCCAGCGCCGACCAGTCGAGCTGGTCCGCCCGTGGCAGCAGGATCGCCCGCGCAGCGCCCCCCCGCTCCGCCACCTCGCGCAGGCGCTGCGAGTTGCTGCTGTTGGGGCTGCCGATCACCACGACCAGGTCGCATTGCGGGGCGATGGCCTTGACCGCCGCCTGCCGGTTCGTGGTGGCGTAGCAGATGTCCTCGTGCTTCGGTCCCTCGATGGCGGGGAACCGGCGGCGGAGCGTCGCCACGATGTCCGCGGTGTCATCGACCGAGAGCGTCGTCTGCGTGATGAAGGCAAGGCGCCCGGGGTCCGCGGGCGTCACCGTGTCCGCGTCCGCGGTGTCTTGCACCAAGGTGACGCTGCCGGGCGGCAGCTGGCCCATGGTGCCAACGACCTCCGGATGGCCGGCATGGCCGATCATCAGGATGTGGCGGGCGCCGGGTCCGCCGCCGGCATAGTGGCGCTCGGCCTCCCGATGCACCTTGCTGACCAGCGGGCAGGTGGCGTCGAAGTAGGACAGGTTGCGGCGCTGCGCCTCCGCGGGTACGGACTTCGGCACGCCGTGGGCGCTGAAGACCACGTGGGCGTCGGCGGGAACCTCGTCCAGCTCCTCGACGAACACGGCGCCCTGCGCTTCCAGAGCCTCGACGACGGTGCGGTTGTGCACGATCTCATGGCGCACATAGACGGGGGCGCCGTAGCGGCGGATCGCCTCCTCCACCACGCGGATGGCGCGGTCAACCCCGGCGCAGAAGCCGCGCGGGCCGGCCAGCACGACGAGCAGGTCGGGCCGCGGCAGGGAGGTCAACGAGGGGTGGATGGCTTGAGTCTGGGACATGGGAATCCGGCTGTCAGGCACGGCGCACTATGCCGCCGCGCGCATTCCGCTACAACTGGTGTCGCACGGCCCCGGTGACGAGCGGGGCGCAAGCCGGAGACCTGGATGCCTGCAATGCGCCTTCCCGCCTGGCTGGCACTGCGCCTGCTGGGCGCGGCCTCCCTCGTGCCGCTCGCCGGCTGCGGCGGCACCCAGGAGGCCTTTGCCCCCGCCTGTCCCGGCGCCGCCATCGTCCGCGACGCCGCTGACCTGTCCCGCTACCGCGGCGGCCAGCGCGACCTGGTCGATACCGAGCTGGAGGGGCGTATCACCGGGATCAACGGCAGCTGCAAGCGGGACGGCGCGGACACCGTCGTGACCACGATCCAGGTCGGCCTTGAGCTGACGCGCGGCCCGGCCGCCCCAGGGCGCCGGGCCGAGCTTGCCTACTTCGTCGCCGTGCTGGACGGCGACAGCATCCTCGACAAGCAGGTGTTTCCGCTCCGCGCCGAATTCGGGCCGAACGCCGACCGGCTGCGGCTCGCGGGCGACGAGGTGGAGCTGCGGCTCAAGGTGCAGGAGAACAAGACCGCGGCGGCCTACCGGATCGAGGTCGGCTTCCAGCTCACGCCCGAGGAGCTGGCGGCGAATCGGTCGCGGGGCCGGCGCTAGGATCAGCGGACCCAGCGGCGCCCTGTCAATTTTCGCCGCGTTCCCCAACTACTTGGACATCATGACAATCCTGACCCGTGCCCTCATCGACGCCCGCCTGCCGCACACAGCGACCGCCGGCGCCCTCCCGGCAACCGTGCCAGAGGCGGAGCTGCGGCGCGGCATGCAGCACGCCTTCGATCAGCGGCAGGGGACAGACGGCATCTGGGTGTTCGCCTACGGCGCGCTGATCTGGGACGGCAGCGACCACGACGCGGCCCGGGCCGGCACGGTCGAGGGCCTGGTGCGCCGCTACTGCATCTGGGACAACCGGAACCGCGGCACCACGGCGCAGCCCGCCCTGACCCTCGGGCTGGAGCGCCAGCCCGGCGCCTGCGCCGGCGTCGCCCTTCACCTCGCGGAGGAAGGGGTGCAAGAGGCGCTCTGGACGGTTTGGAAGCAGGAGATGTCCGGCGGCTACTACACTGCGGAATGGGTCGAGGTGGCCACCGCGCTTGGCCCGGTGGCCGCGTTGACCTTCGTCGCCGATCCCCGGCATCCGCTCTACGCCAGCATGGTGCCGGAGGCCGCGGTGACGGGCATCCTCGCCACTGGCGTCGGCCCGGGCGGCACCGCGGCAGGCTACCTGCTGCAGACGGCGGAGGCGCTGCGCGGCTGGGGCATCCCGGACCCGTACCTGGATCGCCACGAGGCCGAGATCGCGCGGCGGCTCGACCCGACGGGATGACGCCGCTTCTGCGGGTCCGCGGCGTCACCAAGACCTTCGGCGGGGTCGCGGCCAACGTCGACATCAGCTTTGACGTGGTCCCGGGCGAAATCCTGGGGCTGATTGGCCCGAACGGCGCGGGCAAGACCAGCCTGTTCAACGTGATCTCCGGCGAGGTCAGCCCGGACCAGGGTGACGTGCGGCTGGACGGCCGGGTGATCAGCGGCCTCGGCCCCCTCGCCTGCGCCCGCGCCGGGGTGGCCCGCACGTTCCAGGTGGTGCGCAGCTTCGACAGCATGACGGTGCTGGAGAACGTCATGGTCGGCGCCTTCGCCCGCGGCGCCCGGCCCCGCGAGGCGATGCGGGCGGCGCAGGATGTGCTGGAATTCGTCGGGCTGGGCGCCCGCGCGGACGCGCCGGCGCACCAGCTGACGCCGCCCGAGAAGCGCCGGCTTGAGATCGCCCGGGCGCTCGCCACCCGGCCGCGCCTGCTTCTCCTGGACGAGATGCTGACCGGCCTCACGCCCACGGAGGCCGCCGGCGGCGTCGCCCTGATCCGCGCCGTGCGCGATGGGGGCGTCACCGTGGTCATGGTCGAGCACGTCATGGAGGTCGTGCTGCCGCTGGTGGACCGCGCCGTGGTGCTGAACCTGGGCCGCGTCTTGATGCAGGGATCGCCGGCCGAGGTCGTGCGCCACCCCGACGTGATCCGCGCCTATCTCGGCGACAAGTATGCCGCCTGAGGACATGTCGCCTGAGAACATGTCCCCTGGGCCGCTGCTCCGGCTGGACAGCGTGTCCGCGAGCTACCGCGGGCTGAAGGCGCTGCAGGGTGTGAGCCTTTCGGTGGTCCGGGGCGAGATCGTCGCCGTGGTGGGGGCGAACGGCGCCGGCAAGAGCACCCTGCTGCGCGCCATCGCCGGGCAGGTCGCGACCGAGGGCGCCATTGCCTTCGACGGCCGGAGCCTCGCCCGCGTCGCCCCGCATCTGATTACCAGGGCCGGCGTGGGCCTGGTGCCGGAGGGCCGCCGCCTGTTCCCGCGCCTGTCGGTCGAGGACAACCTGCGCCTCGGCGCCTACGCCCGCCGCGGCGACCCGGACCGCTTCAAGCCGCTCGACCTGGTGTTCAGCCTGTTCCCCCGGCTGCAGGAGCGCCTGCCGCAGCGGGCGGAGACGCTGTCCGGCGGCGAGCAGCAGATGCTGGCCATTGGCCGCGCGCTGATGACCCAGCCGCGCCTCCTGATGCTCGACGAGCCGAGCCAGGGGATCGCGCCCAAGCTCGTGGACGACATCCTGGCCGCCGTGGGCCGCATCCGCGGCCTCGGCACCACCATCCTCTTGGTCGAGCAGCGCCTGGCGGAGGCGCTGGACCTGGCCGACCGCGCCTACGTGCTGCAGACCGGGCGCATCGTGCTGGAAGGGCCGGCCCGGGACATCGCCGCCGACGCGGGCGTGCGAAAGGCGTATCTCGGCATATAGGGCTGCGCCCGGGCAGGCCGGGTCACGGCATGGCCGGCTCGCTCGCCTCGTCCAGGGGCACCACCTCCCGCCGCGCCTGCAGATGGCCCTGGGGGCTTTGCGCCTCGACGAAGATGCGGCGGACCTGGGGGTACTCGGACTTGATCCGGCGCTCGATGCTTGAGACGGTCTGCTCGACGACCCCGGCGCTCAGCGTGTCCACGAAGTTCAGGCTGATCACCGCAAGGATGTCCTTGGGGCCGAAATGCATCGTCAGCAGCTCGTTCACGCTCTCGACGCCCGTGCTGCCGGCCGCGATGGCGCGCAGCCCGGCGCGGACGGCGGGGTCGGCCGACTCTCCCAGCAGCAGGCCCTTGCACTCGAACGCCAGGAACCCGGCGGTCCCAGCCAGCAGCAGCCCGATCAGCACGCTGGCGACGCCATCGAGCATGGGGAGGTGCAGAACGTCGGCGCAGGCCAGGCCGGCCGCGGCGATAGCGAGGCCCGTGAGGGCCGCGCTGTCCTCTAGCAGGACGGTGAACACGGTCGGGTCCTTGCTGCGCTGCACCGCCGCCAGCAGCCCCATCGTCTTGGCCTGGATGCGAAAGGCGCGGAAGGCCACGAGCCAGGTCGCCCCCTCGAACAGGAAGGACAGGCCCAGCACGACGTAGTTGACCCAGCCGCCCTCGACCGGGTGCGGCGCGCGGATCTTGTTGACGCCCTCCAGGATCGACACCCCGGCGCCCAGGCCGAAGATCAGGATCGCCACGACGAAGGTCCAGAAGTAAAGCTCCAGCCCGAAGCCGAACGGATGCGCCTCCGTCGCCGGGCGGACGGAGCGGCGCAGGCCGTAGAGCATCAGCAACTGGTTGCCGGTATCGACCAGCGAGTGAATGGCCTCGCTCAGCATGGCGGCGCTGCCGGTCCAGAAGGCGGCACCGAACTTGGTGGCGGCAATGGCCGCGTTGCCGGCGAGCGCCGCATAGATGGTGGTCTTGGATTCGTGCGCCATGCCAGCATGAGCGCCAATCGACGGGTCGGGTTGCGTGCCTGCCGCGGTCCGCCGCCCACCCTTACCTGTTCAGCGCCTCGTCCAGCACCACCACGGAATGCACGGCTCGGCGTCCCGACAGGTCGCCGATCTGGTGCCGGCAGGAGGTGCCGTCCGCGACGATCCGGTCATCCGCTCCCGCCGCCCGCACCGCCGGCAGCAGCCCGGCCTCCGCCATCGCGGCCGACGCCTCCTGGGTTTCCGCCCCGTAGCCGAACGCGCCGGCCATGCCGCAGCAGGAGGACGTGATCGGCTGCACGTCGAGGCCGGGCACCTGCCGCAGCGCCGCGAGCGCGTCCGGGAAGGCGCCGAACGCCTTCTGGTGGCAATGGCCGTGCACGTGCGCCCGGCCCGGCCGCGCGCCGAGCGGCAGGCGCACGCCCTCGCGGGCCAGGAACTCGCTCAGCAGCACGGCGCGGGCGGACAGCGCCGCCGCCTCCGGGCCGGGCAGCAGGGAGGCGAACTCGTCGCGCAGCGTGAGCAGGCAGGACGGCTCCAGCCCCACGACGGGCAGCGGCCCGGCGAGCGCCGCCATCGTGCGCCGCGCCTCGACGCGGGCCTGCTCGACCATGCCGGCGGACAAATACGTCCTGCCGCAGCACAGTGGCCGGCCGTCATGCGCCGGCAGCACGGCGCGGTAGCCTGCCGCAGCCAGCACGCGAATGGCGGCGCGGAGGTTCTCCGGCTCGAAGTAGCGGTTGAAGGTGTCGGCCAACAGCAGCACGTCGCCATTGGGCGCCGGGGCGGATGCAGCCTCCGCATCGCGGAACGGCGCGCGGCTCCAGGTCGGCAGGGAGCGCGTGGCCGACAGGCCCAGCAGCCGCGCCGTTGCCCGGCGCAGCACCGGGACCCGGTTGCGCAGGTTGGCCAACGGCGCGAGGGCCGCAGCCACGCGGGCGTAGCGCGGCAGCTCCGCCACCAGCCGCGCCCGCCGTCCCACCCCGTGCCGCGCTGCGCGGGCGGCCAGCGCCTCTACCTTCATCTTCGCCATGTCCACGCCGGTCGGGCACTCCCGCCGGCACGCCTTGCACGACACGCACAGCGCCAGGGCGTCCGCCACGTCGTCCCCGGCCATGGCGTCCGGCCCCAACTGCCCCGTCAGCGCCAGCCGCAGCGTGTTGGCCCGGCCGCGCGTGAGGTGCGCCTCGTCCCGCGTCACCCGGTAGCTCGGGCACATGCTGCCGGCGTCGAACTTGCGGCAGGTGCCGTTGTTGTTGCACATCTC
>CAXSHI010000164.1:0-10787 GCA_964236755.1 uncultured Acetobacteraceae bacterium
CAGGCTGTCGGTCATGCTGACGGGGCACATCAGCCCGAACTCGGCCTGCACGAACAGGTAGGTCAGCAGGTACTTGGCCGCCGGCGGCATCGGCGCGGGCCAGCCCAGCACGCCGCCGCGGTGGGACAGGGCGGCGAGGCCGTACTCGCCGAAGGCCAGGCGCTCCATCTCACGGTAGGCTGGGTGCTTCTCAATGGATTGCACGTCCTCGCCGCGCCGGGTGCGGTGGTGCAGCTTCGGCGGGTTGCGGTCGGCGGCGCCGGCCAGCTCGTCCAGGCTGCCGCCCGCGAGCGCGCCCAGGCGGTCCAGGTGCGGCGCAAGATGCTCGAACAGGTCCGGCGGGAGATACAGCGCGGCCAGGCGAGCGAGCGCCGGGTCTGCCCGGTACAGGTTCAGCCCGCGGCTGTCCGGGACGGCGTCGGCGCCGGTGGGCGCAAGCGCGTTCATGCCGGCTTCAACGTGCAGCCGCCCGCCGCCAGCGGCCGGAACGCGCGGTTCCCGGGCGTGGAGGACACCAGGCGAAAGATGTCCCACGGCCCGGCGCTTTCCGAGGGCGCCTTCACCTGGAACAGGTGGATGGGGCACAGGAACCGCCCGTCTGCCCGGATGCTGGCCGCACCGAAGCAGTCGTCGTCGGTCGGCATGGCCTTCATCGCCGCGATGGCCGCCCGGCCGGAAGTGCGCGGAGCGCCGGCGGCGATGGCCTTCAGGTAGTGGGTGACGGCGCTGTAGCAGGAAGCGTGCAGGCTGCTCGGGTAGTTGTCGGGCGTCCGGGGCAGGAAGCGCCGGGTGAAGGCGCGGGTGCGGTCGTTCAGGTCCCAGTAGAACGTCTCGGTCAGGAACAGGCCCTGGCCGGTCTGCAGCCCGACCGCCTTCATCTCGGTGATGAAGCCGAACATCGGCGCCACCGCCCGGCCGCTTTGCCCCAGCCCGAATTCGGCCGCCTGCTTGACCGCGTTCTCCATGTCGCCGCCGGTGTTGCAGAACGCGACCACGTCGGCGCCGCTGGCCTGCGCCTGCAGCAGGAAGGAGGAGAAGTCCGTGGTGCCCGGGAAGGGGTAGGCGACCGCCCCCAGCACCGTGCCCCCGCCGGCCTGCACAAGGGCGGCCACCTCCCGCTCCAGCGTGTGGCCGAAGACGTAGTCGGCGACCACTAGGAAGAACGACCGGCGCCCAGCCCGCAGCAGCGCCTCCCCGGTGGAGTGCGCGTTGCCCCAGGTGTCCGGCGCCCAGTGGACTTGGTTGGCGCTGCACGACTTGCCCGAAAGGTCCGCCGACGCCGCGCCGCTGATCAGCAGGGCGCGGTCCTTCTCGACTGCCTGGGTGCGGACGGCCAGCGCGATGGCGGTGTTGTTCACGTCGGCGATGGCGCTGACGCCGTCCCGGTCGAACCACGCTCGTGCGATGGCGGCGCCGACGTCGGGCTTCTGCTGGTGGTCGGCGGCCAGGATCTCGACGGCGAAGCCGTGCTGGCCCGGCCGGAAGTCCTCGACGGCCTGGCGGGCGGCAAGCACGCTGGTTGGGCCTGAGTTGTCGCGGTACTGGCCCGACAGGTCGGTGAGCACGCCGACCCGCAGCGGGGCGGCCGGCTGGGCACGGGCACCGAACGGCGCGAAGGCGGCGGCGGCGATCAGGCCGCGGCGGTTGAGCGGCATGGGATGGTCCTCCATCGCCCATCGCAGGGGCGTTGCGGCCAGGGTAATACGGACGGATGCCGCCGGTCGAACAGTTCCGTGGCGCCGGGGACTGCAGGACACACGGGCCTGACGCTGCACAGCGCGGGATGGGCGGGCACCCACGTCTGCTTCGACCTTTTTGGAGCCGCGAGACCGAGGGTTTGGTTCCGGCCAGTCCTTATGGACAGATGTGGGGCCGGAACCGTGAGGGTGACAAACGAAGCCGGGGCGGCGACACTCCGGGCGGCGGCGACCCCAGGAGGCTCCCAATGGAACTGCGCAACCTCGGCCGGTCTGGCCTGCGTGTCTCGGCAGTCGGCCTTGGCTGCAACAACTTCGGCGGACGCATCGACCTCGAAGCGACGCGCCAGGTCATCCACAAGGCGCTTGATGTCGGCATCACGCTGTTCGACACCGCCGACGTTTATGGCGAGCGCGGCGGGTCGGAAACCTGCATGGGGCAGGTCCTCGGCGACGCGCGCAAGCGGATCGTACTGGCGACGAAGTTCGGCATGCCGATGGACGACACGGGGGAAAGCGAAGGCGCCTCGCGCCGCACCATCTTCGCCGCCGTCGAGGCGAGCCTGCGTCGCCTGAGGACCGACTGGATCGACCTTTATCAGCTGCACCGCCCCGATCCGCATACGCCAATTGAGGAAACGCTGCGCGCGCTCGACGACCTCTCACGCGCGGGCAAGATCCGCTACTACGGCTGCTCGAACCTGCCGGGCTGGCAGGTGGTCGAGGCGCAGTGGACCGCGAAAACGCTGAACCTCGCCGGGTTCGTGTCCTGCCAGGACGAGTACTCGCTGCTCGTGCGCGAGGCCGAGCGCGACCTCGTGCCGGCGATGCGCGCCTACGGGCTTGGCCTCTTGCCTTATTTCCCGCTCGCCAGCGGGCTGCTCACCGGCAAGTACCGGCGCAACATGCCGCTCCCCGAGGAGGCGCGGTTGACCAAGACGCAGCGGCTCGCCGACCGCTACCTCACCGAGAAGAATTGGAGCCGGTCGGAACAGCTGATCGACTTTGCCGAAGCGCGCGGACGCAAGCCCCTGGAACTCGCGTTCAGCTGGCTCCTGGCCCATGCGCCCGTCGCGAGCGTGATCGCGGGGGCGACCGAGCCGGAGCAGATCGAGGAGAACGCCAAGGCCGGGGCGTGGAAGCTGACCGAGGACGATCTCACCGAGATTGACCGCATCACGCTGAACTAGGTGTCTGGTCCCGCGATGCGGTGGTACGCTGACCGTCATGCGGCTGCGGGCCAGGTTCTCCGTGGAAGCGCCACAGCGGCAGTCCGTCGCGCGATCCAGCCACGTCAAGAGAGCCCAGGGGCGCTGGCCCGGGGCAAAAGATGGGCAGGAGCATCCCGCGCAGGACGATCTACGCCATCGCCATCCGCGCACTATCCTGGTCATTGCCCCGCCGGAGACGCAGCGGCACAACCGCGTCGCGGCGATCACGCCGTTCATCAGGTTCCACGCGACGCCGCTGGCGGCGGAAACCCTGCCCATGCGCTCAGCGCCGACAAGCCAGCGGTGCCCTATTCCAGCAGCGCCATCCGCGCCATCGCGACGCCGGCCTGGCAAGGCTCGATCACCGGCACGCCGGCCGCCTGCTCCACCGCCGCACGGTGCCCGGCCATTCCCGTGCAGCCGAGCACGACCACGCCCGCGCCCTGCTCAACGAGGCACCGCGCCGCATCGGTCAGCCGGCCGCGCGCCGCCGCCGGGTCGAGCAGCGTGTCCATGGACACGTTCAGCGCCACCTCGCCGGCCAGCCGCGCCTCAAGCCCCATCGAACGCAGCGCCAGCGCGTGGCGGCCGACGCTTGCGTCCACGATGGCGATCACGCCGAATCGCTCGGCCCGGACGACGGCCGCGGCGACGGCGCAGCGGAACACCCCCAGCACGGGGCAGCCGAGCGCCGCCCGCATTGCCTCCAGCCCGGGGTCGGAGGCGCAGGCGATCACCACGGCATCGGCGGCCTCGCGCTTGGCCAGGCGGCACATCGGCTCGACCGCCGCGTGCCAGTCGCGCCAGCTCAGGATGGCGGCCGGGCCGTCCGGGACACTCGCCACGTCGATGGCCGGGCCGCCGAGCACCCGGCACGGCGCCACCGCGGCGTCGATGCCGGCGGTGCATGCGGCGGAGCTGTTGGGGTTGATGACAAGGATGCGCGGCATGGGGCATCGTTCTTGCAAGTCCCGATCCCGTCAACCCAGCAGGAGCCGACACTTGATGCAGGCACTCCGCCACGCCGTTTTCCTTTGCCTGCTCGCCGGGGCCGCGCAGGCCCAGGACGCCGCGCCGCTGCGCACCGCCGTTGACGGAACCTTCGCCCCCTTCGCCTTCCCCAGCCTGTCCGGCGGGGTGCAGGGCTTCAGCGTGGAGCTGTTCACCGAGGTCGCGCGCCGGCTGCACCGCCCGATCACCATCGACAGCGCGAGCTATTCCGGCCTCATCCCCGCGCTGGACGCGGGGCGCTACGACTTCCTCGCGGCACCGACCACGGTGACAAAGGAACGCGCCGAGAACCTTCTGTTCGCCGGCGGCTACATGTGGACCGCGTTCCAGTTCGGCATCAAGAAGGGCACGCCGCCTATCGCTTCGCTCGACGACCTGCGCGGCAAGGTGATCACGGTGAACAAGGGCAGTGCCTACGACGCCTGGGCCGCCGCCAACGCTTCCAAATACGGCTTCACCGCCCAGGCCTACGACTCGCAATCCGACGCGGTGCAGGCGGTGCTGGCCGGGCGGGCGGCGGCCAACCTCGGCGGCAACGCCGTGATCCGCTACGCCGCGACCAAGCTGCCGCAGTTCCAGCCCGACTTCGTCATCAAGGAGACCCGCGCCGAATGGGCCGCCCCGTTCCGCAAGGACGAGGCCGGCCTACGCAACCAGATCCAGGACACGATGTCCTGCATGAAGCAGGACGGCAGCCTCGCCAAGCTGAGCGAGAAGTGGTTTGGCGTCCCCCCGGCCGCCGACGACCTGGAGCGTGTCGTCGAACCCGGCTACGGCGTGCCCAGCATGCCCGGCTATGACCCGGCGCCGCACGAGCTGCATTGCTCCTGAGCGCGCTTCGTTGATCGCGGCCCACGGCGTCCACAAGCATTTCGGCCCCCTGCACGTGCTGCGCGGCGTGGACCTGGTGGCGGCGCCTGGCGAGATGGTGTTCGTCATCGGCCCGTCCGGCTCCGGCAAGTCCACGCTGCTGCGCTGCCTGAACCGGCTGGAGGTGCCGGACAGCGGCGCGATCACCGTGGACGGCACCGACCTCCTGGACCGGCGCACCGACCTCAACCGGCTGCGGCGGCGCATCGGCATGGTGTTCCAATCGTTCAACCTGTATCCGCACATGACGGCGCTCGGCAACGTGACGCTGGCGCTGCGCAAGGTCGCCGGCATGGGCCGGGCGCAGGCGGACGCGGCCGGGCGCGCGGCGCTGTCCCAGGTCGGCCTGGAGGACCGCGCCGGCCACCGTCCGGCACAGCTTTCCGGCGGGCAGCAGCAGCGGGTCGCCATCGCCCGCGCCCTGGCGCTCGAACCCCGCGTCATGCTGTTCGACGAGCCGACCAGCGCGCTCGACCCCGAGCTGGTGGGCGAGGTGCTGGGCGTGATGCGGGCCTTGCGGCAAGGCGGCATGACTATGGTGGTGGTGAGCCACGAGATGGGCTTCGCCCGCGCTGCCGCCGACCGGGTGGTGTTCATGGCCGACGGCCAGGTGCTGGAGGCCGGGCCGCCGGCGCAGGTGTTCAACGCGCCCTCGCACGACCGCACCCGCGCCTTCATCGGCCGCATCAGCCGGCACTGACCCGCGGCGCATGGCCGGCTTCGCCGACACCTTCCTCAACCTGCCAGTGATGGCGCGCAGCCTGCCGGCCGTCGCCAGCGGCTTCGTGCTGACGGTGGAGCTGGCCGTGCTGGTGGTGGTGGCGGGGCTTGCCGCCGGGCTGCTGCTGGCGCTCGTGCGCGCCTTCGGCGTGCGGCCGCTGAACTGGCTGATCATCTTCGTGGTGGACCTGTTACGCGCCTTGCCGCCCTTGGTGATCATCGTGCTGATCTACTTTGGCGCCCCGGCCTTCGACCTGACGCCCTCCGGCTTCTTCTGCACCTGGATCAGCTTGTCCCTGGTGCTGATGGCGTTCGCGGAGGAGATCTACTGGGCCGGGATCACCGCGGTGCCAACGGGCCAATGGGAGGCGGCGCGGTCCACGGGCCTCGGCTTCGCCGCCGCGCTGCTGCACGTGGTGCTGCCGCAGGCGCTGCGCATGGCCGTGCCGCCGCTGACCAACCGCACCATCGCCATCACCAAGGGCACGGCGCTCGGCTCCGTGGTGGCGGTGAGCGAGATCCTGTCGCAGGCGTCGTCGGCCATGTCATTCAGCGGCAACCCGTCGCCGCTGACGCTCGGCGCCGCGGCCTACCTCGTGCTGTTCCTGCCGGTCGTGGTGGCCGGGCGCTGGGTGGAGCGGCGATGGCGGCAGCACCCGGCCCGATGATCGCCGAGACCTTCTTCAACGTCGAAATCCTCGTGGCCGCCTGGCCGATCCTGTGGCGCGGGCTGCTAGTGACGGTCGCGTTGTCGCTCGTCGTAGTGCCGCTCGGCTTTGCCGGCGGGCTGGCGCTGGCGCTGCTGTCCACGGTGCGCCGCCGCTGGGTCGCGGTGGCGCTGGTGGCCTGGGTCGATCTCTTCCGCGCCTTCCCGCCGCTAGTGCTACTGATCCTGCTGTATGCCGGGCTGCCGTTTGCCGGGGTGCGCCTGAGCGCGTTCGCCTGCGTGGCGGTTGGGTTCTTCCTCAACACGGGGGCGTATTATGCGGAGGTGCTGCGCGCCGGGCTGCTGTCCGTGCCCCCGGGCCTTGCGGAGGCTGGGCGCTCCACCGGGCTGTCGGCCGTGCAGACGCTGCGCCACGTCGTGCTGCCGCCCGCGGTGCGCAACGTGCTGCCGGACTTGCTGTCCAACACGCTGGAGGTGGTGAAGCTCACCTCGCTCGCCTCCGTGGTGGCGCTGCCGGAGCTGCTGTTCCAGGCGCGGCAGGCGCAGAGCGTCACCTATAATGCGACGCCCATCGTGGCCGCGGCGGCGATGTACTTCCTGCTGCTTTGGCCGCTGGTGCGGCTGCTCAGCCGGCTGGAGCGGGCCATCGCCGGGCGGGGCGGGTAACGGCTCAATCGGCCTCCGCCGGCTTCACCGTCGCCGCTCCGGCCCGAAGCTGCGCGATGGTGGCGCGCGAGGTGATCTGCTCCGGGTTCATGCGCAGCTCGATCACCGCCGGCCTGCCGCTGGCGACGGCACGCTGGAAGGCCGGTGCGAACCCGGCGGTGTCCGTGACCACCTCGCCATGGCCGCCGAACGCCTCGATGTACTTGCAGAAGTCCGGGTTGGTCAGCGCGGTGCCGGAGACACGGCCGGGGTACGCACGCTCCTGATACATGCGGATCGTGCCGTACATCGCGTTGTTGAACACCAGCACAATGGGCGCCACGCCATACTGGAAGGCGGTGGCGATCTCCTGCCCGGTCATCAGCATGCCGCCATCGCCGACAAAGGTGATCGCCATGCGGCCGGGAAACGCCAGCGCCGCCGCGATGCCGGCGGGAACGCCGTAGCCCATGGCGCCGTTGGCCGGGCCGATCATGCGCTGCCGATCACCGAAGTTGATGAAGCGGGCGGGCCAGGTGGCGAAGTTGCCAGCGTCCGAGGTGAAGACGGCATCGGGCGGCGCCAACGTTTCCAGATCGCGCATCACCTGGGCAAGGTTCAGCGGCCCCTCGTACTCCGGCACCACGCGCCCGGCCTCCCGCACGGCGCGCAGCGAGCGGGTCCACTCGGCCCAAGGCGCGGCCTCCACCGGCGGCAGCGCCGCGGCGGCTTGGGCGAAGGCGTTCAGCTCGCACGCGATGCCGAGCGCCGGGCGGAACACCCGGCCGATCTCGGCGGCGTCGGGATAAATATGGATGATCGGTGCACTGCCCGGGGGGAAGAGTTGGTAGCCCTGCGTGGTCGCCTCGCCCAGCCGCGTGCCGACGGCGAGGATCAGGTCGGCCTCCCGCGCCCGCGCCACCAGCGCCGGGTCGGAGCCGACGCCGAGGTCGCCCACGAAGTTCGCCAGCCGGCCGTCGTACAGGACCTGCCGCCGGAAGCCTACGGCGACCGGGAGGCCGTGCCCCACCAGGAAGTCGCGCACCGCCGCCCGGCCCGCGTCGGTCCAGCAGCTTCCGCCCAGGATCGCCAGCGGCTTGCGGCTCCCGGCCAGCATCGCCTGCATCCGCGCCAGCGCCGCCGGGTCGGGCAGCCCGGTGGACACGGGCGCGCGGCCGATGTCGGCGACGGCGACCCGGTGTTTCTGCATCTCCTCCGACAGCGCGATCACCACCGGGCCGGGCCGCCCGCTGGTGGCCACGTCCACGGCGTGGGCGACCAGCTCCGGGATGCGGCGTGCGTCGTCGATCTGCGTGACCCACTTGGCGAGCGGGCCGAACATGCGGCGGTAATCGACCTCCTGGAAGCTGTCGCGGTCGGTTTCATCGAACGGGATCTGGCCGATGAACAGCAAGAGCGGCGTGCTGTCCTGCTGTGCCACGTGCACGCCGACGGCGCCGTGGCAGGCGCCAGGGCCGCGCGTGACCATGGCGGCGGCGGGGCGTCCGGAGAGCTTGCCGTAGGCTTCGGCCATGTTGACCGCGCCCGCCTCGAACCGGCAGGTGATGAGGCGCAAGCGGTCGCGCACGTCGTATAGCCCGTCCAGCACGTCCAGGTAGCTTTCGCCGGGCACGGCGAACACGTGGTCGATGCCCTGGGCCACCAGCGCATCCGCGAGCACGCGGCCGCCGGGGCGGGGGGTCGGTCCAGGCGCCTGCGTGTCCATGTCCAGCACTCCTCGGTCCCAGCGTCTCGCGGCGGCCCCACCCGGGCGCGCTGTCCATCGCGGGCGCGCCGTGCCAAGACTGCCGGCGCTTTCGCTTCCCGGCCACGACAGGAGACGCAGCTTGATCAAGTTCTACTACCACCCCTCCCCCAACCCGGCCAAGGTCGCGCTGCTGCTTGAGGAGTCCGGCCTGGATTACGAGCTGATGCCGGTCGATACCCGCAAGGGCGAGCAGTTCGAGCCGGCCTTCCTCGCCATCAACCCGAACGCCAAGACCCCGGTCATCATCGACGGCGACGCGACGGTGTTCGACAGCAACGCGATCCTGCTCTACCTCGCCGAGAAGACCGGGCAGTTCCTGCCCCCGGACACGCTGCCCATGCGCGGGCAACTGCTGTCCTGGCTGATGTTCGTCGCCACGGGCATCGGACCGTACTCGGGCCAGGCCGTGCACTTCAAGCACTTCGCGCCGGAGCCGAAGGACTACGCCGTGACCCGCTACCTGTTCGAGGCCAAGCGGCATTACGGCATCCTCGACGCCCGCCTCGCGAAGCAGCCCTACATGGTGGGCGACACCTACACCATCGTCGATATGGCGGTCTGGGGCTGGGCGCGGGCGGTGCCGTTCGTGCTGGGCGAGGACGCCTGGGCCGCCATGCCGAACCTGAAGCGACTGTTCGACGAGATCAGCGCCCGACCCGCCGCCGAACGCGCCAACGCCCTGGGCAAGCGCCACGCCTTCAAGGCGGAGATGGACGACGAGGCGAAGCGCAACATGTTCCGCCATATCGGAGCCGCCACGGCGGCCTGAGGCGGGCGGGACCGGCATGCCGGGCCTGGCTGCTGCTGGGCCTGGCTGCTGCTGGGCCTGGCTGCTGGGCGAGGCGATCACCTGGCCCATGGCCGCCAACCGCGCTTGCCGTGCCGGCCCGCGTGGTCGCCACGCGAAAAGCACGGTAATCTGCCCATACGGAAGTAGGAGACTCCGGTGCGCGCGATCTTCGTCCAGATGAAATGCCAGATGGGCCATGCCTACCGGGTCGCCCAGCTCGCGGTCGATACCATCGAGGAGCTGTCGGAGATCTATTCGACCTCCGGCCAGTACGACCTTTTGGGCAAGTTCTACCTAGACGACGCGCAGGACACCGGGCTGTTCGTGACGGAGCGGGTGCAGACGCTGCCGGGGGTGGCCGACACCTACACGCTGATCACCTTCAACGCTTTCGCCTCGGCAAAGGGCTGAGCCACCTCAGCCAAGCAAGAACCTAGCATTTGTTCATTGCATTTTGCACACGATAGCGGCATCCTAAACTGGAGGTTGATGTTAGAGGCGGACGATGACGCTGCGGCCACTCCTGCTAAGCATGCTGGTCCTTGTTGTGGCGGCAGTCGGGACCGGCGCCCAGGCGGTTCCGGTGATCGTGAATGGGGACTTTGAACAAACCACCATGGGGACGACCCCCGCCCAGATGAACACGACCAACGTCACCGGCTGGTCCACGTCGGGCTACAACTTCATATTCTTTCCTGGCACGGCCACCACGACGGGGTCCCAATCGGTCCAGTACGGCGCGCTTACTCTCCAGGGCACTTTGCCCTCCGGCGCCAGCAACGGCTTTCCCGCGACCAGCCCCAGCGGCGGCAACTTCGTGGGTGCGGACGGCGACTTCACCGTCGGCGCCATCACGCAGACGATCTCCGGCCTGACTGCGGGCATACAATATGCCGTGAAGTTTTATTGGGGCGCCGCGCAGCAGAAAGGGTCGGCCTACACCAGTGCAACGACCGAGCAGTGGCAGGTCTCCCTTGGCAACGAGATGCACGCCACGCCGATCATCAACAACCCGCCCCAGGGCTTCACCGGCTGGCTTGCGCAATCCCTCACGTTTACTGCAACGAGCACGAGCGAGGTGCTGTCGTTCCTGGCGGCGGGAACCCCGTCAGGCGCCCCGCCCTTCTCAATGCTCGACGGCGTGTCGATCATCGCTGTGGCCGAGCCGGCGAGTTGGATGACGCTGGTGGTCGCCGTGCTGGCGATCATCGGCGTCGCCCATCTCAAGCGCCGTTCGTCGCGGTTGGAACGCCTGGCCGCGGCCAACGGCGAAGCGCCGCCGGCGAACCGGGCATCGCCAAGGCCGCGCCGCCGCCGCAGGCGCAGCTACGCCCAGGGCGCGGCGTGCTGAGCCACCCACGCACCAGCAGACCCGGCAACAGCAGGCGCGGCACCCGGCAATGTGGCT
>CAXSHI010000165.1:0-10761 GCA_964236755.1 uncultured Acetobacteraceae bacterium
GGTCCAGGATCTGCGCCTGCACCGTCACATCCAGCGCCGTCGTCGGCTCGTCGGCAATCAGCAGGTCCGGGCCGCAGGACAGCGCCATGGCGATCATCACCCGCTGCCGCATGCCGCCGCTCATCTGGTGCGGGTAGTCGTCAAACCGGCGCGCCGCCGCGGGGATGCGCACCCGGTCGAGCGCCGCGACACCCCGGGCGCGCAAGGCGGCCTTGGACGCGCCGGGATCGTGCGCGTGCATCGCCTCGGTGATCTGGTCGCCCACGGTGAACACCGGGTTGAGGCTGGTCATCGGCTCTTGGAAGATCATGCCGATCCGGTTGCCGCGCATGGCGCGCATGGCGCGGCCCGGCAGGGTCAGCAGATCCTGCCCATCGAACACGACCCGGCCCGCCGCTACTCGGCCCGGCGACGGCACCAGGCGCATGACGGAGAGCGACAGCATGCTCTTGCCGCAGCCACTCTCGCCCACGATGCCGAGGGTCTTGCCGCGCGCCACGGAAAGGCTCACCCCGTCCACCGCCGGCACGTCGCCGGACGGGCTGCGGAACACCGTGCGCAGCCCGTCGATCTGCAGGAGGTCAGCCACTCAGGAGCGGTAATCAGGCCGGTCGTGCTCCACCAGGCGGAGGCAGCTTTCCCACATCATCTCGTAATGCTCAAGGCTGCCTTCGCGGTTGAACTGCTCCGCCGTATGCAGGCGAACCGCCTCGGGCGGCGTCACCAGCTCGGTCCCGCCCGCCAGCGCCGCGACCTGCGCCTGGCAGGCGCGCTCAAGGTAGTAGATATTGTTGAACGCCTCAGGGATGGTGCGTCCAGCGACCAGCAGCCCGTGGTTCTGCAGGATCATCGCCCGATGATCGCCAAGGTCGGCCACCAACCGCTCCCGCTCGTCCAGGTCGAGCGCGATGCCCTCGTAGCCATGGTAGGCCAGGTGCCCGTAGAACTTCAGCGCATGCTGGCTGATCGGCAGCAAGCCGTGCTTCTGCGCCGCGACCGCCATGCCGGCGGCGGTGTGGGTGTGGATGACGCAGGCCAGGTCGTGCCGGGCCATATGGATCGCCGAATGGATGCAGAACCCGGCCGCATTCACCCGGCGCGACTGCTGGCTGTCATCGACGATGTTGCCGTCGTAGTCGATCTTCACCAGGTCCGACGCGCGCATCTCATGGAACATCACGCCGTACTGGTTGATCAGGAAATGGTTCTCCGGCCCCGGCAGACGCGCGCTGATATGGGTATAGATCAGATCGGTCATCCGATGGTGCGCCACCAGCCGATACAAAGCCGCCAAGTCGCAGCGCGTCTTCCACTCCGCTTCGGAGACGCCAGACAGCGAGGCCGGGGTTGCAACGACGTTCATGAGGACCTCCTGGACGGTAAACGATCTTTGGTCGCAGGGACCGGCCCGGTCAAGCGGGGGCTGTCCGTCCCATGGTCAATGGATCTCTCCAGCCCGCTGCACTGCGGCGCGAAGTTTCGCCGGGCTGAAGTCGGGATCGGCGCAGATGTCGAGGATGACCTTCTCGCGCCGGGTGCACAGGGCGATGGCATCCGGCAGCTTGCGCACCGCATCGGCCGGAACTACCACGGCGCCATGCAAATCCGCGTGCACTACGTCGTCGTGGGCGACGTTCATGCCGAAGATGTTCACCGGCTTGCCGAAATCGACCATGTGGACGTGGGCGTGGCTGGGACCAATCCGCCCACCGACGATCTGGAAACCCGGCGCCAGCATGTCGCAATCGCGGAACGACCCATTGGTGACGCATCCGAGGGCGCCGAGCGCCTTGTGCACGGTGGAATGCACCTCGCCCCACCATGCGCCATATCCGGGCCGGTCGTCCAAATCCTGCAGCACGACGACGCTAGGGAATTGCGCATCGGCCACGTAATCATACCAATCCAGGCGGTCGGCCACCGGGCCACGCGGCGCTTCCTTGGCGCGGATCATGCCAACACGTGCCACGCCCACCATGGGCGGCAGCTTGGGATGCGCCGCTACCACGGGTTCGACGGTGAAGCCCATAGCCCGGCGCCCCGGCGCCACGATTTCAAGCCCATTGCAGATGGTTGGCGTGTCCCACTGCTGCAAGGCTTTGAGATCATCACGCGAGTACATCGGATCGGCCATGATCGGTTTCCTGTAAGGGCTGCAAAAGCGCCCGGCGGCGGCTACGACCGGATGAGCATGCCGCCGCGCCGCCTCAACGTCGGACGATGGCCTTCTCCTGGCCCCACTTCTCGGGGCAGCGAATGCGGAATGGTCCATCCACGAGATACTCGAACGACTTTCGCTTGGGATCATCGGCGGCGGCCCGCCAAGCCTGGATCGTACCGCCGTAATACGCCTCTTCAGCGCGCGCCGCGTGCAGGTAGACACGGCCGCCGATGGCCTCCTCCGCCACCTCATCCGTCACCGGCCAGGTGCCAGTCTCATAACGGGTCGGCTCAGGACCGACACGCTTGTTCCGCTGTCCTTGTTTACACAGCAGATGCAGGTCAACGACCAACCGCCGACACTCCTAACAGGATGCAGCCACCGGCGCACCCTGGAACCCATGCCCCAAACTTGCCGATGGTCAGGCCGCCGCAACGGCCCGGCGCGCCATTACGCCGATCAGGTGGGCACGATACTCCGGGCTGGCGTGAATGTCGCCATTCAACCCATCGGCCGGTGTTGTAATTCCCGTGATCGCCTCAGGGGAGAAGTCCTTGGACAGCGCCTCCTCCATCGCGGTGTGGCGAAACACCCCGCTTTGCCCAGCCCCGGTGATCGCCACCCGTATGCCCTGCGCGGTCTTGGCGACGAACACCCCAACCATGGCATAGCGCGACGCCGGGTTGCGAAACTTCTCGTAGTTCGACTTCTCGGCCATGGGGAACTCGATGGCGGTGATCAGTTCGCCCGGCTCCAGCGCCGTGGTGAACATGCCTTGGAAGAAATCGTCCGCCGCGATGCTGCGGTGGTCGGTGTGGATCGTGGCGCCCAACGCCAGCACCGCCGCCGGGTAGCAGGCGGACGGGTCGTTGTTGGCGAGCGACCCGCCCATGGTGCCGCGGTGCCGCACCTGGGTGTCGCCAATCAGGGACGCCATCTTGGCCAGGCCCGGAACCAGGCGCTGCACGTCGGGCGAGGACTCGATCTGATGATGCGTGGTCATCGCGCCAATCGTCACCGTCTTGTTGTCCGCCGAGATGCCCGTGAGGCCCAGGTCTGACAAATCGACGATCTGCGACGGCTTGTTGAGCCGCTGCTTCAGCACCGGGATGAAGGTTTGGCCGCCGGCAAGCGCCTTGGCTTCCATGTCCGCGCCCAGCGCCTGCACGGCTTCTGGAATCGAGGACGGCTTCGTGTAGTTGAAATCATACATGCTCGGGGTCCCTACTCGGCCGCCATGCGCGGCTGGTTGGCTTGGATGATCGACCAGATCTTCTGCGGCGTCGCCGGCATGTCCAGGTGCCGGACGCCGTAATCGCGCAACGCATCCACCACGGCGTTGATGACCGCAGGCGGGCAGCCGATGGCGCCGGTCTCGCCCACGCCCTTTGACCCCAGCGGGTTGTGCGTGCACAGCGTGTTCTCGGTCGAAGTCACCATCGGCGGGAAGTCGTGCGCCCGCGGCATCTGGTAGTCCATGAAGGACCCGGTCACCAGTTGCGCCTCGCTGTCATAGACTGCGTTCTCCATCAGCGCCTGGCCGATGCCCTGGGCCAGCCCGCCCTGCACCTGCCCCTCGACGATCATCGGGTTGACGACCCGGCCCACGTCGTCCACCGCCACCATGTTCGCGACCGTGACGGTCCCGGTGTCGGCGTCGATCTCCACCTCGCAGATGTGGCAGCCGCCGGGGAAGGTGAAGTTCTTGGGGTCATAGAACGCAGTTTCGTCGAGGCCCGGCTCCAGCTCCTCGATGGGGTAGTTGTGCGGCACGTAGGCGGCCAGCGAGATCTCGGCCAGCGCCTTGCTCTTGTCGGTGCCGGCGACGGAGAAGCGGCCGTCCTTGAACTCGATGTCCTCGACCGATGCTTCCATCAGGTGAGCGGCGATCTTCTTGCCCTTGGCGATCACCTTGTCCATGGCCTTGACCATCGCGGACCCGCCCACCGCCAGGCTGCGGCTGCCGTAGGTGCCCATGCCGAACGGGATCTTGGCCGTGTCGCCGTGCACGACATCCACCAGATCGACTGGCACGCCGAGCTGGTCGGAGACAAGCTGCGCGAAGGTCGTCTCGTGTCCCTGTCCATGACTATGCGTGCCGGTGAACACCGTGACGCTGCCCGTCGGATGCACCCGGATGTTGGCGACCTCGTACAGCCCGGCGCGCGCACCCAACTGCCCCACCAGCTTGCTCGGCGCGATGCCGCAGGCCTCCACGTAGGTCGAGATGCCGATGCCGCGCAGCCTGTCGCGGGCCGCGGCTGCGTGGCGGCGGGCCGGGAAGCCATCCCAGTCCGCAGCGGCCAATGCCGACTTCAGCGTCGCCTGGTAGTCGCCGCTGTCGTAGTTCAGCGCCACCGGTGTTTGGTATGGGAAGGCATCGCGCGGGATGAAGTTGAGGCGGCGGATGGCAAGCCGGTCCAACCCGGTGTCATGCGCGATCACGTCCACCAGCCGTTCCAGCAAGTAGGCCGACTCAGGCCGGCCGGCGCCACGGTAAGCGTCCACCGGCACCGTATGGGTGAACACCGCCTTGACCTCGGCGTAGATCGCAGGCGTCGTATAGACACCGGCGAGCAGCGTCGCGCTGAGATAGGTCGGGATCGCGGGCGCGAAAGTCGAAAGATACGCCCCCATGTTGGCGAGTGTGCTGACCCGCAGCGCCAGGAACTTGCCCTGCGCATCGACCGCCATCGCCGCCTTGCTGTAATGGTCGCGCCCGTGCGCGTCCGACATGAAGGCCTCGCTGCGGTCGCAGGTCCACTTCACCGGGCGGTGCAGCTTGCCGGCGGCCCAGGTGACGATGGCCTCCTCGGCGTAATGGTAGATCTTGGAGCCGAAGCCGCCGCCCACGTCGGGCGCGACCACGCGCAGCTTGTGCTCCGGGATATGAAGCACGAAAGCACCCATCAGCAGCCGGATCACGTGCGGGTTCTGGCTTGTCGTATAAAGCGTGAACTCGCCCGACGAGCGGTCGAAGTCGCCGATGGCGGCCCGCGGCTCCATCGCATTCGGCACTAGCCGGTTGTTGGTCAGGTCCAGCTCGACGACATGCGCGGCCTGCGCGAACGCGGCGTCGACGATGGCCTTGTCGCCGATGTGCCAGTCGAAGCAGACGTTGCCGGGCGCGTCGTCATGCACCAGCGGCGCACCCGGCGCCACGGCGTCGCGCACCGCGGCGATGGCCGGCAGGTCCTCATAGTCGATGGCCAGCAGCTCGGCCGCGTTCTTCGCCTGCTGCCGCGTGGCGGCGATCACCACGGCGACGGGGTCGCCCACGTGGCGCACCTTGCCAGCGGCGAGCACCGGGTGCGGCGGCTCCGCCATGGGCGAGCCATCCTTGTTGTGAACCTGCCAGCCGCAGGGCACGCCCCCCACGCCGTCCGCCTGCATGTCCGTCCCGGTATAGACCACGACGACGCCGGGCGCCGCCGCGGCAGCCGCAGTGTCGATGCCCAGGATGCGCGCGTGCGGCCGGTCAGCCCGCTGGACCACCGCATACAACTGGCCCGGCCGATTGATGTCGTCGGTGTAATTGCCGCGGCCGGCGAGAAATCGGTGATCTTCCTTGCGACGCACGGAGGCGCCGATGCCTTCAAAACCCATGATGTTTCTTCCCCATGCATCTCCGGCTTGCCGCCGGCAGCGCGACTACTCGGCGGCGAGCGGCAGTTCCTTGCCATGCATGATCGGCCAGGCGGCGGCGATGGCCTTGACGATGTTGTGGTAGCCGGTGCAGCGGCACAGGTTGCCCTCTAGCCCATGGCGGATCTGCTCCTCGGTCAGGCCCTCCGGATGCATCTGCACGAGGTCGATGGCGCTCATGACCATGCCGGGCGTGCAGAAGCCGCATTGCAGGGCGTGGTGCTCGCGGAACATCGCTTGCATCGGGTGCAGCGTGCCGTCGCTCTCGGCGATCCCCTCGATGGTCGTGACGTCGGACCCGTTTGCCTGGATTGCCAGCATGGTGCAGCTTTTGACCGACTCGCCGTCCACGTGCACCACGCAGGCGCCGCATTGGCTGGTGTCGCAGCCGACATGCGTGCCCGTGAGGCCCATGCCCTCCCGCAGCAACTCGACCAGCAGGGTCCTGCCTTCGACCTCGGCAATGTGGCTTCGCCCATTCACCGTCAGCGATACCTGCGGCATCGTTTTTCTCCCATGATGCAGATCGCGCGCCTGGCCGGCGGCCTGCGCACCTGACGTAGTGTGGTCGCCTCGACCGGCTAGGGTCAAGCGGGCGTGCCGGACGACTTTCCTCTAAGCCGCCTGCGGCAGCATGCGCAACGCCGGAAGCTCGTCGAGGTGGCACGCCGCCCTCTGGCCTTCGCCCATCTCCCGAAGCACCGGCTCCTCCGCCCGGCAACGGTCGAATACGTAGGGACAGCGCGTGTGGAAGCGGCAGCCGGAGGGCGGGCTGATCGGGCTGGGCACGTCGCCGGTCAGGATGATGCGGTCGCGCCGGGCCGTGGGGTCCGGCACCGGCACGGCGGAGAGCAGCGCCCGGGTGTAGGGGTGGCGAGGGTTGGCGAACAACGCGCGGCGCTCGGCGATCTCGACGATCTTGCCGAGATACATGACCGCGACCCGATGCGTCAGGTGCTCGACAATGGCGAGGTCGTGGCTGATGAACAAAAGCGCGAGGCCCAACTCGTCCTGCAGGTCGGACAGCAGGTTGACGATCTGCGCCTTCACCGACACGTCGAGCGCGCTGACCGCCTCGTCGCAGATGATCAGGTCGGCGCCGGGCGCAAGCGCCCTGGCGATGCCGATGCGCTGGCGCTGCCCGCCGCTGAACTCGTGCGGGTAGCGGCGCATGGCGTCGCGCGGCAGGCGCACGGTGTCCATGAGCTTCGCCACGCGGTCGCTGACCTCGCCGTCGCCGCTCGCCAGGCCGAAGTTGCGCAGCGGCTCGGCAATGATGTCCCGCACCCGCATGCGGGGGTTGAGGCTGCTGAACGGGTCCTGGAACACCACCTGGATGCGCTGGCGCAGCGGACGCAGCCGGCTCGCCGGGATGTTGTCGATGCGCGCCCCGTCCAGCCAGACCTCGCCGTCGGTCGGGTCGATCAGACGCAGGATGGCTTTGCCTACGGTGCTCTTGCCGCATCCGCTCTCGCCCACCAAAGACAGGGTTTCGCCCTTCTCGATGGAGAAGGTCACGCCGTCCACCGCGTAGACCTGGCCGGTGACGCCGCCGAACAGGCCGCCGCGCAACGGGAAATGCTTCTTGAGCGCATTGACCTCAAGCAGCGGCGCCGGCCGGGTCATGCGGCCTGCTCCCCCGGCATCGCGTACTCGGCGTAGTGACAGGCGACGGAGTGGCCGGGCCGCTTCTCCTCAACCGCCGGCGACACGGTGCGGCACAGCTCGGTGGCACTCAGGCAGCGCCCGGCGAAGGCGCAGCCCACGATGGGCTTGCGGAGCGACGGCACCAGGCCGGGGATCTCCGCGAGCTTCGAGCGCCCGCCCGTGGACAGCGACGAGCCAAGCCGCGGCACGGCGCCAAGCAGGCCGCGGGTGTAAGGATGCTGCGGATTGGCGAAGATCTCGTTGGCCGTGGCCTCCTCCACCTTGCGCCCGGCGTACATCACGACCACGCGCTGCGCCATCTCCGCCACCACGCCCAGATCGTGGGTGATCAGCAGGATGGCGGAGCCGATGCGCGTCTTGAGGTCCCGCATCAGGTCCAGGATCTGCGCCTGGATCGTGACATCCAGCGCCGTCGTCGGCTCGTCGGCGATCAGCAGCTTGGGATTGCAGGCCAGCGCCATGGCGATCATCACCCGCTGCCGCATGCCGCCCGAAAGCTGATGCGGGTACTCCCGCACCCGGCGGCCCGGCGCCGGGATGCCCACGAGCGTCAGCATCTCCACCGCCCGCGCCTCCGCCTGGCGCGCCGATAGGCCCTGGTGCAGGCGCAGCGTCTCGCCAATCTGCCGCCCGATGGTCAGCACGGGGTTGAGGCTGGTCATCGGCTCCTGGAAGATCATGCTAATGTCGTTGCCGCGCAGCTTGCGCATCTCAGGCTCCGACAGCTTCAGCAGGTCGCGGCCCTGAAACTGGATGCGGCCGGCGATGCGGCCGGGCGGCTCCTGGATCAGGCGCAGGATGCTCATGCTGGTGACGGACTTGCCGCAGCCGCTCTCCCCCACGATGGCAAGCGTTTCCCCGGCGTCGATGTGGAACGACAGGCCCTCCACCGCGCGCACCACGCCTTCGAGCGTGCCGAAATGGGTTTGCAGGGCCTCGACTTGGAGGAGTGCACCGCTCCGCGGCAGAGGCAGCGCCGCCATCAGACCCGCTTCGCCATGCGGGGGTCGAGCGCGTCGCGCAGCCCGTCACCCAGCAGGTTCACCGCCAAGACGGTCAGCGACAGGAACACCGCCGGGAAGAACACGATGTAGGGCTTCACCTGCCACAAGGCCCGGCCCTCGGCCATGATGTTGCCCCAGCTCGGGATGATCGGCGGCGTGCCGGCGCCGATGAAGGACAGGATCGCCTCCGTGATCATCGCCGACGCGCAGATGTAGGTCGCCTGCACGGTGATCGGCGCCAGCGTGTTGGGCACGATGTGGCGCCAGATGATCATCGGCACCCGCGTGCCGGAGGCGACCGCCGCCTCGACATACGGCTGCTCGCGGAGCGACAGCACGACGCCGCGCACGAGGCGCGAGACACGGGGGATCTCGGCGATGGTGATGGCGGTGACGACGTTGCCGACGCTGCCGCGGGTCAGCGCCATGAGCGCGATGGCCAGCAGGATTGGCGGGATCGACATCAGCCCGTCCATCACCCGCATGATGACGCTGTCCGCCCAACGCACGAAGCCCGACACCAGCCCGATCACCATGCCGATCACGGACGCCAGCAGCGCCACCGAGAAGCCGACGATCAGCGACACCCGCGCCCCGTACAGCACGCGGGAGTAGACGTCGCGGCCCAGCATGTCGGTGCCGAACCAGTACAGCATCGACGGCTCGCGGGTGCGTTTGGCCGGGGCCAGCGCCGTCGGGTCCGTGGTGCCGAGCAGCGGCGCCGCCACGGCGGCGAACACGACGACCGCCAGCAGCAGCCCGCCGGCGAAGATGGTGGGGTAGCGCCGGATGAAGGTGCGGACCCGGCCGCGCGGCCGCATCGCCGGCAGCACGTTCGGCATCGCCGGCGCCGGGGTGACATGCGGCGCCGAGGCGGTCGCGACCGGCGCGTCGGGAAGGATGGTGGCGCTCAATAGCGTATCCTCGGGTCAAAGGCGGTGTACAGCAGGTCCACCCCAAGGTTGACCAGGACATAGACGAAGCTGAACAGCAGCACGACGCCCTGGATCACCGGGTAGTCGCGCCGCAGGATGGCATCGATCACCAGGCGGCCGAGGCCCGGGATCGCGAACACGCTTTCGGTGACGACGGCGCCGCCGATCAGCAGGGCCACGCCGATGCCGATCACCGTCACGATGGGCACGGCGGCGTTCTTCAGCGCATGCAGGAACAGGATGGTGCGGCTGCCGACGCCCTTGGCCTTTGCCGTGCGGATGTAGTCCTGGCCCAGCACCTCCAGCATCGTGGCGCGGGTGATGCGGGCGATCAGCGCGATGTACACGCCGCCCAGCGCCACCGCGGGCAGCACGAGGTTGTTGAGCCAAGGGCCGAACCCGCGGGCCAGCGGCGTATAGCCCTGCACCGGGAACCAGTCGAGCTGCAGCGCGAACACGTAGGCGAGGATGTAGCCCACCACGAACACCGGCACGGAGAAGCCGAACACCGCGAAGATCATGATCAGCCGGTCGATCCAGGTGCCCTGGTTCCACGCCGCCAGCACGCCCATGGGCACCGCAATCGCAATCGAGAGGATCAGGGTCAACACCATCAGCGACACCGTCGGCTCCAGCCGTTGGCCGATCAGCCGCGTGACGGGCTGGTTGCTGAAGATCGACACGCCGAGGTCGCCGTTCAGGACATGCCACACCCACTCGCCGAAGCGGATCAGGAACGGGCGGTCGAGGCCCAGCCCGGCGCGGATGCGCTCCACGTCGGCGGGCGTCGCCTGGTCCCCGGCGATGATCGCCGCCGGGTCGCCGGGTGCTATGTAGAGCAGGCTGAACACGAATAGCGCCACGATGGCCATGACCGGGATGGTCGAGAGCACCCGTCGGGCGAGGTAGCCGAGCATCAGGCCCAGCCTGTCATGGTATTTGGCCTGTCATGTCTTCTGCACGCCCCAGAACACCGGGAACGGCGCCTTGACCACGCCGCTTACGTTCTTGCGCCAGGCCTGGTAGCCCAGGAAGAAGCCGGTCGGGATGTAGGTCACGAACTCCATGGCCATCTTGTTGAGGTCGGCCATCGCCGCCTTCTCCGCGGCGGCGTCGGGCGCGTCGTACCAGGTGGCGATCCCGGCCTGGATCGCGTCCGACTTCGGCCAGCCGAACCACGCCTTGTCGCCGCCCGCGTCGAACGCCGTGTAGGGCGCCGGGTTGATGCAGTCGGCGCCGGCATGCCAGGTGTGGAAGATGTGCCAGCCGCCCTGCGACGGCGGGTCCTTCTTCGCCCGGCGCGCGCCCACCGTGCCCCAGTCGAGCGCCTGATAGTCCACCTTCATGC
>CAXSHI010000166.1:0-10734 GCA_964236755.1 uncultured Acetobacteraceae bacterium
GTGGCGCGCGTCGCCACCGGCTGCACGACCTGCTCATACAACTGACGCAGCGGCGTCTCGCCCAAACGGCTGCGCGCCTGCGAGATGCCGCTCTTGCCCGCCACCTTGACCGCATCGGCGCCCCACAGCCAGCGCAGGCCTTCCAACAGGCAGCGCAGCACCTCGCGGGTGCTGGACCCCATGTACAGCGCCATCGCGATGGCGTAGTAGACCATCACCTGGGCCGGCAAGTCGCGCTCGCGCTCGCTCGCCTTGCCGGTCTCGGCCAGCACCTTCTGCACCCGGTCGGGCGGGAACGTCTTGGCGATCACGCCGAGGCTAATGTGGTCGCTGACACGAACGCCGGCCGGAAGACCGGCGGGAACACCCGCCATCGCTGTCGATCCCAGAAAACCAGACAGTGATATAGAGCGCCTAAAACCTAAATGAACAGTATTGGGGTTAGGTGGCCGGGTCGTGCTGCCTGGATCAAAATCAATCACCAACCGCGCCTTGCTTTTGGCAGCGCTAGCGAACGGTGCCAGCCGACTGACCAGTGCGCTCAAGAGCGATGATACGGCTTTCATGGCCGTTGCGTTGCGCTGCATGGGCGTGTCAATCAAGGAACCGGATGGGACAAGCTTCGCCATCGCCGCCACTGGACGCCTCATGGCGCCCAGCGCGCGCCTACATCTCTGGGATTGACCCGGTTCGGATACTGCTGGCGAAGTCGGGACGAATTTGGCAGGAGAGTGGACCTTCGCCGCATGGGGCTTGAGCGCCCCCATCCCTGAGGCCTGCCATGTCACTCCGCCCTACTCCGTCTGCAACAGTTCCCGAGTCCACGGTCGCTGTTGCCCATGCCGTGTTCCGGTGCGGCAGCCCGTATTTGCGCCTGCGCGACGCGCTTGGGCCGATATTCATGGACCAGCAATTCGTCGCGTTGTTTCCCAGCCACGGGCAGCCGGCCGAAGCGCCGTGGCGGCTCGCGCTGGTCACCTTGATGCAGTTTGCCGAGAACCTGTCCGACCGGCGGGCTGCGGACGCTGCACGCAGCCGCATCGACTGGAAGTATCTGCTCGGGCTGGAGTTGGCCGACCCTGGTTTTGATGCCTCGGTGCTGAGCGAGTTCCGCAGCCGGCTTGTGGCAGGCGGGGCGGAAACGCTGCTGCTCGACACGTTGCTGGCGTTGTGCCGGGAGCAGAAGTTGCTGATGCCGCGCGGACGGCAGCGTACAGACAGCACCCACGTGCTCGGGGCTGTCCGTGCCCTCAACCGGCTGGGTTGCGTCATTGAGACGATGCGGGCAACGCTGAATGCCCTGGCCGTTGCCGCCCCTGATTGGCTCCGCCTGCACGCCGACCCGGCCTGGACGGACCGCTACGGCAGACCTTCTGACGACTATCGCATCCCGCTTGGCGAGGCCGCGCGTCAGGCCTGCGCCGAGGGGATCGGGCGTGACGGCCACGCGTTGCTCGCGGCCGTTGCGGCACCAGATGCGCCGTCCTGGCTGCGGGAGGTGCCTGCTGTCATGCTGCTGCGACAAGTCTGGATACAGAACTTCTGCCTGATGCCGGCCGAGGCCGGCGCTCAACGCGGGATGAATGGACCCGGCGAGGATGGGATGCTGGTGCGCTGGCGCACAGCGGCTGAGGGTTTCCCAGCCTCGCTGCTGATGCTCGCCTCGCCGTATGATCCGGACGTGCATTACGCCAAGAAGCGCAGCACCACATGGATCGGCTACAAGGTCCACCTGACGGAGACATGCGACGATGAACGGCCGCACCTGATCACCCACGTCGAGACGACGCCCGCGCCGGTCGTGGATCGCGACGCTCTCGGCCCCGTGCACGGAGCGCTCGCCGCCAAGGGCCTGTTGCCGAGCAAACACCTTGTGGACACTGGCTACGTGGATGCGGACCAGTTGGTGGCCAGCGCGCGCGATCACGGCGTCGCGCTGATTGGGCCGACGCTCAAAGACAACCAGTGGCAGGCCAAAACGGAGGGCGCCTTCACCATCCAGGACTTCACGCTCGATTGGGATGGGCAGCTCGCAACCTGCCCGGCCGGGCACACCAGCCAAAGCTGGACCGCCGACCACAACCAGGGGCGGACGGTGATGCGCATCCGCTTCTCAACAACAGACTGCAAACCATGCGCGCTGAAGCCGCACTGCACCCGCACGCCGCGCCGCCTGCTGACGCCAAGACGACGCGAGGAGCACGAAGCGCTGGAAACGGCCCGGGCGCGCGAGACCGGGAAAGCGTTCGCCGTCGAGTATCGCCGCCGTACCGGCATCGAGGGCACGTTGTCACAAGGCGTGCGGGCCATGCACCTGCGCCGTGCTCGTTATATCGGGCTCGCCAAAACGCACCTGCAACACGTGCTCACTGCCGCCGCCATGAACCTCTGCCGCCTCGGCTCCTGGCTCGCAGGCACACCACGCGCGAGAACGCGCCAATCCGCCTTTGTCCGGCTTATGGCGATGCCAGCACCCATCTGACGACTTCGCCAGCAGTATCCGAACCGGGTCAATCCCAATCCCAAGCTATCACGTATCGCCCCTGAGCTTGGACGCGAGGACGGCGACGACCTCGTCGTAGCGGCTGACCCGGCATTGTCCGGCACCGACCGCCCAACCCGCATTCAGACCTATTCCGACCATCGTATCGCGATGAGCTTCGCATTGGCAGGACTGCGGGTTGGATGCATTACCATCCTCGACCCGGGCTGCGTCACCAAAACCTACCCCGGTTACTGGACAGACCTTGCTTTGTTGGGGATCGATCTTGAGTGGTCCATTTGAGGGCACACAGTATCGGTTAACAAAGGTTAGCGACACTCGCCGCAATCGAGTGCAAGTCTACGCCTCTTAGCATGCATTCAGACTGCCCTTCACACGAATGGACCTTACAACGAGGCTGCATTATGGCGCTTGCCATCGACCAACTTTCAGCACCGCTAAACAATCTGCTCGCTTCATTGCCGCTCCATGAATTCGAGCAATTTAAAGCCTGCCTTGTCCGGGTCTCGTTCGTCCGCGGACAAGTGCTGATCGAACATAATCAGCCTGTCGACTACGCCTATTTCATCGAGCGCGGCGTCGCCTTGTTGCTTTCGGAGCCATCGGAAGAGGAAGAAAGCATCCAGGTCGCCATGGTTGGTCGAGAGGGGTTGGTCGGCGACCTCTCCCTTGTGGATATGCGGCATGCTGCCTGCGGTCATGTTAGGGTGCACACTCCCGGCGAAGCTCTTCGCATCTCGAAGGACAATTTGCGACAGGCAATCGGGCGTAGCCCGGCGTTGCGCGCAGCCTGCGCAAATTTCGTCCACTCTTTAATAACGCAGGTAATGCAAACCGCCGCATGCAACGCGCGACGAAACCTGACGGAAAGGTGCGCGCGCTGGCTGGTCATGATGCACGAGCGGGTCGAGGGCGACGAGATTTGGGTCACGCACGAAGTTTTGTCGGCAATGCTCGGCATGCATCGGCCGGGTGTCACCGTCGCGGCATCGGCGCTACAGCAGGCCGGACTGATCCGGACGGGACGCAGCCGATTTATAGTGCTGAACCGGGCTGGCCTGCACGATGTCGCCCAGGGCGGCACGCCCGTAACTCGGACACGGCCGTTACGCACTAGTGCGAGCGCGGCAAAACGCTGCATTCAGGCCTCAACGTCGGAGGCGTGCGTTGAGCCGGATTTTACTTAAGGCCGTGTCTCGCGGTCTCCCACCTGCGCCAGGACAGGACAGCGGTCCTCAACGAGGATGCCACTGCGACGTCTATCGCCCGGTTGCGGTCGTGTTTTGGGTCAAGGTAGCCATGGGCCAAGTAGTCCATGACATTATGCCAACTCCGCGGGCTGCGACCAATTCGGTGACTTGCAAAATTTGCTCTATAGGAACCGCGCTGCACCATGTTCCATACTCTCCAGCCGCAACCACCCGACGCACTGCTCAGCTTGATTGGCCTGTTTCGCGACGATCCCCGCGGCGGCAAGATCGACCTCGGTATTGGGACGTATCGAGACGAAGCCGGCGCGACGCCGATTATGGCAGCCATCAAATCAGCAGAACGCATTCTCATCGAAGCTCAACGGACAAAGGCGTATCTCGGTCCTGAAGGAGACGAACATTTCGTCGATTTGTTGGCGCCGATCGTCTTCGGCGCCCCAAATTCACAGGCCGAGCGGCTAGTCGGCGTCCAAACGCCGGGCGGCGGCGGCGCATTGCGGCTGGGAGCGGAGCTGATTGCCACAGCGCGGCCCGGCGCTAAAATATGGATTGGGTTGCCGACCTGGCCCAACCATCGCCCGGTGTTCGCAGCGGCGCGGCTTAATATCGCCGAATACCGCTACTTCGATCCATCCACGCAGTCGTTGCGCTTTGATGAGATGATCGCCGTGCTGTCCAAGGCCACGGCCGGCGATGTCGTGCTGCTGCATGGCTGCTGCCACAATCCGACTGGCGCCGATCTCGACGAGGCGCAGTGGGATCAGGTTGCGCTGCTGCTGGCCAACCGGGGCCTCGTGCCTTTCATCGACCTAGCCTATCAGGGTCTAGGCCGGGGGCTCGACGCGGACGCCGACGGCATGCGCCGCGTACTTGGCTGCGTCGATGAGGCGGTGGTCGCTTATTCCTGCGACAAGAACTTTGGCCTCTACCGCGAGCGTACCGGAGCGCTGTTCGTCCTAGCCCGCAACAGCGCGGCGACTGCGGTCGTCCGCGAGAACCTCCTGGCCCTCGCCCGCGTGAATTGGTCGATGCCGCCCGATCACGGCGCAGCGGCGGTCCGGGCCGTGCTGGAGTCGGAGCACTTATCGCGGATATGGCACATAGAGCTCACAGGCATGTGCCAGCGCATCGATGCGGTGCGCCAAGCACTCGCAGCGGCCGATCCCCAGCTCACCTTCCTATCGCGCCAGCGCGGCATGTTCTCGCAATTGCCAATTTCCTCGACAGCCGTCGCGGCGCTCCGCGGAGACTACAGCATCTACATGGCCGATAGTGGCCGTATCAACCTTGCAGGACTACGCATTGCAGACGCTATGTTCTTTGCCGATGCCCTCATAGCTGTAGGCGCTCTGCCGACCCAGGGCTCTACAATAAAAAAGGTTAGCTTTCGTACAGAGAATGTATAGTATTCGTACTTAAATAAGCGGAAATCAATTAAATAATTTAAATAATATACACACCAGCATCTTCCCGAAGGACTTTGTAACCCTTAACTGAAATACTTCTCTGAGCGGAGTGCCGGCGTTGAACGAGATCCTTCCCAACAGCTTGCGTAGTGGTCCGGACGGTCGCGGCCGCTTTGGCGCTTTCGGTGGACGTTTTGTTGCTGAAACACTGATGCCCAACGTCTTAGAGGTCGAGCAGGCCTATAATGACGCCAAGCAGGATCCTGCATTCGACGGCGAATGGCGTCGCTTGCTACGTGACTACGTCGGCCGCCCTAGCCCGCTCTGGCTTGCCGAGCGGCTGACGCGGCACTTCGGCGGAGCGCGCATCTACTTCAAGCGCGAGGAGTTAAACCACACCGGCGCGCACAAGATCAACGCGGTGCTTGGCCAAATTTTACTGGCGCGGCGTATGGGCAAAACGCGCATCATTGCCGAGACCGGCGCCGGGCAGCACGGCGTTGCCTCCGCGACAGCTTGCGCCCTGTTTGATCTGCCCTGCCTTGTGTTCATGGGCGCAACCGACGTGGAGCGCCAACAACCCAACGTTTTCCGCATGAAGCTGCTCGGCGCCGAGGTGCGTGCCGTGACGTCCGGCGCCGCCACGCTCAAGGACGCGATGAACGAGGCCCTGCGCTACTGGGTCGCCAACGTTGCAGACACCTATTACTGCATCGGCACCGTGGCGGGGCCGCATCCCTATCCATCCATGGTGCGTGACTTCCAGTCGATCATCGGCGACGAAACCCGCGAACAGATGCTGGCCGCCGAGGGCAGGCTGCCAAACGCAATAGTCTGCGCAGTGGGCGGCGGCTCGTCCGCCATGGGGATATTCCACCCATTCCTCGACGATGCCGAAGTAAAGCTATTTGGCGTCGAGGCTGCCGGCCGCGGGTTGGACAGTGGGGCGCACGCAGCCGCAATCAACGGTGGCCGGCCCGGCGTGCTGCACGGCAACAAGACCTATCTGCTGCAGAATGCGGATGGCCAGATTACGGAGGCGCACTCGGTTTCTGCCGGCCTCGACTATCCCGGCATCGGCCCGGAGCACGCCTGGTTAAACGACATCGGCCGCATCAAATATGTTGCCGCGACCGATGTGGAGGCCCTGCAGGCGTTCCAGCTTTGCTCGCAGCTTGAAGGCATCATTCCCGCGCTGGAAACGGCCCATGGCTTGGCATATATCGCCAAGCTGGCGCCGACCATGGGTGCGGACGAAACGATCGTGTTGAACCTATCGGGTCGTGGCGACAAGGATATCTTCACGGTTGCGCATCATCTCGGGCAAGCGTTGTGAGCGGGACCGTCTCGGGGCGGATAGCCGCCCGCTTCGCCCGGCTGCGGGCAGAAGGGCGTGGGGCGCTTATTCCGTTCTTGGAAGCATTTGATCCCGATCTCGCGACCTCCATGACGATCCTGCGCGGGATGCCAGCGGCAGGGGCCGACCTGATCGAAATTGGGGTGCCCTTCACCGACCCCGCTGCGGACGGGCCGACAATCCAACGCGCGGGGCAGCGGGCGCTAAAGGCGGGTGCCACGCTCGGCGGCACGCTGGCCATGGTGCAGGATTTCCGGCGCGAAGATGACGAGATTCCGGTGGTGCTGATGGGGTACCTCAATCCGATCCTTGCTTATGGGGCCGAGCGCTTTTGCTATGATGCGAAGAGCAGCGGCGTGGATGGCCTTATTGTGGTGGATATGCCAGCAGAAGAAGCCGACGAACTGGCTCCTTATATTGAAGTTGCTGGGCTGGACCTCATCCCGCTGGTGTCGCCAACTACCGACGATACCCGGCTGCCGCTGGTGCTCAAGGGGGCGGGCGGGTTTGTGTATCATGTAGCCATAACTGGCATTACGGGCACTCGTTCTGCTACAGTTGAGGATTTGGCTCGCGCCATCCCACGCGTGCGCGTCCACACCGGCCTTCCCGTCGCGATCGGCTTCGGCGTCCGTACCCCGGAACAGGCGGCCTTTGCGGCAAAGATTGCCGATGCGGCGGTTGTTGCGAGCGTGTTGATCGAGACGCTCGTTTCCTCGCTGGATGAGGAAGGCAGGGCGCAGCCGGATACAGCAAAGCAGGTGCTTGACCAGGTAGGTGATTTTGCCAGGGTAATGCGGAAAGCCCGACCAACCGCGGCAGTTGCAGCATAGGGCACAAACCCGGCGGACTGTCCCAAAGTATGCTGCGTGGCGCTATTTGAGCTATCAATGCTTTCGTAGCTGCTTGTATGGAGTTTTTGGTGTCAAGCCGTTTTCAAGCGACGGGTGTGACGGCGAGCTTGGCGCTTTTCACAGCCCAAGGCGTGCTCGCCAATCGCATTACGGCCCGTCGGCATGGGCCCGTTTCCGTTACGTGACGTATTGCAATGGCTTCGGCAGCCGACGGGAGTTGTCCGTCGCCATAGCTCCTGAGACTTCGTCGACCCTTCTGGGCATGCCCGCTGCTGATCGGCGCTATCGTTCGTCCAGGGCCTGAGGCTCATGACGGTATGACGCAGTCGAACAGCAATCCGAGGGGAGCCCGCCCGTGCGCGCGAACCTCGCGCCGCAACCTTGTATTCGGTTGACCCCGGTTCGGGGTCTGGACCATGAAGCAGTCATTTGCTTCAGCGGCGTGGCTCCGAGGCGGCGGGCCCATTCTCAACGCGGCGTGTCAGCCATGCAGCTACGCGGGTTGCCGTCACCTCGGATCGTTATCGGTGGCCCGTCAATCCATCATGGCGGGCACCGAATTCTGTCTGGTGATGCTCATTGTTGTGGGCCCATCAGCCGGGTTGGCGCAGCACGACGCCTTGTGGGATCTCGCCAAAGGTGACCATGCGCCACAACGCGATGAGCAGCTTGCGGGCGAGGGCGACGATCATCTTCGTCTTGCGTGCGCCCCGGACACCCTCGGTGCGGCTTTGGAACCACTGAGCCAATGCACTATCCTCCTGGAACCGTAGGAAGCGCCAGGCGAGCTGGATCAGGCTGCGGCGCACGCGGGCGTTGCCGGATTTGGCGAGCCCTTTCTCCCGCCGCTTGGAGCCACTTTCATCGGGCGAACCGGTGAGGCCGGCGTAGCGCGCGACGGCCCGGCGGTCGCGCAGGTTACGCGACCGCACTTCCTGCACCAGCATGTCCGCCGTCTCGACGCCGACCCCGATCACGCTGGCCAGCAGCCGCACCATCGCATTTGGCCCGTTCGGCGCCGCCTGCTCCAAACGCTGAAGACGCGCCTGCTCGATCGCGGCGATCTGCTCGCGCAGCACGCCCAGCCGTGCAAGGTCGCGCCGTATCTCGTCGAGCATGTTTGGCGGGATCGGCGATCCTTCCGGCATACGCAGCGCGTCCAGCCGTTGCGGAGATTTGCGCAGCTCCGGCTTGAAGCCGCGGATACCGAGCCGGGCTAGGGCCGCTTTCATGCGGTTGATGACGCGGGTGCGTTCGCCGGCCAGGCTTTCCCGCTCGCGGCTTGGCCGCTTGGCGTCCTCCTCTTCAATGGTCGGCACCGCGACCATGCCGCAGTGGCCACGTTCACCGCGCAGCCAGCCCAGGAACACGCGCATCAGCATGGCCATGTCGAGCCGATCCGTCTTCGCCCGCTTGTGCTCGCGCGAGACCGCTACGCTGGTCGCATGGATGACGTGGGTCTCGACGCCGTGCTTGGCCAGCCACCGTGCTAGCCAGAAGCCGTCACGCCCGGCCTCGAAGGCCACGACCATGCGCGTGATGGTGTGCCCACCTTGGCTGGCCTCGTCACGCCAGCGGTGCAGCAAGCGCAGCAGGGCCGCCTCGTCCGGCACGATCTTCTTCAAAGGCTGCCGTGCAACGCCCGGAACAGTCCCGGCAATCAGCCAGCTCGACTGGCTCAGCTCGATGACAGCAACAAGGGTGGTCTCTTGATCAAAGGGGACGAGGGACCTGCTCAGGTCGTTGGGCTGGAACATGGCGCACTCCATCGGCGTTGATGACGACGGCGATGATGCCTTCTTCTCACCGCCTGCCCCATAGTTTCTCAACCTTCTTGCGAGTTGACGTGAGCGAGGCTGTGCGCAGGGCAGCTTGACGTAACCCTAGCGCTTGGGACCCAAGGCTGGGATGACCGAGTTTCTTGATTTTAGCCAGCTGACGCACGAAGAGAAGGATGGGCTGATTCGGGCGCTGTGGGCCCAGGTTCAGGCGTTGACGGTGCGGGTTGCGGAGCTGGAAGCAGGGCTTGAGGCACCGCCGAAGATCCCGGACAACTCCAGCCTGCTGTCATCGAAGGGCAAAAAGCCGAACCGGCCAGAGAATAGCAAGCGCCACGGTCCGCGACCGGAAAGCCTGGGCCGCATCGGTGGCGGGCGAGCGCTGACCGTGACGCCTGATGAGATCGTCAGCGCCAGGCCGGCGCAGCGCGTATATTGCCAGGCGACGCTCGGCGAGGCGGACTAAGTGCTGCACGGACGCTACGACAAGATCGACCTGCCCCCGATCGCGCCAGTGGTGACGCGGGTGGAGCGCTACGCGGGCCGTTGCCGGTGCTGCGGCGGCACGACGCTTGCGCCGGTGCCGGAGAGACTGGAGCCAGGCATGCCGTTCAGTATCGGAATCGTGGCGTTGTCGATGTATCTGCGCTTCGTGCACGCGATCAGCTACCAACGACTGTGCCGGCTGTTGTTGGAGCTGTTCGGCCTGGCCATCAGTGAGGGCGCGCTCGACGCGGCGTTCCGTCGGGGCAAGCTGCACGTCGATGCCGAGGTTGCCATGACCTGGCACCAAGCACCCGGCGCGAATACCGACGGCGTCTCGAACATACGCTCGACGCCGTCATGGCACTGGCGCCCACCCACCGTGACGGCCAGCACCTGCGAAAGCGATACGGCAAATACCGCTCGCACCTATTCACGTTCCTCGACCATCCTTAAGTGCCGGCCGACAACAACGGTTCCGAGCGCGAACTGCGGCCGACAGCCATTTATCGCAAGGTCACCAGCGTTTTCCGCTCCAACTGGAGCGCTGACCTGTTCGCAGGCGTGCGCTCCGTAATCGGCATCGCCGCACGCCGGGGCGAAAGCGCCTACCAAGCTATCCAACAAACCTTATGCGGGCAAGTCGTCTCTCAACCGGGTTGGGCAGCTATACGCTTTCTGGTGCGTTTTTCCGGCGTAGCATTGACGGGCCGGGCAATCAGCCACTTGATCTTGAGCGACAATGTGGCTTTGAATATCAGTTGGCTGTCCATATCCCTCACTAGCGAAACAAATGCTCTGCGATGGACATTTGGAAGTACGTCACGAGCGATGTCAGGAAGGATGCGCACCGCTTCGTTGCATGCTTCCTGCAAGCCTGGAAACTCGGTGCCCTCGCCGTCAAGCAAGCATTGGTTGCCATCGTCTATATCAAAAAAGAATTTTGGCATGGCGACTTCCAAACTTGATAAGGCGAGAACACGATTGTTTCGAGATGGCGGCTCTTGAAATCTCTGTCTGTCCACCATTACGCCATTGCGCATCCCCTGCAATAGCAATGTTACGATCAAAAATCCGCTTCAGTCTCAAAGCCCGTTTTGAAAGTCATGGGGCGGGCAGTCGCTTACGGTTTGGGTGGAGGG
>CAXSHI010000167.1:0-10684 GCA_964236755.1 uncultured Acetobacteraceae bacterium
ACGATCTCGTCCTTGTAGGCCAGCAGGTTGCCGAACACCGGCGGGCTGTCGGGCGACACCACGGCAGACCCGGCGGTCATGGTCAGCGCCACGCCGCCCCGCGCCTTTTCGACGTGGTACAGCCGGTAGCGGTCCTTCGGCATGCCATCTTCGCTGTAGTACGGCTCGTGCGCCGTGCTCATCACCCGGTTGCGCATCGTCAGGTGCCGCAGCCGATATGACTGCAGCAGCGGGTCCTTGGTGCGGTCGAGCACGTCGCCAATCGCGTTCATGGCTTTGGTCCCATGTCAGTGCGCCGGGCGCAGGACGGTGCTGCCACGCGCAGGCGGCTTATAGCAGGATGCGGGGCGCGTGAGGTGCTTTCTTGAATGGCGTCGCCGTCAGTTTGTCGGGAAACGACATGGCCGAGGCAAGCCCTGCTCAGCCGCCGATCTCGACCACAACCCGTCCGCGGACTTGTCCGGCGATGATCTCGTCGGCTGCCTTCGGGACATCGGCCAGGCCGATGGTGCGGGTCATCGCGTCGAGCTTGGCGAGGTCAAGCTCCCGGGCCAGCCGGCCCCACGCCTCGACCCGGCGCGCCTTGGGCGCCATCACGGACTCGATGCCGAGCAGCGCCACGCCGCGCAGGATGAACGGCGCGACCGATCCCGGCAGGTCCATGCCGCCCGCCAGCCCGCACGCCGCGACCGCGCCGCCGTAGCGGGTCATGGACAGCAGGTTGGCCAGCGTGGTCGATCCCACCGAGTCGACGCCCGCCGCCCAACGCTCCTTGGCGAGCGGCTTCGGCGCGCTGGCCAGGCCCGCCCGGTCGATGACCTCGTGCGCGCCGAGGCCCGTCAGGTACTCGGCCTCCCCCATCCGCCCGGTGGAGGCGATCACCCGCCAGCCCGCCCGGTGCAGCAAGGCGACCGCGACCGAGCCGACCCCGCCGGCGGCCCCCGTCACCACCGCCGGGCCGGCATCGGGCGTGAGGCCGTGCCGCTCGATGGCCATCAGCGACAGCATCGCGGTGTAGCCCGCGGTCCCGACCGCCATAGCCTGCGCGGCCGTGAGGCCAGGGGGCAGCGGGACCAGCCACTCGCCCTTGACCCGGCTCCGCTCCGCGTAGCCGCCGAGATGGGTCTCGCCGGTGCCCCAGCCGTTCAGCAGCACGGCGTCGCCGGGCTTGTAGCCGGGATGCGACGACGCCTCCACCACGCCCGCGAAGTCGATGCCGGGAATCATCGGGAAGCGGCGCACGACCGGCGCCTTGCCGGTCAATGCGAGGCCGTCCTTGTAGTTCAGGCAGGAGTGCGAGATGCGGACGGTGACGTCGCCCTCCATCAGCCCGGCCTCGTCGAAGTCGCGCAGGCCAGCCTGCTGGCCGCCCTCGCTCTTGTCGATCACGATTGCCTTCACCGCATGTCCCCCGCTTCGTGGGCTGACTGCCCGTTCGGAGACGGAGCTGTATGCCGTGCCGCGGCAAGCCTCAAGGCCGGCGCCGACGCGGACCCCAGAGGTTGAAGCGCCCGAGCCGACCCGGCGTCATGTCGCGAACCCCTGCACCAAGCTGCCGGACACCAGCCGCCAGCCGTCCACAAGCACAAAGAAGATCAGCTTGAACGGCAGCGACACCGCGTTGGGCGGAAGCATCATCATGCCCAGGCTCATCAACACGCTGCCGACGACGAGATCAATGACCAGGAACGGCAGGTAGAGCAGAAATCCCATCTCGAACGCGCGCCGCATCTCGCCGATCATGAAAGCAGGCACCAGGGCGCGCCACTGCGCCTGGTCCGGGGCGGGCGGAGCCGGGATCCGTCCCAAGTCGAGGAAAAGCTGCAGATCGGCGCCCCGGACGTTGGCGGCCATGAAGGACCGAAACGGCTCCGCAGTCAGCCGCAGCCCCTCCATCTCGCCCACCTGGCCCTGCATCATCGGCTGCAGGCCGTTTGTCCAGGACTGATCCATCACGGGCTGCATGACGAAATAGGTGAGGAACAGGGCCAAGCCGATCAGCACGGTGTTGGGCGGCGTGCCTTGCGCGCCGATGGCGCTCCGCAGCAGCGAGAGCACGATGACGATCCGGGTGAATGCGGTGGCCATCACCAGCAGGCTGGGCGCGAGCGACAGCACGGTCACCAAGGCGGTCAGCTGCACGAGCCGGCCCGTCGCGCCCGCCTGTCCGGATGCGCCCAGGTCGATGTTGACCGATTGCGCGTGGGCCAGGCATGGCGCCAGCGTCAGGACGAGCAGCGCCGCGCAGGCGAGAAGCCAGGACGCCTGCCTCATGGGCCTGCTCCCGACGCAGCCGCCGTGGGGGGCAGCCAACTCACCACCTGCTCGGAGCCGCTTCCGATCAGCAGAAGGAGTTCGCGCCCGTCGCAGGAGACCAGCTGCAGCCGCCGGGTTCGGTCTAGGGCCAAGGCCTCCCCCAACACAAGCCGGCGGCCGGCGGCTGGCTGGCCGAGCCGCAGCACGCGAGCGCCGCGCCCGGCCAACACGATGACGCCGAGCACCGCAGCCAGCGCCGCTCCAGCCATCGCGACCGTTTGGATCAAAGCGGACATCAGGCGGCCTTTTGCCGTTAAGGACTCATCGCGGGTCCACGGCCCGCAGCGCCACGCTGAGCGCATCTATACGATTAAGCAACGAAAACAGCAAAGCGCAAGCGGTCCGGCCTTCCGCCGGCGGCAGATCGAGCGCCTTTGCGCAGAGCAGGCCCACGGAGCGGTCGAGTCCGCTCACGTCAACCCGGCGCCCGCCCGTGGCCAGGCCGGCGGCGAGGTTCACCGTGTCGTGCAAAGCCTTGGACAGGCTTGCGACGTCCGTCACGGCATCATGGGCATGCCGTGGCCAGAAGCTTGAGTCGTCAGAAGGGGTCGGGTTCGTCATGTCCGCAGCATGACAATAAATGGTTACCGATTCGTTGTTGATTCGCTTAAACGTCGCATTAACCAAATTCGTGCATCCTGCCCGCGAGAACACAGGGGAATGTGATGGACCCGAACGCAGTAGGCTCCGCCGACATCGGCTTGTTCCGCCTGGCTGAGCAGCGCCTTGCCTGGGTCGGACGGCGGCAGGAGCTGCTCGCGCAGAACGTGGCCAACGCCAACACGCCAGGCTACCAGCCGCGGGATTTGGCTCCGTTCGCCAAGGCCCTGGCGCACGCGGACCCGGCCGCGGCGCTGGTTCGCACCGACCCCATGCACATCGCCGTCGCCGGGACCGCGCAATTCGACCGGCCAACCCGGCCGCGGGAACGTTCCCCGGACGGCAACGGCGTCTCGATGGAGGACCAATTGACCAAAGTTGCCGACACGTCAAACACGCAAGAGCTGGTGGCGAACCTGTATCGCAAGTATCAGGGAATGTTCCGCACCGCCCTGGGCCGGGCGGGGTAGGGGCCATGGACATCACCAAGGCGCTCACAATCTCGGCCCGCGGCATGGACGTGCAGACCGCCCGGCTGCGAACCATTGCGGAAAACCTGGCCAACCAGGACACCACCGGCTCCACGCCCGGCGCGGAGCCATACCGCCGCAAGGTCATCACGTTCGAGAACCGGATGGACCAGGCGCTGGGCACCACCACGGTTCGCGTCAAGAACATCGCGCCCGATCAAGGCGAGCTGCCCACCCGTTTCGACCCGTCCCACCCCGCGGCCGACGCGAAGGGCTATGTGCGCACGCCCAACGTCAACAGCTTCATCGAAGTCATGGACATGCGGGAGGCGCAGCGCGGCTACAGCGCGAACATGAACGTGATGGAGGTGACGCGGTCGATGCTGACCCGCACGATTGAGATGCTGAAATGACGATCCCGGTCGTCACCGTCACCCCGGCCGGCGCCGCCGGCGCCTATGCGCGCGTGCAGAGCGGCGCTGTGCCGGGGGAGGGCGGGGCGGCCACGTCAGGCTTTGGCGACATGCTGACCAAGGCGCTCGGCTCCGTCGTCGATGCCGGGCATCAAGCGGACGCGCAATCCATGCAGGCGATCTCCGGGGGCGGCAACCTGACGGAGGTCGTCACGGCCGTTTCCCGCGCGGAGCTGGCGCTGCAATCCGCCGTCACCATCCGCGACCGCGTCGTGCAGGCATACCAGGAAGTCATGCGGATGCCGATCTGACATGGACGACGTCGAGATCGCGGCGTCTCTTCGGGAAACGCTGTGGATCGTGCTGAAGCTTGGCGGCCCGCTGCTGGTCGCGGCGCTTGCGGTCGGGTTGGTGGTGTCGCTGTTCCAGGCGGTTACGCAGATCAACGAGGCCACCCTTGTGTTCCTGCCGAAGCTGCTGGTGCTGGGCGGCGCGCTGGCGCTGCTGGGGCCGTTCATGGCATCCAGCCTGGCGGATTATACCCATGTGCTGATGGATCGCCTGATCGTCGTCGGCGGCCAATGACCGCCGGCGTCCAGCGGGGAATGAGCGGTGGATGATGCGGCGCTGCTGGCGGCGCTGCCGGGCTGGGCGTTTGCCTTCGCCCTCGTGCTGTCCCGCACCGGGATGGCGGTCATGCTGCTGCCGGGCTTGGGGGAGGCCGAGCCGCCGCCCATCGTTCGCGCCGGGCTGACGCTGGCGATCACCGTGCTTCTGGTGCCGGCCGTGGCGCCCTTGGTGCCCGCCGTGCCCGAGATCGGCTTGGGCGGGGCCGCGATGGTGGCGACCGAGCTGCTGGTTGGCGCCCTGCTTGGCTGGCTGGCTCGGCTGCCGGCGTTGGCGCTCGGCATGGCCGGCGCCGTCGTGTCCTACATGCTGGGCCTGTCGAGCGTCGTGCAGCAGGACCCGGCGCTGGGAGGCCAATCCGCCGCCCTGTCCCGGCTGTTCGGCCTGGTGGCGCCGGTCGTGATCCTCTCGACCGGGCTTTACGCCCTGCCGCTGACCGCGTTGGCCGGGAGCTACCAGCTGGTGCCGCCAGGCTCCGCCCTGCCGGCGGGGCCGCTGACCGAAAGCATCACGGGCGCGCTGGTGGCGTGTTTCGGCCTGGCGCTTCGGCTTTCGGCGCCGTTTCTCTTGGCGGGACTGGTGTTCCAGGTGGCGCTGGGCTTGCTGGCGCGCCTGGTTCCGCAGCTGCAGGTCTATACCGCGGCCACGCCGGGGCAGATCCTGGGCGGCATCGTGCTGCTGGGCGTCTTGGCGTCGCACATCCTGGGGGCATGGACCGAGGCGGTGAACATCGCCTGGTCCGGCCTTCCCGGCCTTTAGGGTCAGGATCGCGCCATGGCGGAGGGGGCGGAGGGCGAAGACCGCGACAAGCCGGCCACCGAAACCCGGCTCCGGCGCGCCCGCGAGGCCGGTGAGGCGCCGCTGTCGCGGGAGCTGCCCGTCCTCGCCGGGCTTGGGGCCGCGACGCTGGTGCTGGCGATGGCGGGTCCCGGGTTGGCCCGCGACCTTTCGGTGCGGCTTGTCCGCATGCTAAGCTCCATGGACGCGACGCCGGAGGCGGCGCTGCACGATGTCGGCTGGGCGCTGCTGATGGCCGCCGGGCCGCTGATCGGCGCGATCTTGCTGGCGGGCGGAGCGTCGGTGCTGCTGCAGACCGGCGGCCTGCTGCACGGCAAGGCGTTGGTCCCCGACCTGTCCCGGCTCAACCCGCAGCGCGGCTTGTCGCGCTTGTTCGGTCTGAACAACTTGATCGAGGCGATCAAGTCGCTGGCGAAGATCGGCGTCCTCGCCTGGGCGGCATGGCGCGCCCTGGCGGACGCGCTGCCTGGGGCCACAGCCTCGGTCATGTGGCCGCCGGAACGCCTGGTGGACCGGCTGACCCGCGACCTGATCCACCTTTGCGTGCTGGTGCTAGCCTGCCAGGCGGCCATCACGGTGCTGGACGTGGGCTGGGTGCGGTTCCGCTTCGCTAAGCGCATGCGGATGACGACACAGGAAATCAAAGATGAGCACCGCGACAGCGAGGGCGACCCGCGCTTGAAGGCCAAGCTGCGCCAGATGCGCATGGCCCGCGCCCGGCAGCGCATGATGGCGGCCGTGCCTTCGGCAACTGTCGTCATTACCAACCCGACCCATTACGCCGTCGCCCTCGCCTACGACCGCGGCGCGCAGGCCGCGCCGCGCGTGGTGGCCAAGGGGATGGACGAGGTTGCCGCACGCATTCGTGCGATGGCCACCAAGCATGGGGTGCCGTTGGTGGCCAACCCTCCGCTGGCCCGGGCGCTGCACACGCTGGAACTGGAAGCGGAGGTGCCCGCAGAGCATTTCCAGGCGGTTGCCGAGATCATCGCCTATGTCTGGCGGCTGCGCGGCCAAGCCGGAAACCGTTCGTAAAGTTCGCTTTCTGTTCTTGCATGGAGGGCTGCTGCCGCCTATTTCAGACTCGCTTGACGAGTGCAGCAGATAGTTGCGGTTTCGTTTGCTGGTGTGACACTGTGCCGGGCGAACGGGCGGGATGAGGATCGGACATGGACAAGAACAAGGCGCTCGATGCGGCGTTGACGCAGATCGAGCGGGCATTCGGCAAAGGCTCCATCATGCGGATGGGCGCCAAGGCCGGCGACCAGCAGATCGAGACGATCCCGTCGGGTTCGCTGGGTTTGGATCTGGCCCTCGGCATCGGCGGCCTGCCGCGCGGCCGGGTGATCGAGATCTATGGTCCGGAGAGTTCGGGCAAGACGACCCTCGCGCTTCACGCGGTGGCGGAGGCGCAGAAGCGCGGCGGCACCTGCGCGTTCATCGACGCGGAGCATGCGCTCGACCCGATCTACGCCCGCAAGCTCGGCGTCGACGTCGACAACCTGCTGCTGAGCCAGCCGGACGGCGGCGAGCAGGCGCTGGAGATCTGCGACACGCTGGTGCGGTCCGGCGCGGTGGATATCGTGGTGGTGGACAGCGTCGCCGCCCTCGTGCCGCGTGCCGAGCTTGAGGGCGAGATGGGGGACACTCATGTCGGCCTGCACGCCCGGCTGATGAGCCAGGCCTTGCGCAAGCTGACCGGCAGCGTCGCCAAGTCGCACACGATGCTGATCTTCCTGAATCAGATCCGGCTCAAGATTGGCGTGATGTTCGGCAACCCCGAGACGACGACGGGGGGCAACGCGCTCAAGTTCTATGCGTCGATCCGCATGGAGATACGGCGCATCGGCCAGATCAAGGACCGTGAGGAGGTCGTCGGAAACCAGACCCGGGTCAAGGTGGTCAAGAACAAGCTGGCGCCGCCGTTCCGGCAGGTCGAGTTCGACATCATGTATGGCGAGGGGGTCAGCAAGGTCGGCGAGCTGATCGACCTGGGCGTGAAGGCGAATGTCGTCGAGAAGTCGGGCGCCTGGTTCAGCTACGACAGCACCCGCATCGGCCAAGGGCGCGAGAATGCCAAGCAGTTCCTGCGCGACCACAAGGACATGGCTGAGGCGATCGAGAAAAAGGTGCGGGAGCAGTCCGGCGTCGTGGCGAACTCGATGCTGGCGCCACCGGAGGAGGGCGACGACGCCGAGGCGGCCGACTAGGCCCGCGTTGCCGAACCCTGCGGCGCCGGGACTGCCTGGCACTTCGTTGCTGACGGCTGCGGATCACGAGCTTGTCGAGGCGGCCCGGGCCGTGCTGCTTCGGCATTATCGGCCGTTCTGGCACACCGTCGGCGCGGCGCTGCGTAGCCGGGACGGGCGGATATGGACGGGCGTGCACTTGGGCGCCACGGTCGGGCGACTCTCGATCTGCGCGGAGGCCATCGCATTGGGGCGCGCGGTGATGGACGGGGACGGCACCATCGAATGCGCCGTGGCCGTCCGGCACCCCAAGCCGGAGGAAGCGATCCAGGAGATCGCGGTCGTGTCGCCGTGCGGCGCGTGCCGCGAAAACCTGACCGACTACGACGCGGCCGCGCTCGTCATCATCAGCACGGCAGCCGGCTTGCAGAAGGTGCCGGTCAGCGCCCTGCTTCCGCTGCCGTATCAGCGGTGATGGAACACCAAGCAAGCTTTCAACATCGAGGTCATCATGAGCACAAACCCTAAAGCTGCACCGGACGATCAGGCGACGCCGTCGAACGTCGAGAAGGATCCGCACGATTGGACGACCGGGAACGAGACGATGACCGGGGCGCAGGCAAGCTACCTGAAGACGCTCTGCGAGGAGGCCGGGGAAGAATTCGACCCCTCGTTGAGCAAGGCTGACGCCTCGTTAAAGATTGACGCCCTGCAACAGAAAACCGGGCGTGGAAAGAACCACTGATCCCTTAGCCACCGCGCGGATGACAGCGCGTGTCGCCTGGGGTAGGGACTGGGTTGCATCCTTCTAGGACAACCCGTCTCCGCCATGGCAAGCAGCAACGACATCCGCGCGACTTTTCTCGAATTCTTTGCGGGCCACGGTCATCAGGTGGTTCCGAGCAGTTCCCTTGTGCCGCTCAACGACCCAACCCTTCTGTTCACCAACAGCGGGATGGTACAGTTCAAGAACGTCTTCACCGGGCAGGAGAAGCGTTCCTATGTTCGCGCCACCACGGCGCAGAAATGCGTGCGGGCAGGGGGCAAGCACAACGATCTCGATAACGTCGGCTACACGGCCCGGCATCACACATTTTTCGAGATGCTGGGCAATTTCAGCTTCGGAGACTATTTCAAGCCGGTCGCCATCGAGCAGGCTTGGAGCCTTCTGACCCGGGACTTCGGCATCAAGCCGGAAAAGCTGCTGGTGACGGTGTACTCGGAAGACGAGCAGGCCGCTGAGTTGTGGCGCAAGATCGCCGGGTTGCCTGACAGCCGCATTCTACGGATCGCCACGGCTGATAACTTCTGGCGCATGGGGGATACTGGACCATGCGGCCCTTGCTCGGAGATTTTTTTCGACCATGGCGACAGTATTCCCGGCGGGCCGCCCGGCAGTGCCGATGAGGATGGCGACCGCTTCATCGAGATCTGGAACCTCGTCTTCATGCAGTTCGAGGAGGGGCCGCCTGGTACCCGCACGCCGTTGCCGCACCCGTCCATCGACACCGGCATGGGGTTCGAGCGGTTCGTCGCCGTCATGCAAGGCAAGCACAACAACTACGACATCGACATGATGCGCGCCCTGGTGGTCGCCAGCGCGGAGGTGACTGGACAGGCGGTGGACGGACCGTTCCAGATCAGCCATCGGGTGGTGGCCGACCATCTCCGCAGCGTGTCGTTCATGATCGCCGACGGCGTGCTTCCGTCAAAGGACGGGCGCGGCTACGTCCTGCGCCGCATCATGCGCCGAGCCATGCGCCATCTGCACATGATGGGTACGAAGGAAGCGTCGTTCCACCGCCTGGTGCCTGCCTTGGTCCGCCAGATGGGTGCGGCCTATCCGGAACTGCCGCGCGCCGAGCCGCTGATCGTCGAGACGATGCGGCTGGAAGAGGGCCGATTCAAGGCGATGCTGGAACGCGGCCTCGGCCTTTTGTCCGAAGAGACCCGGCGGCTCGGCGAGGGCAGCGCCCTGCCCGGGGATGTTGCCTTCAAGCTGTACGACACGTTCGGCTTTCCGCTCGACCTGACCCAGGATGCGTTGCGCGAGCAGGGGCGGGCCGTGGACGTGGCCGGGTTCGACGCCGCGATGCGGGAGCAGCGGACACGCGCGCGCGCGGCATGGGCCGGATCGGGCGACGCCGCGACCGAGCGCGTATGGTTCGACATACGCGAGCGGACCGGCGCTACGGAGTTCCTCGGCTACACCACCGAAACTTCTGGGGGCGAGATCGTGGCGCTCGTGGGCGACGGCGTGGTGTTGGACAAGGCCGAAACAGGCCGGGCCGTTGCCGTGGTGCTGAACCAGACGCCGTTCTACGCCGAGAGCGGCGGCCAGGTTGGTGACGCCGGGGTGATGACCGGGGCGGGGCTGCGCATCCGCATCAAGGACACGCAGAAAAAGCTGGGCGACCTCGTCGTGCATCTCGGGACAGTCGAGAGCGGGACGGCCGTGCCGGGCGCCTCCATCATCGCCGCGGTCGATCATGCGCGCCGCAGCGCCATCCGGGCACACCACAGCGCGACGCACTTGCTGCACGCAGCACTTCGTGAGCGCCTGGGGCCGCACGTGACGCAGAAAGGCAGCCTGAACGCCCCGGACCGCCTGCGCTTCGATGTCAGCCAGCCCACGCCGATCAGCCGGGCGGACTTGGCCCTGGTCGAGGCGGAGGTGAATGCGCGCGTGCGCGAGAACAGCGAGGTCACGACGCGGCTGATGACCCCGGAAACTGCGGTGGCCGAAGGAGCGATGGCGTTGTTTGGCGAGAAATACGGCGACGAGGTCCGCGTCGTCTCGATGGGCGGCCCGGTTGCGGACGGCCGGGCATTCTCGGTCGAGTTGTGCGGCGGCACGCATGTTCGCCGGACTGGCGACATCGGCCTGTTCCGCGTCGTGGGCGAGGGCGCCGTCAGCGCCGGGGTGCGCCGCATCGAGGCAGTGGCCGGGGACGCCGCCCTCGCCGCCGTCGCCGAGGTTGACCAGCGGATGTCGGAGGTCGCCAACCTCTTGCGGGCGAGCCCGGCTGAGGTGGTAGACCGCGTTGGCCAACTCATCGAGGACCGGCGCAAGTTCGAGCGCCAAATCTCTGAGCTGCAACGGAAACTTGCAACCGGAAACGTCGAATCGTCGGTCGAGACGATCAGCGGCGTTCCCTTCGCGGGGCGCAACCTTGGCGAGATCCCGCCACGCGAGCTGAAGGGGATGGCCGAGGCGGTCGGCACCCAGATCGGCAGCTATCAACTGGTGGACGTGCGCGTGAACGTTGGC
>CAXSHI010000168.1:0-10673 GCA_964236755.1 uncultured Acetobacteraceae bacterium
GTCCGGTCCCGGCGCCAAGCGGCGCCGCCCTTGCCCTTCGCTGCGCGCCGTGCCGCATGGAGAGTGTCGGGACGAAGGGCGTCCCGCCACAACGACGCCCCAAGAGGCCCTGCCGGGCCGGGCGTCGAACAAAGGGCTGACAGGAAGGGGGCGAGTCGGGTTGATACGGCCCTCCCCATCCCGGCCGCCTGTCCGGGATGGGCCGGAAAGCCGCCAGGAAGGCGTGCCAGGGTAGTCCAGGGATACGAGAGTGTGGGGGGGGGTCCGTCCCGGCGCCGGAGGGGCCTCAGCGTCCTCCCCAAGCGCGCCGCCAGTCCCTTCGCCGCCGCACCACTGGTGCAATTGTGCATCTACCGCTTCCTGACGCGACCTTGGCGAGAGCCTGACGTGCCCCTGGCAAGCCAGCCATGCGCCCGTGGCCACGACCGCGAGGTGAGGATAGACCCATTCGAGGAGTGACCAACGCCAGCAGTTCCCACTGCACGCTACACCAGCCCGAACGGCCCGGAAGGGCGGGTTGCTCGGGTTGGCACGCACGGCCCTCTTCTACGTTGGAGACAGCAGCGACTTGAGGGCGCAGAAGGGTTCGCCGGTGCGGGCATCCTTGATCGGGGTTGCCTGGCACTGCCTGATCCGCTCCAGCGCCCCCGCACCCGCGGCAGCCATGGGGTCAGGCGTCCAGGCAGCCCAGAAGTAGCCGCCCAGCACCAACCCGATTGCCCCGAAGGCGATCCCCGCCGCACGACCCCACAGGGCATCCTGGTTGCGCCGGCGCTCGCGCAGCACCACCGCCTCGCTGATCTGCTTGACGATCTGCGGCGACACGGAGTCCACGAACCTGGTCACCACCTTGCTCACCTGCACGTCCGTGACAGCGAGCGCGGTTTGCGCCTGTTCCTGGAGCTTGACCGCCGTTGCGCTCGCCTTGCGCAGCGCGTCAAGGTCTGCGGCCGAGGCTGCGCGGTTCTCCTTGGCCGCAGCCTTCAGGTCGGCCGCGGCTGCCTGGATCAGCCGGCCCAGCCAGGTCAGCGTGCTCAGCAGGGCGGAGATGAACCGGCCCTCCAGGTGGTCGGGCCGCACGCCCCAGTCCCGGGCGGCGACCTCCGTCTGATGCACCAGGCGCTCCAGCTCCAGCGCGGCCTTCGCCGCTTCGGTCTCGACCGCCGGGTCGCCTTGGGCGGCCACGGTGCCTGCCGTGATCTTCTGCACCGGCTCAGCCATGGGCCGCACCCCGCTTCTTCCTGTCCGGGGCAGGGAGCGTGCCCTCGGTCACGCTCGACGGTTGCAGGGTGAAGCCGGGCATCGCGGGCAGCCACAAGGCTGGGATCGCGCCGAAGAAGCCAGGCAGCTCCCGCTCCCACCACAGCGCCACTCGCTCCTGGTCGAAGAACGACAATGCCGGCGTCCCGGGCTTGGTCACGCCGTTCATGGCCTCGGCGAACGTCAGGTGCCGGTCCGTGACCTGGGACATGCAGGACAGCCGCGGCATCAGCACCACTTGCGCCCCGTTCGACCCGGCGCTGAGGAACGCCGGGTGGCGCTGCACATGAGAGAACGCAAAGGCCGCCGAACGGCCGGTCAAGACCAGGCCCTCGTTTAGCACGACGAGCGTTGCTTCCGGCGCGAGCAGGTCCTCAGCCATGAACCGCTGGAGGTAGTCCAAGTCGGCCATCTCCGGCCCGAGCACATGCACGAGCACGACGCGGATGCCGCGCCGCTCCAGCGTGCGGACGATGGGCACCTCCTCCACCAGCCGGGCCAGGGGGGTGTCGCCGCCGCCGATGTCCAGCACGGCGTCGTAGCGGTGCTCGGCCAGGTGGATAAACCGCTCCTCCAACCACGACTTCACCTCCTCGGCGTCAGGCGAGAGAGGCTCCAGCACGTCGCCGGAGAACATGGACAAGCTGTAGGTCTGGTTGAGCTTGTCGGCGTTCCACACGACGACCTGCCCGCCATGCGCCCGGAGGAACTGCACGGTGGTGTTGAGGAAGGTGGTCTTGCCGACGCGCTGGCGGCCGACGACCACGATCACGACGGGCCGGCGGTCCTCGGGCGGGGTGACAACTTCTGACATGGGTTCAATCCTTGCGCTTGGGTGGGTTGATGAAGCGGTCGCGGTGGGCGAGCTGGCGGTCGAGGGAGTCCAGCATCGCCCGCGCCTTGTCGTTCAGCTCCGGCGCCGCCGCCTGGGGCGTGGACGCAGGCGCGGGTGTGCCCGGTGGCGGGTAGCGGGGCTGCACCGCCACCGGCCTTGCTTGCTGGGCCACAGGCGGCCGCCAGGTGACCGGAAGGCGGGACGGGTGGCCACCTCGCGCTTTTACCGCAGCTGCCTGCTGCGCTTTGGCGAGATCAGCCTTTGCGGTTTCGGCTTGAAGATCGCGGCAAACCCGCTGCCAGATCGTCATGAGCGACTTGGCGGTGAGTACGTTTCCCCGGCCACCAGTGATGCCACCCTCCGCCATTTCCTTCGCAAGCTCGCCCAGTGCCGGGTCGAGCTTGTTCAGCGCCGGCGCAAGCCGGTCATGCCGCTCGCGGAGCCAGCGATAAGCGACGGAGCGCCTTCGATAGGAGGCGGTGGAAGCCTTGGTTAGTATGCGGTTGAGGAGTTCGTCGCTCATGACGGGAAGATCGCCCGCTCTGGCGCGAACGGGCCTATCCTCACCTCGGGGCCGCAGTCACGGGCGCATGGTTGGCTTGCCAGGGTCGCGCCAGGTTCCTGCCAGGGGCACGTCAGGCTCTCGCCAAGGTCGCGTCAGGTTCATGTGAGGAAGTGGTAGATGCACCATTGCACCGGTGGTGCAGCGGGCCAACGGGTTTGCGCGGCGCAAATCCGCTTCTGTGCAGAGTCGCCACACCCAAGCCGACGAGGACGCACCATGACGCAGCACCGATCCAGCAGACCAATCCCGCTGCGCGCGCCCCTGTTCGGCTGGACCCATCCCGGCGAGACCAGTTGCGTTTGTATCTCGATGGGCTACGCACCTAGACCGCATCGTAGCGTCCAGCGGCGACTTATCCACCAATGAGGGAGGGACTACAGGGCAGGAGCTTATCTTAGATAAGAGTCTGCACAGCCCTCGATCCGATAAGCCGTTGACATGCCACGCCAAAGGGGCTGCATTACCTGTCGCCCCACGACAGGACTAACTGTCGCCTGGCGACAGGTAATGGAGGGTTGCCCACATGGCGGCTGCGATCACGATCCTGGCCACCAAGCCCGAACGGCTGCGCCGGGATCAAGCCGAACGGCTGCGGGCTGCGCTGCAAGAGATCGAGGCCCAAGTAGAGCTACCCCTTGGCCTAATGCGTGACCTGTTCGGGGTCGTTGCCAAGCGCACCGTGTCACACGCACGATGGACATTTGTCATGCTAAGTCCCGCACAGAACAACGCCGTAGTGCAGCACCTGGTCGGGCACTCTAGCCGGCCACTGGTCGCCGTGCAGCTATGGGCAATGTGTTTCCAGCACCTACGGGACGACACCGGGGAAATCCTGCTTTCCAGAGACACGATGGCGAAACAGCTAGGCGAGCACGCCGACAACATCTCCCGGATCATGGGCGAACTTGAAGCCTGCGGTGCCATCATCCGCCGTCGAGGGAAGGTGGCCGGGATGCGCGGGCCAGGGCTGGTCCGCTACTTCATGAACCCGCGGGTAGCTACCCATTTGGCCGGAGCAGAGCGGGATCAGGCGCAAGAGGCTGCGCCGCCGGTTCTGTCCATCGTGCCGGGTGGCCGAGCGCCCTAACTGCGGGACCGCCATGCCTCAAGGCTGCCTATGTTGCCATATGCAGCTTGCCTGTGCATCGGCCCATCTGCGATGCTTTGCCTAGCATGGCGCTAGGCTATGCAAGAGGGCGCGGCTGCATTGACACGCATGGGCATCATGGAAGCCGCTGGCTGCCTCGGAGTGTCAGTTGACACCGTCCGCCGCCGAATACGGAAGGGCGAAATATCCGCCGTCCGGGACAATCGTGGCCAGTGGATGCTGGACTTGCCGGACGATGCTGCACCTATGCAGCCCACCGAGGTGCGCACGGGACCGCCTGCCCATGCAGCTATGCAGGATGCCTATGCAGGCATCCTACGTGGCCAGGTGAAGGACTTGCAAGCCCGCCTGGATAGGGCAGAGGAACGGGCGGAACGGCAGGGGCGGGAACTAACGGCCGCTGTAGCCCGAGCATCCATCGCGGAAACCGAGGTGGGAGGCGTGCGGGAAATGCTGGCCGAGGCCCGGCGGCCTACGTGGCGCCGATGGTTAGGTTGGGACTGAACCAAGCCTGCCGGGCAAACAGGGGTCTGGGAAGCAAGCAAACGGGAAACTATGTAAGCCCGGTCCGGCCAGTGACTGCGGAACATTCGCACAATTCCTAAGTTCCGCGACCGCGACCAGACCTCAAGCAGGCCAGGCGTTTTTCTGTTGCAAATGTATGTCGCAGAAGGGCAAGTCGCCGCGACAAGTTGTGCGACACGGCCTTACATAGGTCTTCCGTTCGCTTGCTCCCCAGACTCCAGCATCAGCGGAGGAAGTAGCCTGTGCGTGGTATCGCAGGGCCTGTAATTGGGGGTATACCGCGTGGTGGTTCCAAAACACGTCGGGGCAGCTCGCTGGCATCCGCGCGTTTAACGCCGCGATTCGCACCCTTGCCGAGCAGGGCCACATAGAAAGGCCGTGCATCGTCATGCTGCCCGCTACCGGGGAAGGTTGTTCAGGTACTCGGCTGCCAGGTTCGTCCAGCGGTCGGGGTAGGCTGCCAGCCGGTGACCGTCATGGGGCACGCCTGCCAGCATGTGCAGCGCCGCGCGCCCGCCGGCCGCCGTGAACGCCGCATGGTTCTCGCGGATGTGGTTCACACAGTAGTAGGGGGTCCGGTAGCAACCGAACCAAAAGTGCATTTCAGAGCCTGAACGGCCATGGTTTGCTGGCGAGAGATAAGTGCACGGGTTTATGCACGTTGAACCCTCCTAAAAACCAAGCTTTCGGTAAGCCGGCGGCGCTCTGCATCAAAGGTGGTTTTCTGGGTTAGGGATGCAGCATCAATAGGTTAGCTTGGCACGCTCGGCTGAAACGCACTTCCGGTTCCGTTGCTACCGGACCCCCTACTCATAGGGACAGGCTACTCTGTCTCTATGGACGGCGAGGACAAGACGGGGCGGGAGCGCAAGGAGCGGCTGCGGGCACGACGCGACGAGGCCGGCATGGCGCAGGTGTCGGGCTGGGTGCCAAAGGACCGCCGCCCCTATGCGCGGGAGGTGCTGGCGCGCGGTACCAACAGTTTGCCGCCAGACCCGGAGCAGGCTGCAGCCCTGGAAGCGGCCCAGGCGGACGCCTCGGCGGCCAGGGTGGCGGAAGCAGCAGCCCGCGCTATGCTGGCGGAGGCCCGGCAGCGTGGGCAGGCGATGACGGCCGAGCTAGACGCTACCCGTGCCGAAGCCGAGGCTGCCCGGGAAGCCGGGCGCCAGGCTGAGGCTTCGGCAGTGGCCCGGGCAAAGACGGCGGAACGGGTGCAGGAGGCAATCACGGGCGAGTTGCGGGCGGCTGAGGCCGCTGCAACGCAGGCCCGAGCGCAAGCTGAGCGGTTCCAGCAAGCACCAGGGCTGCGGGGTTGGGTAGTGCGCTGGCTAGTTCGATAATGGAACTTCGGGATGACCCTAACATCGCTGCTATAAGCCGCAAAGTAGCGCAGAGCGGCTCACCAAAGCGGTCTCTACGTGACAGGGATAAGCGACCTTACGGAGCGCGTAATGGCGCAGAGCCTAACGCTGCTGGAAGCTGTTCGTATGACACCCGACGCTTAGCTTTTAGCCCGCCAGTTCGTATGTCATTGGTATTTTTCTGCTGGTTGTTTACAGGCAAAAAGTAAGGGCGGTGGTTTCCCACCGCCCCCTGTCAACCGGACCGGGCTGCCCCGGCTGGCAAACTTACCAGCTGAAGCCGGTGCCGACGCCGATCACCTGCGCCGTCACCTTGTTGTGGGTGCTCACGCCGCCGGGAAGGGCCGCGCTCGGGCCAGCGCCGGTCGCGAAGTCGTAGCCGTTCTGCTTACGCTGCGTCCAGATGTAGGACAGGAACAGTGACAGGCCCGGCGCCAGCGAGTAGGTGGCACCAGCGGCGACGCCATCTTCCCGGCGCTGACGGCCGCGCAGCGCGTTCTGCACGTCACCCGCGCTCTTGTAGCTCAGGTAGTGCGCGCCCATGATGAACGGCCCGACGGTGTAGGATGCGCCGGCCAACCAGGCCTCGCCGTCCGCCACGCCCTTCGGCGCCAGGCTCCACTGGCCGTTGAAGCGGCCATACTGATACTTGCCGCCGACGCTCAGCCCGCCGTAGGTGACGGCCAGGCCGAAGTCGCCCACGTTCAGCCCGTCGTAGTTCAGACGCCCAGTGCCGGGGTTGGCACGGGTGGCGAAGGCAACGCCGGTCTGGGTGTCGGCCACGTGGGCCGACTCGATAAGGCCGGCCGTCGCGGCAATGCCGAAGCCGCCGAAGGTGCCGCGGTAGCGCAGCAGGGCGTCCAGCGTGTTACGGCGGCGGCCGCTTTCCACGTTTATGCTGGCGGTGGTGACCGCGAATGGCGGTGCGGTGGTGTTGCCTGCGTTGTTGTTGATGGACGACAGCCGCTCGCACCCGACGGAGCCGCCGATGCCGGAGTCGCAGTGGCTGCCCAGGTCAACGTTGCCGGTGTTCGGCTCATACGAGACGCCGGCGTCAAAGCCGAAAAGCTGCGGCGACAGGTAAACGATCTTGTTGGTGGTGTACAGGTTGCCCACGTCGGCGAACGGCCAGGTAATCTGGTTGTTCGGCGTCACGAAGGCCGGGATGTCGCCGTTCAGGCCGCCGTCGTTGAAGTTTTCGAAGTTGCCCGTCATGTAAAGGCTGCTGGCGCTGTCGCTCGAACCCACGCGGACCGTGCCGAGCTGGTCCGTGCCGATGTAGCCCCACTCACGGCGGAAGTACAGCGGGGAACGGGTGGGGTTGTTCCCGGAGATGCCGCCTGCTGCGCCGCCACCGGTCCGGGCGTTCACGCCGCCGGCGTCCTGCCGGATTTCCAGGCTGGCGCCATACTTCAGGCCGTTGGCGGCGACGCCGTCGAAGCCGGGGAACAAGCGGGCATAGTTGCCGAACGAGTAGCCGACCTGCTTGCCGTTCACGTCGGTGTCGCGGTCGGTGGTGTATGCCGCATAGGCACGGAAGCGGCCGTTCAGCCGGACGGTGATCGTCCCCGGCGCCGGGGACGCCGACTGCCCGGCGGTATCAGCCGTTGCCTGGCCGGCAGTGTCGGACAGCAATTGGGCGTCGGCCACCGCAGCCGCTCCCGTCAACCCACCCAACACGGCCACCGTGGCCAGCAGGAGCTTACGCATTGAACTTCTCCTCATAGCGCCGTTCGTTCGGCGGACATTCAAAGCCCCGCTCCGCAGGAAGCGGACACATCACCGTGCGACGCTACCTCACAGGCTCGGGACAGCCAGGCTCGGCAGAGTATTGGACCGCCCTACCAATCGTCGCAATCATGCCAGACCACGATAAGTTGTAACCCTGAGACACTGTATCATCTAAGCCACACCAACAATAAACACTCACTGTTGGGCTTCTTGGATCGGAGCTACTCCGCGTCTTACAAGCCTGTCTGAGCGGGCTGTGGCAAGCTCGCGAACGTAATTGGCAGCACGTCAAATGCTGATAGTAAATGCTAGTCACTAGACATGGGTCTGCTTGATAGATGCGTTGCAGCGTATGTCTAAAATATCTGATCTTTTGGAGTAGAATATGCCTGTAGGTACCGAGTTAGACCTTAGCAGGCTACGGCAGTTCATCGAACTTGCTCGGGTTGGTCATTATGGACGCGCAGCGGCAGAGCTTGGTATTCCACAGCCGCAGCTAAGTCGTGCGATGCGTCGGTTCGAGCAGGAAATAGGTGTAGGGCTTTTGCAACGCCATTCGCGTGGTGTTGTCACTACAGAAGTTGGGCGCAACGTGGCCGAGGTTGGCGAGTCTATTCTTTCCATGGTCAAAACAATATACATGTTTGGGAAGGATGTGCGTCCTGATAACGAAATGACTATTGGATTGCCGCCAAGACTAGGGCCATCCCTCACCGGCGCTATCTTTAAGAAAATTCGCCAACGCTGGCCGGAGATACGTGTCCGGTTTATTGAAGCGTCCGCTACCGTCCTAGAAAGCCATGCATTGGCCGGCCGTGTCCAAGTTTCTCTACTGTATGATTTTTCGGATACAGATGATCTGATTGTCACACCTCTCCTTGACGAAGAACTCGTGCTCGCCTTCTCTCCTGCCTGGAGTACATCATTCCCAATACCCTCATTGCGACTTCGAGATGTATCCAAGCTGCCTCTCATCCTGCCAACAGTGTCTTATAGCGACCGCCGCCTTGTGCTGAAAGCTGAGGCCCGACATGGTTTACATTTGCAACCAGCTCTTGAGATAGACTCGCCGTTGACGTTGCGAGCACTGGTAAATGCCGGTGTTGGAGCCACAATTACAGGTGGACCGAGCCTTCACGAGGACTTGTTAAAGGGAACACTTGCTAGCCATCCAATCACTGATCCAATTTTGAGGACCCGACTTAATGTTGTGACTTCTCGACGCTACGTAGAAGGTATTACACCTGAGTTGGCCGAAATTGTAGGCGAATGCGTATTATTCTTAGTAGAAAGCGGGCGCTGGCCAAGTGCAACAATGGTTTCAAAAGCTTAAGGTTTATTGACTTTGAGAGTGCGGGTAAGACGCAAAGCAACGGCTAAGTGTAGCGGCTTGCACTCATCCGTAGCAGCGCCGAATGTGCATTATGGAAAGAAGGCGGAAGTCTCGGGGAAGTAGCGCAGCAGTCACGGGAGGGCTGCGTCGCCGGGGGCGGCGCAAGGACTTGGCCGGGGGCAGTATTCGGGGGCGCCGACAGGTTGTTAGGCTGGCGCAGATATTTGCCCCAACCATTACGCCGCCCGTCCGGTCACATGCCGGGCGACGGCCCTTCGAGATCGGCTATCCGTTCCTCATACCGGTCAAGGCGGTGGTCCACTGCCGTTTCGAACTGCCCCAGCCGGCCCATGAGCTCGGCCCGAATCATCAGTTCCAGGTCGGAGCGCAGATCGCCGATATGCCCGTCCACCTGGCCGACGTGGGTATCCACCCGGTTCACGCGGCGCACCAAGTCGGTCACCAGCTCCATGTCGACGCGCCTCTCCCGGCGCATCTCCCGCAGCTCCCGCTGCACGTCGCGGAGGATCTGGCCCAGCAGCTCTAGCGTCACCGGCCCGGCCTCACTCATGTCCTAATCCCCTTGATCGCGTCTTCCAGGTCTAGTTGCGCTCCCACACGGGCTACAGCAGGCCTCCTGGCCGCTGCCGATGCCGATGCCGGCGCCGCGACGGCAGCGGCAGCGGCGCGCAGCCGAGCCGCGCGCCCCTGCTTGGGCTGCTGGTGTTCGGCATAGGTAGCCCGGAAAGCGTCGCCCTCCTTGCGCCACCAAGCAACCGTGACGGACGTGATTGGCGCCCGAGCGTGACGCCGCGTGACTTCGACTTTCACACTGTAGTCAGCCAGCGCATTAACTTCCAAAGCAGCGGCATCAATGACTCGGATGAAATCCTTGCCCAACTGGTAAGCCCCTTTAGGTACGCCCATGAGTTCGCGGAAACGGTCCAGCGGGAATGTCTCGATACAGCGATCCATGCCGGCCCGGAGTTGGACCATCTCATAGAGTGCGATAGCGTACTTACTGGTCATGGCGCAGACGGTCGCGGCCTTGATGCGGCCCCAGCGGCCGGAGGCGACCAGCACCGGTTGCAGCTGCTTGGGCAGGCCAAACCGGATCGTAGCGCCGCTGGCGTGTGCGTTCGCGGACAGGTCGAAGAAGTCGAACAGGTGCGTCTTGATCAGCCGCGGCTCGCCGGTCTTGGCCGACAGCACGGGCACAGTGACAATCACGCGCATCAAGCGATCCAGAGCGGCATGGAGCCTGTCGTTGCTCTCGTGCTTGGAGATGTGCAGGGCAGTCATCGGCAGGGTCCAGTCAGCCTGCACATCGGCCAGCCGCCCACTATCGTGGGCGTGCTGGTAGAGGATGTTCATGATGGCCCGGTCCTGCACCTCAAGGGCGGCCGTGCCGGTAATCTCGATCAACTCGGCAGGCTTAGGGAAGCCGGTAGCGTTCGTAACCTGGTTCATGGTCGAGGACACATCACAAGCTTACACGGATAGGAGAAGGTATCAACACCTATCCCATTTGCTGCCCGTTCTGGCGTAGAAGCACCCGCCCGTTTACTCCCATCTACCCGCCCGTTTACTCCCATCTACCCGCCCGTTTACTCCCATCTACCCACTTTTTCCACAACAAAATCAAAGAGTTTTGAGGTCCTGAATCTGAACTTAAGAGAACTTGAACTTTCCGCTGTGGACAACTTCGCCCTGTGGACAACTTCGCCCTGTGGACAACCAGCACGATTGCCACGGTGCTCGCTACGGGCAAGGGGTGGGTCCTCCCCGTGCTCGCCATGCTCGCCGCCAAGCGGCGGCTGCGCGTGGCTGCGCGCGGGTCCGGTCCCGGCGCCAAGCGGCGCCGCCCTTGCCCTTCGCTGCGCGCCGTGCCGCATGGAGAGTGTCGGGACGAAGGGCGTCCCGCCACAACGACGCCCCAAGAGGCCCTGCCGGGC